>CANPBB010000105.1 GCA_947572235.1 uncultured Clostridia bacterium
TTTTACCACATTGGGGGACTTGTTCATAGTTTTTTTACTCATGCGTTTGTCGTGGATGGGGGCCGCTTTGTCAGGCATAAAAACGGACCGGATAAAAATCCGGTCCGTTCATCTTATCTCTTATCTCCGTCAGTAAAAAGTTCCTTCGCGCTGGCAGCTAAGCCCGCTAAGCTTTGAATCTCGCTTGGAATGATGATCTTAGTGGCTTTGCCGTCGGCAGCGGCTTGGAAGGCCTCCAGCGCCTTGATCTTCACCACCTGATCGTTGGGGTTGGCCTCGTTGAGCATCTTGATGGAGTCAGCCAGCGCCTGCTGCACCTTCAAAATGGCCTCCGCCTTACCCTCAGCCTCCAGAATGGCGGCGCGCTTGGCGGCGTCGGCCCGCAGGATGGCGGACTGCTTCTCGCCCTCAGCCACCAAGATCTGGCTCTCCTTCTGGCCTTGGGCTTGGAGGATGGCCTCACGCCGCTCGCGCTCGGCCCGCATCTGCTTCTCCATGGAGTCCTGAATATCCCGGGGCGGGATGATATTCTTCAGCTCCACACGGTTGACCTTGATGCCCCAAGGATCCGTGGCCTCGTCCAAGATGGCCCGCATCTGGGTGTTGATGTGGTCCCGGCTGGTGAGGGACTGGTCCAGCTCTAAATCGCCGATGATGTTACGCAGGGTGGTGGCGGTGAGGTTCTCGATGGCGCTCATGGGGTGCTCCACACCGTAGGTATAGAGCTTGGGGTCGGTGATCTGGAAGTAGATCACCGTGTCGATCTGCATGGTGACGTTGTCCTTGGTAATAACGGGCTGGGGCGCAAAGTCCACCACCTGCTCCTTCAGGCTGACCCGCTTGGCCACCCGCTCAATGAAGGGCACCTTGAAGTGCATGCCCACCTGCCACACGGCGGAGAAGGCGCCTAAACGCTCCACCACATAGGCACGGGACTGCTGCACCACATAGATGCACCGCACCAAGATCACCAGCACCACGACTACCAGAAGAATGATGGGTAAATATTCCATGATTATGCTTCCTCCGTTTTCTCAGTTTCCGCCTTTTCAGGCTGGATTGCTTCCTTTTCCCGCACAATGAGCTTGACGCCCTCCATCGCCAGCACAGTAACCATTGTGCCGCTGGGGATGGGGCCGCCAGCCGCGCTTCGGGCCGTCCATGTTTTGCCGTCCACATACACCGCACCGGTGGGGATCAAGTTGTCAATGGTCTCCGTGACCCGGGCGGTGCGGCCTAAGACCCGGTCTGCATTTGTGGGCACTCTCCGCCGCTTGGCAAACCGCCGGACCAAAGGTCGTGTGGCGGCGATGGCGGCGGTGGAGGCGAGGATAAACAAGGTCACTTGGAGCCAAACTTGGGCCCCCAAAGCGGTGGCGATCAACGACACCAAGGCGCCCACGGCAAACCAGATGGATGTGAGACCGGCGGTGGCTGCCTCCACCGCGCCGAAGAGCACAAAGGCCCCCAGCCAGAAGTACATAGGATTGATTTGATGCAAGGTTTCGCCTCCCTTCCATAAGGAGTTGGCCACAGGGCCAAGGCTGATTACTTTCTTATAGTATCACACTTTGTTGGAAAAGGCCACATAATTTTTTGGCTTTTATCGCGCGGCCGCGGCTCAAGCGGAAAGAGGTGGGTGAACCCACAATCAAAAGAGAACCTTTTCCCCCTCAAGAACCCCTGCACTACCACAATCTCAGCTTCTCAATCCCCCACCGAAGAGCCTTATATCCCGGCGTCTCCAGCACGGCGGCGGCCCGCCGCAGCTCCTGACGAATTGCGATCCCTTGGGGGCAGCGCCCCTCGCACCGGCCGCAGGCCACACACCGGGAGGCGCCCGCGGCGCCGCTCCGCATGGCTGTACAGCGGAGATAGTCCTTCCGGGCGGCGGATTTTCCCTCGGCGGAGGCCGCGTTGTAGCACCGGAATGTTCCCGGGATGTCCACCCCGGCGGGACAGGGCATACAGTAGCCACAGCCTGTACAGCCCACCTTCACTGTCCGGCTGATCTCCTCCTTGATCCCCTCAATCAACGCCCGCTCCTCCAAGCTCAGGCACCCGACAGGGGAGGTATTCGCTGTCTTTAAGTTCTCCTCCACCATTGCAAGGGTGTTCATCCCCGAGAGGACACAGGTCACCGCCTCTTGGTCGTAGAGCCAGCGGAAGGCCAGCTCCGCCGCCGTTCTGCCGCTCTTCCGCAGCAGATCTCTGGCCCCCTTGGGCAGGGCGCTGACCAAGCGCCCGCCTCGAAGGGGCTCCATGATGATCACCGGCAGGCCCTTCTGGTGGGCGTATTGCAGTCCGGTCCGTCCGGCTTGGGCGTGCTCGTCCATGTAGTTATATTGTATTTGACAGAAATCCCAGTCATAGGCGTCCAACAGGGCACAGAACATCTCGCTGTTCCCATGGTAAGAGAAGCCGATGCTGCGGATCTGCCCCGATTGCAGCTTGCCCTCGATCCACCGGTCCAGCCCTAAGCGGCACAGCCTCTCCCAAGTGGCGGTGTCAGTGAGCATGTGCATCAGATAGTAATCAATATAGTCCGTTTGGAGCCGCCGCAGCTCCTCCCGAAAGAGCTTTTTCGCCCCCTCCACGGACTTGATCAGGTAGTGGGGCAGCTTGGTGGCAAGGCGCACCTGTCCCCGGCAGTTCAATCGCCGGAGGAGCTCCCCCACCGCGGCCTCGCTGCCGGGGTAGATGTAGGCGGTGTCGAGGTAGTTCACCCCGCCGGCGATGGCGGCGGAGAGCTCCCGCTCCGCCTTGTCCAAGTCGATGATCCCGCCTCTTCTTGTGAAACGCATACAGCCGTAGCCCAGCACCGAAATGGCGTGGCCATGTTTGTCTTTGCGATACTGCATCATGATTCCCCCTCTATGATATGCTGCGGTGGGTTTTCCGCTTGGTATTCCCGCACAAACGCCTCCCGCTCCGCCTGTTCCCCGGCCTGCCGCTCCAGAGCAGCCGCAAGTTCCGCCTGCATCAGGTTCAAAAGTTCCCCCTGCCTGCCCTGCGAATAGATTTCTTGGTACCGCTTTAGAATTGCGGTCAGCTCCTCTGTGCCGTCATACCAAAACACATCCGCCAGTACCACTTGCCGACACAGCTCCTCCGCCGCGGGATACTCCCCTCGGGCAGTCCGGTTCCCCAAAAGGGCCAAGAAGTTCAGCACTGTGTTGGGGGCCTCCATAAACCGCCGGTAGAGCTCGTCGTGGGCGCCCTCCGCATAGGCCCCGTCGGCGTACAGGCAGTAGACACAGAGCTTGGCCAAGGGGAAGTCCCTTACATTCATGTGCTCTATATCGTACACGATCCCGTAATCCTCTGGGTCGAGGCTGATCACCAGCCAGTCCACACTCTCATAGTCCTCCAGTTCCGTCACCGGGGGCGGGTCGTTCTCCGGCTGCGACGGGGCCTCCGGCGCACAGGCGCATAGGGACAGCAGAAGCTCCGCCGCCAGCAGTGCACACAAAAATCGGCTCATATCAGCCCCTCCTTTTCACCTTTCTTTTTGCAGTTTTGCGCTGTAAATCTGTAAATGTGCCGCTTTTCATAATAAGTATACCACGCCAAGACAGTCAGTCAACAACAGAGGGATTACAAATGCGCTGTCACATTATCACGACGGTCATTTGGCAGCGGGGAAAAATTTTTCGCAAACCCCCTTGACAAACGGTTCCATCTGTATTATTGTATTACTGTACTAATCGCATAATACAATAATACAGATGGACTAATCAAACAAAGGAGGCACATCATGGAGTGGTCACTGAGCGATGACCGACCTATCTGGGTACAGCTGTGCGAGCAGCTGCGGCGGCGCATCGTGTCGGGGGTCTATCCGCCGGGGACCAAGCTTCCCTCGGTGCGGGAGCTGGCCGCCGACGCGGGGGTGAACCCCAACACCATGCAGCGGGCGCTGACCCAGCTGGAGAGCGACGGGCTGGCCGTGGCCAACCGCACCGCCGGCCGGGTGGTTACTGACGACATCGCCGCCATTGAGGCCATCCGGCATCGGATGGCAAAGGAGATCGTGGCAAAATTTTACACCGCCGTAGGCGAGCTGGGATACTCCCGGCAGGAGGCAGCGGCACTTTTGAAGGAGGAAGGAAGCTATGAGTGATCTGCTTATTCGCGCCGAGGGGCTTACCAAGGCCTACGGCAGCAAGGTGGCCCTACAGGACGTGGATCTGTCCATTGGCCGGGGCCGCATCATCGGACTTTTGGGACCCAACGGCAGCGGCAAGACCACCCTCATCAAGCTGCTGTGCGGGCTGCTCCAGCCCACGCTGGGGACGCTGCTGGTGGATGACGCACCGGTTGGGGTCCACAGCAAGTCGGTGATCAGCTACCTGCCTGACCGGATGTACTTTGCCGACTGGATGAAAGCCACGGACCTGTTCGATCTGTTCGCGGACTTCTACGCCGATTTCGACCGGACCAAGGCCATGCACATGTGCGCGGCGCTGGGGGTGAATCCGGGGAGCCGGATCAAGACCATGTCCAAGGGCACCAAGGAGAAGGTGCAGCTGGTGATGGTCATGTCCCGCAAGGCCCATCTGTATCTTTTGGATGAGCCTATCGCCGGGGTGGACCCCGCCGCCCGGGACTTTATTCTCAGCACGATTTTGACCAACTACAACGAGGAGGGGACGGTGCTCATCTCCACCCACCTCATCAGCGACATTGAGAAGGTACTGGACGAGGTAATCTTTTTGAAGGAGGGGCATGTGATGCTCCACAACAGTGTGGACAATATCCGGGAGAATGAGGGCAAGAGTGTAGACGCCCTGTTTCGTGAGATCTTTCGGACTATTCCGGTGGAAGGAGGCGAGTTCTGATGTTGGGTAAGCTCTTAAAGTACGATTTCCGCTCCATGTTCAAGCAGTTCGCCTTCATCTGGCCGGCGGCGCTGGCCTTGGGACTCATCAACCGCTTTACGCTGAACTCCCAGATGAGGGAGGACGGCAGCGTCTGGATACAGGACAGCGCCGGTGTACTGGCCTCCTCGGCGGCGATGGCGGCCATCCTAGCCTTCGTGTGCGTGATGGTGGCCATGTTCGTGGTGGTGCTGATTTTCGTGGTTCAGCGGTTCTACCGGGGGCTTCTGGGGGACGAGGGATACCTGATGCACACCCTGCCGGTACAGACATGGGAGCTGATTGCCTCTAAGCTGATCTGCGCCATTGTGGTGACGGTCATCAGCATCATCGTGGCGATGCTGGCGGTGCTTTTGCTGGTGCCCTTCACCGCGCAGGACCTGTGGGACCTGTTCCCCGGACTGATGAAGGCGCTTTTCAGGCTCCTGCGCCCCGGTGACTACCTGTTCATCCTTGAGTTCCTGCTGCTGATGATCGCGGGCGGGGCCTCCAGCTACCTGCACATCTATTTAGCCATGGCCTTAGGCCACTTAGCCAGCAAGCATCGGGTGGCTATGAGCGTGGTGGCCTACGTGGGTATCAACGTGGCGGGGACGGTGCTGCTGAACGTGCTGTCCAACTTCCGGTGGCTGTGGAACTTCGATATCCAGCTGGACGCCATCCTCGGCACCCGTGGCGCCATCCACCTGAGCTTCTGGATCCTGATTGCCATCTGCCTTGCGGTGGACGCGGTGTACTTCTTTGGCACCAACTATATTTTGAAACGAAATCTGAATCTGGAGTGATACGATGAAGAAGATTTGCCTCACCTTAACAGCTTTAGCACTGCTCCTGCTTCTCGCCGGCTGTGCTGTCCGGGACAACGAGAAAAAGGACAGCTATATCATCATCCACAGCATCGCCAGCGACACCGACACCAAGGTCACGCCAGAGGACAAAAACTACGACGCCCTTCTTGACAGCCTCTTCGACGCCGCCAGCGAGGCTGTGGGCACCACGACGGTGCTCTCCGGGGACGCGGTACAGACCGGGACCATCACCTACTACCAAGCCCCTGCCAGAACGGTACTGGGTAGCGGAAACGACGCGGCATATACCCCCATATTGGCGCTGGATCTCTATGACGACGGCGGCGACTCCTACGCGGAGGGCTACTTTTGCTCCGATGAGACAAAGACGCTGAAATTCTGTTTCCCGGTCCCCGCGGAGCTGTGTAAGATGGTATCTGGTGCAGAAGATACTTCTATCCGTTTTGAAACATCCTCTCAGGATCGGTCGGAAAAAATGCACGAGGACATTGCGGCTGAAAATTTTCAGTATATCAACATCAGCGGCAATGCTGCATCTATTGTCATAAAGCGGAGCGAGGGTGAAAATTTTGAATTTTATAATGGAGATCTGAACACCGCGCACACATACACTGTTCGGTGCGATAAGCGGGGAGAGACACTTGACATTGAAATCACCATGGAAAACCCAGAAAAGGATAATGATGTCCTTGGCTCTCCCCTGATTGCCATACCTCAAAAGGAATTTGAAAAAATTGAAATAATGGGCGATTTCAGACAAGTTTTCCTGTACACCCTTCACTCAGATGTGTTGATTCATGCAAACGATTCCCATGTGAATCTTGATGTAGAGGCCGATTATTTGAAGCACAATATCTTACTGGACAGTTCAAAATCCAACGTTTTCAGAGGTGTTTCGGTCTATTTTGATAAATTTCCTGAGAATATAAGTTTGGAGCTAAACACAACGCAGGGCGGTGTAATAAATGATCCACAGGGCATACTTGAAAAAAACGGCCTTGCATCAGGCTCAAAGGAACCGGTTATAAGGATCAATTCCGCAAAAGAAATCAATATTTATAGTATGGAGTAAACGCGCCAAATTGTATCAAAACAGCAAAAGAGCGAGGGACGCTGCTGTCCCCCGCTCTTTTTGGTTATGTCCCTGTCTTTCCGGCCATATATTGCACCATACACACCCAATCTTGAGGAGGCCGATGGGATGAAAAAACGTCTGCTGGCGGCGGTAATCGCCGTCTTTGCCCTGCTGCTCCTGCTGCGGCCAGAGGCGGCGGAGGAGGCGGTGCGGGGCGGACTGGCTCTTTGCTTCCAGACGGTGGTGCCGTCACTGTTCCCCTTCTTCGTGGTGGTGTCACTGCTGCTGCAGCTGGGACTGGGGCGGTGGCTGGGGCGGCTGTTTTCCCCCTTTATGGAGCCGCTGTTCCACCTCAGCGGGGCGGCGGTGACACCCCTTATCGCCGGGCTCATCGGCGGCTATCCCTCCGGAGCCCGGACAGCGGCGGAGCTATACCGGGAGGGCACCCTCACACGGGAGGAGGCGGAACGATGCCTTGCCTTTGTCAACAACTGCGGCCCCGCCTTCGCACTCTCCTTTGTGGGCACAGCAGTGCTCCGCAGCGAGAGGGCAGGGCTGGCGCTGTACCTGATCCACGTTCTCTCCGCCCTCCTCACCGGTCTCCTCCTATGCCGCCGAGGATGCCGAGGCCGATCCCCTACCCCGCCAGTACGGCGCCCCCTGCCCAAAAAGAGCTTTGCGGAGATGTTCACCGGCGCCGTGACCTCCTCCTTTGCCGCCACGCTGAATATCTGTGCCTTTGTGGCCCTGTTTCGGGCCGCCGCCGGTGTACTGCCGGCCCACTTTCCACCGGCAGTGCTGGGGTTCTTTGAGATGGTCACCGGCACAGCGTCCCTGCAGCCGGGTCGGGCGGGATTCGTCACCGCCGCGGCCATTCTCAGTTGGGGCGGACTGTCGGTCCACTGCCAGACCCTGTCGGTAATCGGAGATCTGAGCGCCCGGCGGCACTGGCTTGGTAAATCTGTGCAAACAGCCCTGTCAGCTGGGATCGCACTGGCCGTATGGCCATGGATATAGAGGAGAGGCACAGCGATAAGCTGTGCCTCTCCTTCTAACAAATAGATCTATGCCCCCGGCACCGGCGGCTGATGCCTAAGCATCACCTTCCCCAAACACACCACCGTCTGCCCCCCCGTGCGGGGGAGCACCACATCCGCGTCGGCCCGGCGGCGGTTCACCGAGTAGAGGTACACCATCCCCAAGGCATCCCGATAGTACTGCTTACAGATCATATCCCCATCTACAGAGAAGATGCCTACATCCCCGTTTCCAAGGGCCTCCCGGTTTACATAGGCCACCGCGCCGTCAGAGAGGTAGGGCTCCATGGAGTCCCCTTGGAGACGCACAGCAAACACCGCCCCCCGGGGCACCTCCTCCGTCACCGGGATCATGTCGTAGTCCTCACCAAACACCGGGGCAGCGTAGCCCGCGGCGGCAGGGGAACGGTAGAGGGGGATCTCCAGCACCGCCTCCGGCGCCGCAATCAGGCCCTCCATGTCCTCTTGATAGCCGCACAGGGCCTCCAGCACTGTGTCCACCGCCTGCCGACCGGATACATTCAGCTGCCGATACCGCTCTAAAAGGCCACGCTCGTGGCCGGTGACGGTGAAGTCTGCGGCAAAGTAGTCTTGGTAGAGGTAGTTGGGGTCCACCTGTAAGGCATACAGCAGCCGGGGCAGCAGGTCGCTGCGCACCGTGTTCTGGTCTGTCTCATAGTTGCCGATGGCTGAGGCACTGACCCCAAGGCGCTCCGCCAGCTCCGCCCGGCTCAATCCCAAGTCCATCCGACGCTGGCGCAGGCGCTGTCCAAAGCTCATTTCCCGTTCCTCCTCTCTCCCCTATAGGGGTTCCTCTCACCCTCTGTCACAGTATAGTTGATCGTATTTTAAAAAATTACAGAAAATCTGTTATTTCCTATTGACATCACAGAACATCTGTGCTATTATCTATTTCAGATAGAACGTTCGTTCTATATCATTTCCTCCTTTTGGCCCCTCCGTGGGGACAGGCTCTCTCAGGATGCCGTCCCCACTGGCCGGGGGGCTATGGGGGTATAGCGGCACACAGGGTACCGGGCCGCTTGGGGGAGGAATATAAAAAGCCGGAGCAAGCATTGATCGCTTGCTCCGGCATGGTGGGAGCGGGTGGATTCGAACCACCGAAGTCGTCGACAACAGATTTACAGTC
>CANPBB010000106.1 GCA_947572235.1 uncultured Clostridia bacterium
CGCGAGGGGAATAGGGTTTTCGTTTGAAATCCTTGGATTTCAAACTTGGATTTGATTGACGGGGGGGATTTTTTTCGGGAAGCGGCAGGGCCGATTCCCGAAAAAAGGTTCGGGCCCAGCGGGGCCCGAAAGGTGTTTTTCCGAAAACGCGGTTTCCGGAAAAACGATTTTGATTTATTTCGCGCCCGGAGGGCGCGAAACTCTGCCGAGGGCTTTTGATGGGGCTTTGGGCGTGTGGAGCGGATGGGAGCTCTTTTGGGTATCTTTTCTGAGGGAAAGGCACGGGAGGTGCTTATGAATTATACACTGGTGCTTCGGATGTTAGGCCAGATTCTGCGGATTGAGGCGGCTTGTCTGGTGCTGCCCTTGGCGGTGTCTTGGGCCGCCGGCGGCGGCGACGCTATGGGGTTCGCCGTGACCATCGCCCTTGCCGGCGTCATCGGGCAGGCGCTCTGCTGCCTCCCCGGGGGGGAGCGGCGGATGCAGGCCCGGGACGGTTTTGCCGCCGTGGCCCTCAGCTGGATCGTCATGTCCGCCTTCGGGGCGCTGCCCTATGTGCTCTCCGGGGCCATCCCCAACTACATCGACGCTTTCTTTGAAACGGTCTCAGGCTTCACCACCACCGGCGCCACCATCCTGACAGAGATCGAGTCCCTGCCCCGGGGGACCCTCCTCTGGCGGGCCCAGACCCAGTGGATGGGGGGCATGGGGGTGCTGGTGCTGACGCTGGCCCTGCTGCCCAAGACCGGGGAGGGCAGCGTCCACCTGATGCGGGCGGAGTCCCCGGGGCCCATCAAGACCAAGCTGGTCCCCCGCGTCCGGGACACCGCCAAGATCCTTTACAGCATCTATGTAGGGCTTACCATTTTAGAGATCATCTTCCTCATGGTGGCGGGCATGAGCCTCTATGACGCCGTCACTCATGCCATGACCACCATCTCCACCGGCGGCTTCTCGGTGAAAAACGCCAGCATCGCCGCCTACAACTCCCTGACCATCAACTGGATCATCATCATCTTCATGTTCCTCTCCGGCGTCAACTTCAGCCTGCTCTACTACGCCCTCTGCCGCAACTTCAAGGCGGTGCTCCACAGCGAGGAGCTGCGGCTGTACACCTTGCTCACCATAGGGGCCTCGGCGCTGATCGCCGCCAACCTGGTGGCTGTGGGGGGGCAGGCCCTGAACGCAAAGACCGTCACCGACGCGGTGTTTCAGGTAGTCACCGTGGCCACCACCACCGGCTATGCCACGGTGGATTTCGCCCTCTGGCCCACCTTCTCATGCATGATCCTGTTCGCTCTGATGGTCACCGGGGCCTGCGCCGGCAGCACCGCCGGCGGCGTCAAGTCCATCCGCGTGATCCTTCTGGTCAAGAACCTGCGCCGGGAGGTGCACAACATCCTCCACCCCCGTGTGGTGCAGACCATCCGTGTGGACGGAAACCGGGTGGAAGAGAACACCCTCTCCGGCGTATCGCTGTTCTTCTTCGCCTACATCGCCTTGGCGCTGATCGGGGCGCTGGTGGTGGCTTGGGACAACGTGGGCTTCACCGAGGCCCTCTCCGCCTCCATGACCTGCGTGGGCAACGTGGGACCGGGCTTGGGGGCCTTGGGCCCCACAGGGAACTTCAGCGGCCTGTCGGCTCTGAGCAAGGTCGTCCTCAGCTTCAATATGCTGCTGGGACGTTTGGAGATCCTGCCCCTGCTGCTGATGCTGTTTCCGTCTATGTGGAAGTAAATTCGCTTGAAATCTGCGGATTTCAAGCGAGGGGGGAATAGGGTTTTCGTTTGAAATCCTTGGATTTCAAATGTGGATTTGATTGACGGGGGGCTTTCCCTTGGAAGCGGCGGGGCTGATTCCAAGGGAAAAGGTTCAAACCGAGCGCGGTTTGCCGCGGCGTTAAGAAAATGTGACGGCGGCACATTTTCAGCGTAGGTCCCGCCAACTGTGTTGGCGGGATGGCACCTTGGGAAAGACGGTGCGATTTTGATTCATTTCGCGGCGCTTGCGCCGCAAACTCTGCCTATGGCTCTTTTGCGGACTTGGCCGCAAAATTCGGCGGGGGTTGGGCAGACTATACTTTAATACTGAGGATAAGGAGAACGTTATGGAGAATAGATTGCAGGAGTATGCCCGGTTGGTGGTGGAGGTGGGGGTCAATGTTCAGAGGGGACAGAACCTGATCATTGCCGCGCCGGTGGAGTGCGCTGGCTTTGCCCGGCTCTGCGCCAAGGCGGCCTATGCCGCCGGCTGCCGGGAGGTGATCATGAGCTGGCGGGATGACGTGCTGACCCGGGAGAAGTATCTCCACGCCGCCGAGGACGTGTTTGACACCGTGCCCGAGTGGGTGCGGCACTTCTATAACGGCTACGCGGAGGAGGGGGCCGCCTACCTGGCCATCTCCGCCACCGATCCGGAGAACCTGAAGGGTGTGGCCTCGGATCGGATTGTCCGCAACCAGCGCGCCAGCAGCGAGGCCCTAAAACCCTTCAACCGCCTCCAGATGCAGAACGGCTTCCCTTGGTGCATCGTCTCCATCCCCATCCCCTCTTGGGCCCAGCGGGTGTTCCCTGGCTGCGGCGACGCCATGGACCGCCTCTGGGACGCCATCTTTGCCGCCGTGCGCATTACCGGCGACGGCGGCGCCGTGGAGAGCTGGCGCTCCCACCTGAACCTGCTCCACCGGCGCAAGGACAAGCTCAACGCACTGCGCCTGCGCTCCCTGCGCTATCAGAACAGCTTGGGCACCGACCTGACCATTCGCCTGCCGGAGAACCACCTGTGGGCGGCGGGGGACTCGGACACCCCCAAGGGCCAGCGGTTCATCGCCAATATGCCCACGGAGGAGATCTTCACCGCCCCGCTGCGGGACGGTATCGACGGCGTGGTCTGCGCCTCCGTGCCCCTATGCCACGACGGCAACGTCATCGAGGGCCTGCGCTTTGTGGTAAGGGAGGGCAAAATTGTGGAGGCCTCCGCCCGTCAGGGGGAGGAGACCCTGAAAGCCGCCATCACCGTGGATGAGGGCGCCTCCTTCTTCGGCGAGGTGGCCTTGGTCCCCTACGACAGCCCCATCTCCAACCAGCACCTGCTGTTTTACAACACCCTCTTCGATGAGAACGCCGCCTGCCACTTAGCTTTCGGCGAGGCCTACCCGGAGTGCGTCAAGGGCGGCGCGGAGATGACCAAGGAGCAGCTAAAGGCCGCGGGCCTCAACGACTCCATCACCCATGTGGACTTCATGGTGGGCACCGCGGACCTCTCCATCGTGGGCACCACGCAGGAGGGGGAAGAGGTGCCGGTGTTCGTGGACGGAAATTTTGCGTTTTGAGAATAAAGGGCACTGGGCGCGGGAAACGCCCGGTGCTCCTTTTTTGGTGGACGGCTGCTGGATTTGCCAGTGGGCACAAAAAGCTTTAGAGGTATGGACAAAAAAGATCCTCTGTTTAGAGCGGCTGAAGGGGTTGGGGACCAGCATCAATGAAACAAGAAGGCCTTTTAAATGGAGAAAGACACAGGCGGTTTAGAACATGCGGGGCGGAAATGACAGCGGCATATTGTATTTGCGGCGAAGTATCGGAGGATGGCAATCTACGGGGGGATCAAAAAGGATATCGGATTTATGTTGCGAAAACCGCGCGGGCAGAAAGGTGCGGAAGTTATTGGGGCACAAACATGCCCGGATCATGTCCGTATGCTTTATAGCGTGCTGTAAATTGTAGGATAATTGAAGGGGGAAAGTATCCGAAACGTAAGAAGGAGTAAAAACTGTCCGTTTACAGGCGGCAAGAAACCGTATAGAAGCTGCCGATACAAGGTCCTGACTCAGCCGGGGAGGCTTGGCTTTGGCTGTGCGGGGGGGCGGCTATGCGGGCGGTTTGTCGGAAAATGCCAGTTGGTGGGGGGGGCGGCGCGCCGGGGCTGCTGCGCCTTACGAATGGGGGATTAGGACATTTCCGGTGCTGGGGGAGGGGGTGTGCACAGTGCATCCCCTGCCGCGTGCACCGCAGACGCCCTTCTGCTGACAAGGGCACATCTTTCCCTCCTCTTCCCCATATCCATAGGAGCAGGAGGTTTGAACACTATGGTTGGTTATATTTCCTACACACCCGACAACAGGGGCTGCACCATCGCCCGACGGCGCCTCTTAGGGGCGCAGTTTATGGAGGCCCGCTTGGGGGAGGACCACCGCCTGTTCCAACGGCACTACGCAGCGCGGGCGGCGCGGGCGCTCTCGCGAACGGGTGTCCGGCAGGCGGTGTTCCCCCTGAATTACCCCCACGAGGACCTCTTCATCCGCCGGGGGATCCTCCCCGTGGATACCCTGCCCCTCTACCGGCGGATGGCCCCGCTGATTGTCAAGCGGCGGATGGGGCAGCTGGGGCTGTCCCCGGGGACTACCACGGTGGCGGTGGTGGCAGAGGGGATGACCGGGGAGCTGGAGAGGATCGTCATCGATCTGGCGCTTCAGGTGCGCTATGTGATGCTCTCCCTCCAGATTCCGGCGGAGGCCTTCTGCGAGGGGCTGAAGCGGGAGTACGGCGTGTCCATCGTACAGCAGCCCCCCCGGAGACAGCTGAAGCAGGCGGACGTGCTGCTGCTGTTTCGCCCTTGGGAGGAGGGGGGACAGGGCAGTGTGGTGCTCCACCTCTACGACGGGGAGCGGGTGCTCTGGCGCAACGGGATCTCCTTCGCCCTGCCCCGGCGGCTGATGGAGGAGGTGGAGGAAAATTGTAATCTTCCACAGCTTTTGACAGTGCTCCTGCTGGGGGGGATGCTGCAAAATTATCAAATTCCTATAATTGATGTTGACATCACAGGGAAAAGTTACTATAATGCAGACATTGTCTATACTGCGGATCAATAATATAGAATAGGTATACGCTTTTTTGCAGAGTACGGCTGTTTTCGCGAATATGTTACGAAAGGTGATAGATTGATGAAAAATAAGCAGGAATTCAAGATGAGTCAGGCCCGCTTTGACGAATTGCAGGCGGAGCTGAACTACCTCAAAACCACACGCAGCGATGAGGTGGCCGAGCAGATTAAGGTGGCCAGGGGCTTCGGCGACCTCAGCGAGAACAGCGAGTACGACGAGGCGAAAAACGAGCAGGGCAAGCTCTACTCCCGTATCGCTGAGGTGGAGAATATCCTGCTCCACGCGGTGATCGTGGAGGAGAGCGATCTGCCCTCCGACGTGGTGAGCATCGGCTCCAAGGTGACCATTACCGCCGTGGACGGGGGCAAGACCTTCGTGTTCAAGGTGGTGGGCAGTCAGGAGGCGGACTTCCCCAACGGCGCGATCAGCGAGGAGTCCCCGGTGGGCAAGGCCCTGATGGGCGCCCAGGCGGGCCAGACCGTGGTGGTGGAGGCCCCCAGGGGCGCCATGCGCTATACGATTGACAAGATTGAACGATAACGCCCTATACGAAAGAGGAGAATCGACTATGGCTGACCAGAACACCAATAACCAGCCGGAGGTCCAGCAGGACCTGTCGGAGATTTTGCGCGTCCGCCGGGAGAAGCTGGCGGCCCTCCAAGCCGCCGGCGCAGATCCCTTCCACCAGACCCGCTACGACGTGAGCCACAAGGCCCAGCAGATCAAGGACAATTTCGACGCCTTGGAGAACCAGGAGGTCACCATTGCCGGGCGCCTGATGAGCAAGCGGGGCATGGGCAAGGTGAGCTTCTGCGATTTGCAGGATGTCACCGGCCGCATCCAGCTCTACGCTAAGAGGGATGACATGGGGGAGGAGCCCTACGACGCTTTCAAGAAATACGACATCGGCGACATTGTGGGCGTCCGGGGGCAGGTGTTCCGCACCCAGCGGGGGGAGATGAGCGTCCGGTGCCTCACGGTCACGCTGCTCTCGAAGTCCCTGCTGCCCCTGCCGGAGAAGTTCCATGGCCTCACCGACAAGGAGACCCGGTACCGCCGGCGGTATGTGGATCTCATCATGAATGAGGACGTGCGCCGGACCTTCCAGATCCGCACCGCCTTCATCCAGCATGTGCGGCGGTATTTGGACCAGCGGGGCTATATGGAGGTGGAGACGCCGGTGCTCAACACCATCTCCGGCGGCGCCACTGCCCGGCCCTTTATCACCCACCACAACACCTTGGATATCGACATGTATATGCGCATCGCCACGGAGCTGCACTTAAAGCGCTTGGTGGTGGGCGGTTTTGAGCGGGTGTATGAGATCGGCCGCATCTTCCGCAACGAGGGGATGGACCCCAAGCATAACCCGGAATTTACCACTATCGAGCTCTACGAGGCATACACCGATTTTCACGGCATGATGGACATCGCCGAGGGTATTTTGTCCTCCGCCGCCAAGGAGATCCTGGGCACCTATGAGGTGGAGTGGCTGGGCCAGAAGATTGACCTGACACCCGGCTGGCCCCGGCTGACCATGGCCGAGGCGGTGAAGCAGTATGTGGGTGTGGACTTTATGGCCATCGACGGCGACGAGGCGGCGGTGGCCGCGGCCAAGGCCGCCGGCGTGGACATGGACGGCGTGGAGCCCACTTGGGGCCGGGCGCTCTATGAGTGCTTCGACCAGAAGGTGGAGGAGAAGCTGGTCCAGCCTACCTTTATCACCATGCATCCGGTGGATGTGTCCCCTCTGGCCAAGCGGAGCCCCAAGGACCCCCGGCTCACTGAGCGGTTTGAGTTCTTCATCAACTGCTCGGAGTTTGGCAACGCCTTCTCCGAGCTCAACGACCCCATCGACCAGCGGGGCCGCTTCGAGCATGAGATTGCTTTGCGGGACGCCGGCGACGACGAGGCCGGCATGATGGATGAGGACTTCATCACCGCCTTGGAGTACGGCCTGCCTCCCACCGGCGGCATGGGCATCGGTATCGACCGCTGCGTGATGCTGCTCACCGGCTCTGACTCCATCCGGGACGTGATTTTGTTCCCCACCATGAAGCTGATCGACTGATTTTTTCGCTACAGGACAGAGAGAATTGAGCGGGACAGGAAGGCGTTCGGAGTGACGAACGCCTTCTTCCCCACAATACCGGAAGGAGGCCAGAGCCATGGAGCGGATCACCAGCCGCGCCAACCCCCTGTGCGCCCATCTCCGCAAGCTGGCCTCCTCCCGGGCCTACCGGGAGGAGACGGGGGAGTTTCTGTGCGACAGCCCCAAGCTCCTCTCCGAGGCGGAGCTGTGGGGGTTCGGCATCACCGCCCTGCTGTATACGGAGGGGGCGGCGCTGGAGTTTGCCCCGGAGACCTACGGCGCCAAAAGGACCGTACAGGTCAGCGAGAGCGTCATGCGCGCGGTGAGCCCTATGGAGACGCCTCAGGGGGTGGTGTTCACCTGCCGCGCCATGGGGCATCAGCCGCCGGAGACCCTGACGCCGGACAAGTATGGCCGAAGCCGCTATCTGCTGCTGGACGGCGTGCAGGACCCGGGGAACGTGGGGACCATGCTCCGCACCGCTGATGCCTTCGGCTGGACGGTGTTCCTTCTGCCCGGGTGTGCCGACGTGTACAATCCCAAGACCCTCCGGGCCGCTATGGGCGTCCACTTCCGCAGTGTGATCTATCGGGATACCTTAGATCACGCCGCCGCACTGGTTCACGCCGCCGGACTGCCGCTGTACGCCGCGGCCTTGGGGGAGGACACGGCGGATGTGCGGACGCTGGATCTGCGGCGATGCGCCGTCATTGTGGGCAGCGAGGGCCGGGGCGTCTCCGCTGAGGCGCTGGCCCTCTGCGACAGGACGCTGAAGATTCCCATGGACAGGACATGTGAGTCCCTGAACGCCGCCGCCGCTGCCGCGGTGCTCCTCTGGGAGGGGGCGCGGCAGGAGGGGGCAGAGGAATAGTTTGGCGTCCGGAGGGGAAAAAGAGAGAAGAGAGGAGCGCCGCCATGTCAAACCTGAAATACTGGCTCTGGCTGACCAGCCTCCGGGAGCCCCGGAACACGGAGAAACGGGAGCTGCTGCGGCGCCTCGGCGGACCGGAGCGGCTCTACTACGCCGAGGAGGAGGAGCTGGCCCTGACCGGCCTCAGCCGGCGGGGCGTGGAGGCGCTGGCAGACAAGTCCATGGATGCCGCGGAGCGGATTTTGGAGCGGTGCGACAGCTTGGGCCTGCGCATTCTCACCATGGAGGACACAGAGTATCCCCAGCGGCTGAAGAGTGTCTACGACCCGCCCCTGCTGCTCTATGTCCAGGGCCGCCTGCCCCAGTTTGACGACGAGTGCGCCGTGGCGGTGGTGGGGACAAGGACCTGCACGCCCTATGGGGAGCTGTCGGCGGAGAAGCTGAGCTTTGCCATGGCCAAGCAGGGGGCTTTGATCCTGTCAGGTCTGGCCAAGGGGATTGACGCGGCGGCCCATCGGGGCGCTCTCCGGGCGGGGGGCTGTACCGTGGGGGTTATTGCCGGCGGTCACGACATCGTTTACCCACCCAGCAGCAGCTACCTCTATGAGGACGTAGCTGCCGCCGGGGCCATCCTCTCGGAGTACCCGCCGGGCACGGAGCACAGGGGGAGCCACTTCCCCGTGCGCAACCGGATTATCAGCGGCCTCAGTGTGGCCGCCTTGGTGGTGGAGGCCCCGGTGCGCTCCGGTGCGCTGATCACCGCCCACACCGCCTTGGAGCAGGGGCGGGATGTGTTCGCCGTCCCCGGCCCCATTGACGCGCCTATGAGTGCCGGGTGTATCCAGCTCCTCCGGGAGGGGGCCGGTATTGCCGCGGAAAGCGGGGACATTCTGCTCCACTTTGAGAGCCGGTTCCCGGGAAAGCTCCGCCTGCGTCCGGTGGAGCCGCCGGAGCACACCGGCTATCAGGCCCGGGCCGAGGAGGCCCAAAGCAGAGAGAAGGCCCGGACCTCACCGGCGGGGGGGGCGGGGGGGGGGGCCCCGCGCCCCCGGGCGCAAAACCGCACCCAAGACCACAGAAACAAAAACACAACCCGCCCAAACCCCCCC
>CANPBB010000107.1 GCA_947572235.1 uncultured Clostridia bacterium
ATTTTACCACATTGGGGGACTTGTTCATAGTTTTTTTACTCATGCGTTTGTCGTGATATGGCCCCCCAAAGACACCTTTAGGGGGACAACGCCGCCTTTACCGGGTATAGTCCGCCTCCAGCAGCGGCATAACCTCCGGGTGGTCTTTCACCCAGTGCAGCGCGCAGTAGTTGCAGAGCCACCAGATCAGCCCGTCACGGACATCCCCGTTTTTGAGGCCCTCTACAATCTCCTCTATGCGGCTGTCAGGCTGCCCGCCGTCGGGGTCATCCATGTACATGTACGCTCGGAAGGTGTAGAGCATCTTCCGGTAGTCATCATCCCAGTTCATCCCGCCGTTGCGCATCAGCTCGTCCTTGATCCGCCCCGCAATGCGGATAACCTCCCCTTGGGCCGTCTGGGCCCGTCCTCTGGGGGGGACAAGGAAGCTCCAAAGCTCCCGGAAATTGTCCTTGAAGCCCGGTACATTGGTCACCAGAACCGGAGATACCCCGTCGTGGAAGCTGGCCTCCCGGATCACTGGGGCGTCGAAGAGCGCACAGAGCTCCTGTAGGGTGGCCTCCTGCTTCACCAGAGAGGGGGAGGGCTTCTTCTTGCCGTTATGCCGGTAGAAGGCGGTGGAAAACGCGGAGGCCAGCAGCCGGCTGCGATCCGTCATGTTGGCGCCCTTATCTATAAGGAACTTGCAGATGTCCAATTTCCGTATGCTACTTAAATCCGGCTCAATCAGCGTCAGCTCCAAGGGGGTGAAGGCGCCGCGGCCGTCATGGCCCTTGGTCTGCGCCTCCATGTCCGCCCCGGCTTTCAGCAGCGTTCGGGCCGCTTTCTTCCGCCCCCGGCTCACCGCGCAGTGGAGGGGTGTATAGCCGTCGTTCCGGACGGCGTTTACATCCGCCCCTAACTGGATAAGTAAGGCCGCGTCGGCGTCCATGCGGACGATATCGAAGAGGGGGGTCTGTCCGTATTCGTTCCTGAAATTGACGTCGGCCCCCTGCTCCTTGGCCCAAAGGGCGAACTCCTTGGGCATGGGCGTCAGGGAAAAGACATTGGAGTGGATTCGTACCGCGTTGGGCTCGCAGAGGGAGAACAGCCGCTTGGCCCTCTCGATGTCTCCGTTCCTCAGGGCATCCTCTAATTCGCGGGGCAGTTTTGTTTCTCTCACAGCTGTACTCCCTTCGCACAGTATTTCCCGGGAAAATCTCAGATTTTACGGTCCAGTCTGTCGCTGTACTCCGTCCGGAAATCGGTGAAGCACCCCGCGTCGATGGCCTCCCGGATGCGGCCCATCAGGCGGTTGTAGAAGTACAGGTTGTGCATCACCGCCAGACGCATGGCCAGCATCTCCTCCGCCTTGAACAGATGGCGCAGATAGGCCCGGCTGTAGGTGCGGCAAACCGGGCAGTCACATTCCGGATCAATGGGGAGTGTGTCCAGCTTGTACTTTTCGTTCTTAATGTTCATAGCCCCCTTCCAAGTGAACAGCCGACCATGGCGGGCGTTCCGGGCGGGCATTACGCAGTCGAAGAAGTCGATGCCGCGGGCCACGCCCTCGATGATATTGCTGGGAGTGCCCACACCCATGAGGTAGCGTGGCTTGTCCGTCGGAGCATGGGGAAGGACCACATCCAAGATATGGTACATAGTCTCTGTGCTCTCTCCCACCGCCAGACCGCCGATGGCAAAGCCATCGCAGTCGATCTTGGAAATTTCTTTCATATGCCACACCCGCATGTCGTCATAGGTTCCCCCTTGGTTGATGCCAAAGAGCAGCTGACCGGGATTGAGGCAGTCCGGCTGGGCACAAAGGAGGTCATGCTCCGCTTTGCACCGGTGAAGCCAGCGCAGAGTCCGCTGACAGGACTGGCGTACATACTCGTAGGGGGCCGGATTCTCCACGCACTCGTCAAAGGCCATGGCGATGTCACTGCCCAAGTTGGATTGGATGCGCATACTTTCCTCCGGACCCATAAAGATGCGCTGTCCGTCCAAGTGGGAGGCGAAGGTGACGCCCTCCTCCTTGATTTTCCTAAGGGAGGCAAGGGAAAACACTTGAAACCCACCGGAGTCGGTGAGGATGGGGCCGTTCCAGCACATCATGGTGTGGAGCCCTCCCAGCTGCCGGACAACATCGTCGCCGGGGCGCAGGTGCAGGTGGTAGGTGTTGCTCAGTTCGATCTGACACCCGATCTGCCTCAGGTCGTAGGCAGACAGTCCCCCTTTGATGGCCCCTTGGGTGCCTACATTCATAAAGACGGGGGTCTGTACCTCCCCGCCGTGTGCGCAGGAAAAACGGCCCCGGCGGGCCAGCCCCTCTGTTTTCAGTACCTCAAACACCGGTCTTAATCCCCCTTGTCACGTCATTAAACCACCGTTTCAGCTCCGCTTTCCGATCTGCCGGCAGAGCGGACTTGCGCACGCCCTCCACCGCCCCGGCCAAGGCCTCCAAGGCGTGGAGGCAGATGGTAGGGTCCGCGGCGGTGCGGATGCGGAGGAAGGCCTCCGCCGCCCCGATCTCTCGGAGCTGCTCCGGTG
The DNA here is from genome assembly GCA_947572235.1 of uncultured Clostridia bacterium. Classification (GTDB taxonomy): domain Bacteria; phylum Bacillota; class Clostridia; order Oscillospirales; family Oscillospiraceae; genus CAJFPI01. The sequence continues at coordinate 2,533 of CANPBB010000107.1, forward strand.
TGTGGATGCCGGCGGCACGGAGATGCGCTGCCAGCACCGGGCCAATATTGGGCAGGTCAGTCAGGGTCATGGCTGTTCTCCTCCTTCTTGGGGGCGTTGGGGTCCTCGGTGAGCATCCCGTCGAAATAGCCGGGGTGCTTGTCCGCCTTTTTGTCCAGCCAAGCGGCAATCCGAGGCGTTAAATACAGCGCGCCCCCCACGATAACGAGGAATAAAATCAGAAAAATCACCGGCGCAGCAGCGGTACTGCCGGCAAAGCGTTGATAAAATACCCCCATAGCAGCTCCTTTTTCTCAAAAAATTGCGTTATTCTCAAGCAGTATAACATATCTCCCGCTGTTTCGCAAATAGAAAACGCGGCGAAGCCCCCTATGTCGACCTGCGGCCATTCTTAAACCACTGCTGCCGGTAAAACGGCGGAGCTTACGGTTGTCTCGGCAAAAATTTGCGTTTTGTGAATATATATGGTACAATAAAACAAAAACAAAACCTATAGGCTGAATTTTGAAAGGAGGTACCCCCGTGAAAATGCGGCTTCGCACTCTTTGGCGCGTCCCTGTCTACTGCCTTATCGCCAGTTGGATCAGTTTCTATGCCACCGTTTATTTAGCCAGATTCTTTTTTGTTGTAAAGTCCGTCGGGGCCGACGGCGTGACGAATGTCTCCGCCGACCCGGTCCGCAGCACCATCTTTCATGCTGTCCTTTTTTTGGCTGTGCTGCTTATAGGGGGTCTGTGGGCCTTCCGCTCCATGACGAGGGCGGAGATTGCCGTCTCCGCCGCCATCATGACCGCCGTCTACCTGTCGGTGGTCCTATTCCAGCTAAATCTCCCAGATTTCTCCCTATCGTGGGGCTTGACGCTGGCTAAGTTCCAAAACTGGTCCGGCATTGCCTCCTCTCTTTTGATGCGCCTGACGGACCAGCTGAATTTCTCCGTTATCGCGGCCTCCTTTGTGCCCCTCCTCTTCATCCCCTTCGGTCAGAGGAAAGCTGTGTGATACCCCTTTCTTGGGCTGTGCATAAGGGGACTTCATCATCTGGCATGGGTATATGTGGGATGAAAAGCGGCTGTAATACATATAAAGCCGCCCCTTCTACCTTGGAGAGTAGTTGCAAAACAGGCGCAGATATGTTACAATAACAAAAATCATACATTATCATGACTCCGCCTATAGCGGAGAGAGGGAGTGCAGCATGGACAAACTAATGGAGGATATTATAGAGACCGCCCACAACTTTACCATAAACATGCAGGAGCACGGCCTCACGCTGGACTACTCTGCGGAGAGCCTGCGGGAGGTAGACGACCTGCTGGAGGCGTTCCGTCAGGAAGCTCTGGATGAGGACGGGCGGTTCAATCTCTTCTCCATGGTGGGCTGCTACGTGTTTGAAACCGCCCGGCGCTGCTATGGCGGGAAGTATTTCTGGATCGAGGAGGAGCAGCAGCCGATTTTGGTAGCCGGCCTCCCGGAGTTCTCCGTAGGCATGAAGGCGTGGGAGAAGGTTCAGGGCCGGTTAGTCAACGGCAAGGAGGACAATATTCCTTTCTATGTGGCCGGTTATTCCGAGCACATTGAGAAGGCCCAGAAGGGGACACGTGTGACTATCGTCTGATCCAGAGAAGAAAAAGCGGCGAAAGGGAGGTATATAGGCTCCTTTCGCCTTTAATCAACCCGCCGCAGCGGCGGAACAGCGGGAGGAACCCATGGAAAACAATTTCAGAAACGCGGTGTTTAACGGTTTCAATCGGGAGGACGTGATGTCCTATATCACCAAGATCTCCGCCGAGCACAAGGAGACCAGCGAGGCACTGGAGAAAGAGCGGGAGCGCCTCTTTGACGCGGACGCGGCCAACGAGCGCCTTCAGGAGGAGCGGGACCGCCTCGCTGAGGAGCTGGAACAGGTCCAGCAGCAGCTCTTGGAGGAGCGGGAGGCCCGGCAGGCTTTGAAGAAGGCTGCCGCGGAGCGGGATCAGCTACAGGGCCAAGTGAGGGATTTAGAGTGTCAGGCGGAGGAGTACCGCCGCATGAAGGAGCAGGTGGCCCAGATCGAGCTGGACGCCCACAAGCGGGCGGAGGATATCTTAGCCCAAGCGGAGCGGGAGGCCGCGGAGCTGCTGCAAAGGACGGAGCAGGAGGCGGCGGGGATCCGCGCCCAGCTGCGGGAGAAAATCGAGACGGTGGTTGGGGAGTACACGTCGCTGCTGTCGGATTTTGACGTGCTCCGCACGCACATCTCCGGGGAGCTGCGAAAAATGGATACCGCCGTGGGTCAGCTGCCCATCGCCTTCCACCGCCTGAGCAGCGATATGGAGAACCTGAAGGGGCTGGCAAAATAGAAAAACGACAAACGGCAGAGAGCTTTTGCTCTCTGCCGTTTTACTGTTCAGCTGCTAAGAGAAACCATTACAGCGCTGCCAGCACAGCCAAAAGGAACTTCCATGTCCGCTGGGTGGAGGCGATGCTCAGGCGCTCCCGGGGGGTGTGGATGTCTATAATGTCCGGGCCAAAGGACACGCAGTCCAACCCTGGCAGACGATCACTGAAAAGGCCGCACTCCAGCCCGGCGTGGATGGCCTCCACCACCGGCTCCTTGCCGTACTGTTCCCGGAAGATCGCCGCCATGGTGTCCCGCAGGGGGGAGTCCTTCCGGTACTCCCAAGGGGGATACTCGCCCCGGGTGGAAAAGCTGCCGTCTTGGTCCTCTGTGAGCTTTCGGAGGCTGTCGATCAGGGCGGACAGGTCGCTCTTGACACTGCTGCGTACGGAGGAGGTAGCGTGGAGCGCGTCGGTCTCCAAACGGAGAATGCCTAAATTCAGAGAGGTCTCAACCAAGCCCGGGATGTCCTTGGACATAGCTTGGACGCCGTTGGGCAGGGCGCAGAGCAGACTTGCGCAGCGGCGGGTGTCCTCCACACTGACCGCGTCGGCGCAGACATCACCGCCCTTGGAGAGCATCATACAGCCGCTGGGGTCGGTAGCGCCATACCGGTCACCCTCCTCCTTCCACCAGCGGTCCAAGGCGTTGAAGGCGGTCTCCCGTTCCTCGGAGGGGATCAGCAGGGTGGCACTGGCCTCTGTAGGGATGGCATTGTCCTGCTTGCCGCCGGAGAGGGACATTAACTGGGCCTCGCAACTGTTCAAAACGGCTTGTATGGCCTCTCCAATGAGCTTCAGGGCGTTGCCCCGGTTCTGATGGATCTCCGCGCCGGAGTGTCCGCCTGTATAGCCCAAAAACTTTACAGTAAAGCAGTAGCCACAGCCATGGCCGACTGTCATAGGCAGAACCATGTCGCAGCGGGCGCCGCCGGCACAGCCCACGGTGAGGACGCCCTCGGCCTCGCTGTCGCAGTTAAGGAGCCGCCGGCCCTGGAGGACGGAGCAGTCCAGCGCCGCCGCGCCCAGAAGGCCGATCTCCTCGTCCACGGTGAACACCGCCTCAATGGGCGGGTGGGGGATGGTCTTGTCGTCCAGGATCGCCAAGGCGTAGGCCACGGCGATGCCGTCGTCTCCGCCCAGGGTGGTGCCTTTGGCGCGGACGAAGTCCCCGTCCACCACCAAATCCAGTCCATCCCGCTCCATATTCAGCGGGCAGTCCGCCTCCTTGGCGCAGACCATATCCAAGTGCCCTTGGAGAATGACGGCGGGGTGGTCCTCATAGCCGGGGGTGCCCTCCTGATAGATGACGATATTGTTGCTCGCATCCTGCACATACTTCAGTCCCCGTGCCTTGGCAAAAGCCACACAGTAGTCGCTGATGGCCTTGGTGTTGCCGCTGCCGTGGGGGATGGCGCACATCTCCTCAAAAAACCGAAAGACCCCGGCAGGTTCCAGAGCGCCCAAGACTTGCTTGCTCATATTTATCTCCTCCTTATCCTCTCCGCTTACAGCAGCGTCACGCCGGCTTGGGCGCAGGTGTCACAGGTAGCCTGATCCCAGAGGCTGGCCTGTACCTCTCCAATGTGGGCCGCGCCGATCATCAGCATACAGAGCCGGCTCTGTCCGATGCCGCCGCCCATAGTCAGGGGCAGCTCCCCATTCAGAAGCATCTTGTGGAAGGGCAGCTCCCGCCGCTCCTCCTTGCCGGAGAGCTTCAGCTGGCGCTGGAGGCTCTCCTCGTCCACCCGGATTCCCATGGAGGAGATCTCGAAGGCCCGGCCCAGTACCTCGTTCCACATGAGGATGTCGCCGTTGAGAGCCCAGTCGTCGTAGTCCGGGGCCCGGCCGTCGTGGGGGCGGCCGGACTTCAGCTTGCCGCCGATCTGCATGAGGAACACGGTGGGGTGGGTCTGGAGGAAGGCGGTCTCCCGCTCACTGGGGCGCAGCTCCGGGTACAGATCCTCCAGTTCCTGCGTGGTGATGAAGGTCACATCCCGGCTGAGCTTTACATGGAGCTGGGGAAAAGCCCGGCGCAGGGCGTCGCAGGTGTCACAGACGGCCCCCACAATGGCACGGACGGTCTGTTTAAGGTAGTCGAGGTTCCGATCCTCCCGTGTAATTACCTTTTCCCAGTCCCACTGGTCCACATAGATGGAGTGGAGGTTATCCAGCTCCTCATCCCGGCGGATGGCGTTCATATCGGTGTAGAGCCCGTTGCCGGGAAAGAACTCGTATCGCTTGAGGGCCAGACGCTTCCACTTGGCCAGAGAGTGGACCACCACCCCCTCGGCACCGCCGGCGGCAGGGATGTCAAATGACACCGGGCGCTCATAGCCGTTGAGATCATCGTTGAGTCCGCTGTCCGAGCGGACAAACAGCGGGGCGGACACCCGGCGCAGGTTCAGCGCCCGCTTCAGATTGTCCTGAAAATTGCCCTTGATAAACTCAATGGCACACTGCATATCATAAATTTCCAAGGGCGTCTTATACCCCTGAGGGATGGCGGTCTTGCTCATAATTTTGGTACTTCCTTTCTCTCATTTTCAGATAAACCCCCGCCGCTGGACTGTCCGGCGGTGGGTGCGGGACAATTTAGGAGGCTATAGGAACAGGCTCATGATCCCCGGTGTGATGTAGCACTCAATGAGGGCCGCAATCAGCAGCAGAGGGAAGATCACAAACAGCATCGTGCGCAGAATATTCGCCAGAAGGTCCACCATGGGGACCGCCTTTTCGCTGCGCAGAATGCTGCGCACAATATTGCGGCAGAGGAGAAACCCAAGCGACACCGCCAGCACCAGAGCTGGGATTTCAAAGATGCCGTGGGGCACGATGCCGGCGAAAAAGGCGGCCATGGAGATCTGATTGAGGCGGTAGAAGGCGGCCAGAGCCCCGATAATCAGGGCATTGGAGGCCGCAGTGACCACCGGCAGGAACAGAAAGGGGACAAAACCATAGAGAATGGTGAACACCATGGCAAACCAGTTGTTCATCAGCATGCCTACAAAGGAGATATTTCCCGCCTCATCGGCCAGTCCGGAGTCGCTGAGCATCTGATTGAAATAGTTCACAACGGACTCAGTAAGCTGGGGGGAGGCGGTACAGACAGTGTAGCCGATGAGGCAGAACAGGAAAAACAGGCCGGCAAAGATCAGCGGCAGGCGCCGCATATCCCTTTGCAGGAAGCTGCGCAGTTCTGTGAGATGTTCGTTCATGCGCCCACCTTCTCCAGCCCTAAGCGCAGGCGGCGCACCGTCTCCTCCCGGCCCAAGATGGCGCAGATCTCCACCGCGCCGCCAGGAGTCACCGTTTTGCCGGCGGCAGCGATGCGCACCGGCCACATCAACGTGGCGTTCTTTACACCCAGCTGCTCTGCCAGATTGATCAGGGCGCCGTGTACCGTCTCCTCCGTCCACTCCGGCAGGGCCTCTAAGGCGGGAATGGCGGCGCTCAGCATCTCCGCAGACACCTCCAAGGTAGTCTTGGCCTTCTTGTTCACAAAGAGATCGCGCTCATAGTCGGGGAGGGCGTCGAAAAAGTCCACCTTCTCGGGGATCTCCGTCAGCTTCTCACAGCGGGCCTGCAGCAGACCGGCCACCCGGGCGGTGTCGATGGCGGGGGTTTTCACGCTCTGGCGGATATAGGGTTCCGCCAGCTTGGCGAAATCTTCCGCCGCCATGGCGCGCAGGTACATGGCATTAAAGTGGGTCAGCTTCTCAATATCGAAGATGGCCGGGGACTTGGAGATACCGGCTGTGTCAAAGACCTTCACCAGCTCCTCCAAGGAGAACACCTCCTCCTCGGCAATGTCCCCCCGGGGGGACCAGCCCAGCAGGGCCACATAGTTCAAAATCGCCTCCGTGAGGA
>CANPBB010000108.1 GCA_947572235.1 uncultured Clostridia bacterium
CCCCCCCCCCCCCCCCCCCCCCCCCCCCCCCCCCCCCCCCCCCCCCCCCCCCCGTGGCTTACCGCGCAATTTATTTTGATAGGTTTTCTAAGGTGTTTGCACGGTATAGGGGGCGAAGGGGAGGCTTTTGAGGAAGGGGGCTGTCGGGTTTTCAGCTATGGCAGATAACGCCAAGCGGTGTTTCCGCCTATGATCAACGCCGAGCCGTCGCTCTGCATGAGCACATGGCTGGCGTAGCCTGTGTTGTTCAGGCGGGCATACTCCTCTAATTCCTTTGTGTAGATGATGAGGGCGTCGCCGTAGAGGACGGCTACATAGTTTCCAGAGGCGGAGATGTCCAGCACCTCCTCGGTGATGTCCTTGGCGGCAATCACCGTGCCGTCGGTGTTCACGGTCATCAGCGCGCCGATGCTGCCGGAGCGGTAGCGGTTGAGGAGGAGGGAGAGGTATCCCTCACCGCCGAAGCTGTAATCCCGGAGGTACAGATTGTTGTAGGAGAACACGCCGGTGAGCTTGCCCTCGCTGTCCACAAAGGATATGTCCCCCTCGGACACCGAGGCCAGCACGCCGCCGATGACGCCCAAGTCCATGGTCAGATGGCCGGTGAGAGGGGTGCGGGCGTAGGGCTCCTGCTGGTCCAAGGGGTAGAAGATCACCTCGCTGCAGAAGCTGCCGGCCTCCTCCCCCAAGGCCACCACTGCCGCGGCGGTGCCGCTGCGGGAGACTGCCGCGTCAATGAGAAAGCGGGAGGAGGAGTTGTAGGTGAACGTCTTCTCCTGCCGGGCGTTGTAGATGTCCACGATGCCCTTGTAGCCGCTCCCCTCGTAGACCACCGCCAAGCAGCCGTTTTCGTTGAGCCGGGCGGAGATGAAGCCGCAGCCCTCCTCCAAGGTCAGATGGAGGCGCTCCCCGTCACGGGAGAACAGGTACAGGTTCTGCCCGCCTACGTCGTAGGCCGCCGCCAAATTCCCGCCGACACTGAGGGCGGGCTGGCTCAGCTGGACCTGCTGGGACAGGTAGGCGGTGCCGTCGTTTTCTAAAAACTGGATGGTGTTCTGACTCAGTACCACTAAGTAATCCCCCGACTGGCCGTAGCGGTTGCGGCTGTCGGCGGCGAAGGTGTACAGATTCTCCTCGGTGCTGTCGCCGTAGACCAGCCAGCGGCGGACCCGGTCCAAGTATTTGTTGTCGGCCAGAAGGGCCACCGACACCGCACCGAATACCACCAGAAGGGCCAGAATCAGCGCGGCTACCCGGACAAAAAGGCTTCGCCCGCCGCTCTCCTGTCTTTTCTCGTCAGCCATTCAATCGCTCATCCTCATACCATAGTCTTGTCAGGTACAGCCCCCCCGGCGGCACGGTGGGGCCCGCCAGCGTCCGGTTGCCCGAGGCCAAGATGTCCGGGATGTCCTCCGGGTGCAGCTTGCCCTCGGCGGCGTAGAGCACGGTACCTGTGATGGCCCGTACCATGTTATACAAAAAACCGTTGGCGCAGACCTTCAATTCAATCAGGGGTCCCTCCCGGGCCACGCGGCAGTAGTATATTGTCCGCACGGTGGTGCGGGTCTCCGTCCCCACCGAGCGCACCGCCTTAAAGTCGTGGGTCCCCTCAAAGGCCCGGGCCGCCTGGTCCATCACCGCCTCGTCCAAGGGGCGGGGGTAGAAGTAGACCCGGTTGACACAGAAGGGATCCCGGATGCGGGAGTTGTAGATCCGGTAGGTGTACTCCTTCTTTAAGCAGGAGCCGATGGCGTTGAAGCCCTCCGCCACCTCGAAGGCGGCGCGGACCACGATGTCCTCGGGGAGGCGGGTGTTCACCGCCAGGGGGAAGCGGCCGCAGGGGATGGTGGAGCGGGTGCGGAAGTTGGCCACGTACCGCCAAGCGTGGACGCCGGCGTCGGTGCGGCCGCAGCCCACCGCCTTGATGGGCTCGCAGCAGACGGCGGTGAGGGCGCGCTCCAAGGTCTCCGCCACGGTGCGCTCCGTCTTTTGCACCTGCCAGCCGTGGTAGGCGGCGCCGTTGTACATCAATTGCAATGCGATGTTGCGCATGGTGTTTCTCCTTTAGGGGATCACTTGGGGGTGATCTGGATGACCACCAGCTCGGGCCGGTTGAAGAGCCGGGGGATCTTCGTGCTCTCCCGGGCCAGCCCCCGGCTGACAATGAAGTCGGCGCCGTCCACCGCGTACTGTCCGCCGGCGTACCGGGGAAAGAGGCCCTGATGGGGGGCAAACAAGCCGTTCACAAGGCCGGGAAGGCGCCACTGCCCGCCGTGGGCGTGGCCGGAGACAATCAGATCAAAGGGGTGTTGGAGGTAGTCGTCGATCCGCTCGGGCCGGTGGGCCAAGAGGAGGGTGAAGCCCTCCGCGGGGACGCTGAGCCGGGCCAGCTGGTTTTCGCTGAGACCGCTGTCCGGGTCGTCGATGCCGCAGATCCGCAGGGTTTCCCCGCTGTCCAAGGACAGCTCCGCGCCCTCTCCCCGGAGGACGGTGACGCCGCACTGTTCCATCCGGGCGCAGATGCGCTCCGCCTCGCCGGACCACCACTCGTGGTTGCCGGTGACATAGAAGCAGGGGAACTCCGCGGCTAAGGCGTCCACCGTAATCCAAGCGTTCTCCTCGGGCAGCTTGTCGTCCACAATGTCCCCCGCCAGCAGCACCGCCTTCGGCGAGAGCCGCCGCACCCGGCCCACAATGTCAAGCTGTCCCTCACCGTAGGCGCAGCTGTGCAGATCCGTCAGCAGCACCATGTCCACAGGAATAGACAGCTCCTCCGTCTCCACCGTATAAAAGAGCACCCTCAATCGGTTGTCCAAAGCCGCCGCGCCCACCAAGACCAGGGCCGCCAAGGCAGCTATTACAGCGATTTTTTTTCGATTCTTCCGCATACTCCCCGCCGGTTATTCCTCATTCGACTAAAGTCCAAACCGCGCCAGCACGATCACGCCCGCGAGAATCAGCGCGCCTAAGGAAAAGGCGGTGTAGTCGATGCCGCGGTAGCGCAGGACCTTCAGCTTCGTCCGGCCCTCGCCGCCGTGGTAGCAGCGGCACTCCATGGCTACCGCCAGCTCGTCGGCCCGGCGGAAGGCGGAGATGAACAGGGGGACCAGCAGCGGCACCATGGCCTTGGCCCGCTGGAGAAGGCTGCCGGTCTCAAAATCCGCGCCCCGGGCCTTCTGGGCGGACATGATCTTGTCCGTCTCCTCAATCAGGGTGGGGATGAAGCGCAGGGCGATGGACATCATCATGGCCAGCTCGTGGACCGGGACATGGAGCTTTTTCAGGGGGTTCATCAGGCTCTCCATGCCGTCGGTGAGCATGATGGGGCTGGTGGTGTAGGTCATCAGGAAGGTGCCCATGATCAAAAGGGAGATCCGCAGGGCCATGAAGAAGGCGGTGAAGATGCCCTCTATGGTGACGCGGAAGATCCACCATTGCCAGAGGATGCGGCCGGGGGTGTAGAATACGTTCAAAAGAGCGGTGAAGATCAGGATGAAGAGCACCGGCTTCAGGCCCTTTATCAGGGATTTGGGGGGGACCTTGGACACCGCCACGCAGAGGCAGAGGGTCAGGGCCATCAAACCGTAGGACACGAAGGACTCGGCGGCGAAGAGGGCGATGATATAGAGGACCACCAATATGAGCTTGGTCCGGGGGTCCAGACGGTGGGCCGGGGTGGTGCCGGGAAAATACTGGCCAAGCGTGATATCTTTAAGCACCTGCGCCACCTCCTCTCAGGGCCAGCAGGGAGCGGCGGAGATCCTCCACGGTGTACACCGCCGGGTCTATATCCACGCCGCGGCGGCGGAGCTCCATGGCCACCTTGGTGATCTGGGGCACGGACAGGCCCACGGCCTCCAGTTCCTCGGCGCGGCTGAACACCTCGTGGGGCGTTCCGGACATCACCACGCCGGAGCGGGAGAGGACTAAGATGCGCTGGACGTTCTCCGCGATCTCATCCATGCTGTGGCTCACCAGGACCACGGTGCCGCCGGTACGGGCGTGGTAGTCCCGGATGTTTTGCAGCAGCTCGCTGCGGCCCGCCGGGTCCAGGCCGGCGGAGGGCTCGTCTAAGATCAGCACCTCCGGGCGCATGGCGATGACGCCGGCGATGGCCACCCGGCGCTTCTGGCCGCCGGAGAGGTCGAAGGGGGACTTGTCCAAGAGGTCGGGGGAGAGGCCGGCGAAGGAGGCCGCCTCCTCCACACGCCTTTGAATCTCCGTGTCGTCAAGGCCCATGTTCTTGGGGCCGAAGGCGATGTCCTTGGCGGCGGTCTCCTCGAAGAGCTGGTACTCCGGATACTGGAATACTAAGCCTACCCGGAAGCGGACCTCCCGGATCCTCTTGGGGTCGGCCCAGATATCCCGGCCGTGGAAGAGGACGCGGCCGGCGGTGGGCTTCAAAAGGCCGTTCAGATGCTGGATCAGAGTGGACTTCCCGGAGCCGGTGTGGCCGATGACGCCTAAGAACTCCCCCTGTTGGAGCTGGAAGCTGACGCCGGCAATGGCGGAGCGCTGGAAGGGGGTTCCCGCGCCGTAGGTGTGGGTTAGGTTTTCTACTTGAATGATCGGTTCCAAATGCTTACCCTCTAATTTATATTTCAAAAAAGTGCAGGCACTTTTTTGAGGAAGAAAGGTCCAGGCCGAGCGCGGCCCGTAAAGAGTTTTTCCACGTACACGCCGCGGAAAAAACGATTCCAATTTATTTGTGCCAGAGGCACAAACTCCTTGCGGAGGGCCTTTTCATTGGGATTACGCGCCCAAGTATTTGCTGATGGCCTGGGCGCACTCCTCCGGCTCGATGGCGTCCAAGGGGACATTCCAGCCCGCCTCCGAGAGGGCGCTGAGCAGCTCCACTGTGGGCGGGGGGGTCAGGCCCAGGCGGCGCAGGTCCTTGGAGCGGGTGAGGACCTCCTTGGGCGGACCGTCCATGGCCACACGGCCGTGGTCCATGACGATGACCCGGTGGGCGTAGGCCGCTTCGTTCATGTGGTGGGTGATCAGGACGATGGTGATGCCCTGCTCCCGGTTCAGCCAGCTGACGGTGCGCAGCACCTCCTGCCGGCCGGAGGGGTCCAGCATGGCGGTGGACTCGTCCAGGACGATGCACTGGGGGGCCATGGCGATGACGCCGGCAATGGCGATGCGCTGCTTCTGGCCGCCGGAGAGCATGTGGGGGGCGTGGAGGAGGAAGTCCTCCATCCCCACCGCCTTCAGTGACTCGTCCACCCGGCGGCGGATCTCCTCGGTGGGAACGCCGATGTTCTCCGGGCCGAAGGCCACATCCTCCTCCACCACGTTGGCTACGATCTGGTTGTCCGGGTTCTGGAACACCATGCCCACCCGGCGGCGGATCTCAAAGAGGGATTCCTCCTCGGCGGTGTCGATGCCGTCCACCAGCACCCGGCCCCCGGTGGGGAGGAGTACCGCGTTCATGTGCTTGGCCAGGGTGGATTTGCCGGAACCGTTGTGGCCCAGGACCACCACGAAGCTCCCCGGCTCGATGGTCAGATCCACGCCGGTGAGGGCGGGGACGGGTTCCTTCCCCTCGTCGGGGGGGTAGGCGTAGGATAGGTTCTCGGTTCGGATGATGTCAGTCATGGCTGTACTCACTTTTATTGTATTCCTGCCCTTGGCAGTGGAATTTCTCGGTCAGCTTGGGGCGGATTCGCCGCAGCAGCCGCCAGAGGAGGTGGCCGCAGTATACGCCGAGGGTGTTGAGTAGGAGATCGTCAATGTCAAAGGCCCGGCCCACCAGCAGCTGCCAGCACTCCACAAAAGCGGTGATGGCAAACCCGGTCAGCAGTGCCCTGCGCCGGCTCCAGCCCCGCCAGAGGAGGGCTGTGAAGAAGCCGAAGGGGATGAACATGGCGAGATTGCCCAGCAGAATGAGTTTATCCTGCCGAAAGGTGCGCAGGGGGGACAGGTTATAGCTCCCCCATCTGAAAAAGGGCTGCTGGCCGGCGTTCCAAGGGCAGCCGTGGAGCATGTCTACAAAGGAGGAGACGGTCCAGCGGGGGGTCAGCGTCAGCAGGGCCATCCCGCCGCAGAACATCCAGAAGAGGCACAGCGCCGCCTCCCGGTGGGCGGGGCTGACCAGACCCCGATCCGTCAGCCGCTTTCGCCGCCATGGGCGCAGGCAGAGGTACGCCGCCAGTGCCGCCACGGCGCCCCACAGCATGGTCAGCAGGTAACGCAGGATCTGCGGCATCAGCAGTCAGCCGTCCAGCGGCCGGTGGACCCGCAGGGGAGGACCAGGCCGGTCTCCGTCACCGGGAGGCCCAGCTCGCCGCTGACGGTATGGCCCCCGTGGCGGCGGGAGAAAATCAGCTCCATCAGGTAGGTGAGCACACTGGGGGCCAAGCCGGTGGTGTAGGAGTTCACGATGACAAAGAGGGGGTTCTCCGAGAGCACCTTCTCACAGAGTTCGATGAAAGGGTACAGGTTCTCCTCCAGCTTCCAGACCTCCCCGGTGGGGCCCCGTCCGTAGCTGGGGGGGTCCATAATAATGGCGTCGTAGCGCCGGCCCCGGCGGATCTCCCGCTCCACGAACTTGGCGCAGTCGTCCACAATGTAGCGGATGGGGGCGTCGGCAAGGCCGGAGGCCCTGGCGTTCTCCTTGGCCCAGGCCACCATGCCCTTGGCCGCGTCCACGTGGCACACGCTGGCCCCGGCGGCGGCGCAGGCCACGCTGGCGGCGCCGGTGTAGGCGAAGAGGTTCAGGACGTTGATGTGCCGCCCGGCGGAGCGGATCCGCTCCATGGCGAAGTCCCAGTTTACCGCCTGCTCGGGGAAGAGGCCGGTGTGCTTGAAGTTCATGGGCTTCACCATGAAGGTCAGCTCCCTGTAGCGGATCTGCCACTGTTCCGGGAGTTTGCCCTTGTCCCAGCGGCCTCCGCCGGTGCTGGAGCGGAAGTACCGCCCGTCTGGGTTTCGCCAGCGGCTGTGGAGGCGGGGGGTGTTCCAGATGGCCTGCGGGTCCGGGCGCAGCAGCACCTCTCCGCCCCACCGCTCCAGCTTCTCCCCGCTGCCGCAGTCGAGGAGCTCGTAGTCCCGCCAGCTGTCCGCCATCCACATATGCTTCGCCTCCTATGCTGTGCTGTTGTGTGGACACCCATTGGCACAGGTGTTCACAGCAATTCAAGGTATTATATACCACATCTTCCCCCGTAGTCAATGAATCAAATATGAATTCTTGCAGGGAAATAGAGCAAATCCCCGGCAAATCCACGAAGCGGCGCCGCTTCTCAGGTTTGCCGGGGACAGTTTGCCGGGCTGGAGCGGGGCTATGCCTCGCTGCTGAGGATGTCCAGATCCATATAGGCCGCGGCCCGCTGGTTCACCGCCGCCCAAGTGGGGCCGGTGCGGAGAAAGTCGAGGTCGCTCTGTATCCGGGCGATCTCCCGCTGGATCAGGGGGTGGCCCTCCTCTTGGCCGGCGGTGCGCAGGCAGTAGTCGATGGGCAGGGCGCAGGGGATGATTTCCGTGACCACGTTGGACGCCTCGCCGGTGATGCGGTCCACGTGGGCGGTGAGGTACATCATCAGCTCCTCCGGCACCAACAGGCCGTTCAGGTCAAAAACCTCAAAGTCCGGCCCGCCGGGAACGCCGACGGCGCCGCCGGCGAAGTAGGCGGGGCTGCCGGTGAGCTCGTAGAGGGTGTTCCCTATGTCCTGCAGCCGCTGGATCTGGGCACCGGTGACCTCCTGCTGGAAGGAGCGGAGGACAAATTCCGCCGCCCAGCGCAGCTCCCCGAAACACTCGCAGCCGGGGAGGGCGGAGAGGCGCTCCCCTATCTTTACCAGGCGGCAGAGGGTGAAGAGGCCCCAGACGCGGATCAGATCCTCGTCCAGCTGCTCCGCCAGCTCCTCCACCGCTTGGGGGAAGTCGTTGTGGAGGGTGGGCTCCTCCTCCAGCGTGCCGATGCGCTCGGAACAGTCGTCCGTCAGGCCGCTGCCGACGGCTTCGTAGATCTCGTCCTTGGCGCTGTAGATGGTGTCAGCCCGGCTGAGGAAGAGCATGGCCTCCGCCGGCCGGCCGGCGTCCATGTGGGCGACGCCCATTTGGTAGTAGGTTTGGCATAGGGTGATATAGGAGTCAAGGTTTGACATGGTTGTGTTCTCCTTTGTAGGGATTTGTCAGGCTGATGATAGCACAGACAGGGGGATTTTGCAACCTTATGCAGATAAAAAAGATACAAGCAAAAAACGCATAAATAAATTTATTCAACAAAACGAAAAAGCGGATTTACAGCGGGTAAAGCGAGAAAAAGTTGGATTTTCCAACAGGATCTCCGCTTCAAAAAGTTTACGCACCAGAGATGCAAAATCCGCCTTTTGCGGACGGAGCAGGCTCGCTATCCACCCCCCGGAGCTGCCGGAGGAGTCCGGCGGCTCTGGGGACTTTGCATTTCCCGCCGCTGTTATATATGCTTCGTTTACCTTGTGGAGTCCCTTGTAAACGGTACTTTCGTGTGTGATAAACCATTTGCGTTCTGAATTTGAAATTGAGGCCTCATTTTAGTGCCGGAACCTGTCGCGATGCGACAAGTTCCGGCGATTTCTGTTCTTCTTCAGGTGTCTCTGTTATATTTTTATGGCCTCACTTTTGCGGTTCACACGGGTTTCGGTTTTCCAAAGCCCATGCCTTAGCCCAAGCGGAGCATGAACAGGGAGGCCCCGGCAGACTGAGCCGGCAGCACGACCGGCGTGGCGCTGATCACCCGCAGGG
>CANPBB010000109.1 GCA_947572235.1 uncultured Clostridia bacterium
AGGTCAAGGAGGGCAAGGTCGACCGGGAGGAGCTGCTTGAGCTCGGGCGGAAGGTCTTCCAAGAGGCCCAGACGCCCACGCCCGCCCCCGGGCAGTAAAGGAGGGCGCGCCATGGACACCGTCCAGATCACCGCCCTCGTCGGCGCGGCGGCTTCCCTCCTCTGTAACCTTGTCGTGGGGGCGGGGATCATCATGTACAGCGGACTCTCTCGCTTTGATCTGCCTCTGCTTCATCCGCTCCCCAGGGGACGGCCCAGAGCCTGCGCCGCTCTCCTTGGTGGAAACAGCTTCCTGGGGCTGGGTGTCGCTGCCCTCCGGGTGGGCCTCACAGGGGCTGACACCGGCCTGACGCTCAGCCTCATTCAGCGCCTCCTCGATCAGCCCCAGCACGAACTCCCGCTGGGTGAGCTTGCGGCCCGTGCGGGCAGTCTCGCGCTCCAGGTGCGCTTTGATACGCTGGAAGAGGTTCTCGTCAATTTGAAAGGCGAGGGTGCGGGATTTGTTGTTGGTCATGGCTACGTTACCTCCGTTTTCTTTCATTTCGTAGTATTCGAGTACCAAGTTGGTGATGTACTGCGCGGTGGTCAGGCCCGATTCCTCTCTGGCCTCCGAGATTTTTTGATGTAATTCCAAGCTGATCTGAGCGCAGAGGTTTTTGGTGGTTGGCATGGCGTCATTCTCCTTTCCGCTGATTGCAACGCAAGTATAGTCGAAAGGCGTGGCGAAAGCTATTACCAATACCACCAAAGAACCAGAGGTCAAACGAAGCAAATGTAACAGTGGCGGGAAAAGCAACGCCCCAGAGCTACCGGACTTTCCGGTCACTCTGGGGGTAGGTGGATAGTGAGTTTACTCCGTCTGTAAAAGACAGATTTTGCATCTTTGGTGCGCAATTTTTTTGAAATGGGAGGCCATTTCAAAAAATAAAACTTTTTCTTTCTCTTATTTGCTACAATATTCTGTTTCACTATGTATTTTGTTATTTCGCTAATTTTGGACGGTATCTTTTTCATCTACACAAGGTTGAGTAAGGAGTCCGGACAGTTCCGGCCTCCTTACTGTGTGTATTCTCGTGTGCAGTTTTTGGCGTATATTCTCCAATACCTTAGGATGGGTTTTTAGAATATTGGGTTGTGGCATGACTTGAAGGTGTTGCGGCACTAAGCTTGAATAGGAAATCATTGCAAATACAAGGTTTCCTCTTTTTTAGCCAAATGGAGGACCGCGTCCTCGGAAAAAATTCCTCGCAGCCGTCAAGCGCACTCACCCTCCGCCGGGGCGGAGGGTGAGTGCGACGCAGGCGTCCGCAACCCCCTTTCGCGTGAAATCCGCAGATTTCACGCGGGCGCAAAGCAAGCATCGCAGGACTAAGGCGCAGAGCGAAGCGAAAACCTCGCTCGACTGAAATCCACAGATTTCAAGCGAATAAAGCCTTGATGGCTTTATAAGTCATATAGCAATCCAGCTTGGCCACCGTCTCAAAGGGCGCATGCATGCTCAGCACGGGCACCCCGGCGTCGATGGTGTCAATATTCCGGTTGGCCATATGGAGGGCCACCGTGCCGCCGCCGCCGGCGTCCACCTTCCCCAGCTCCGCCATCTGGTAGACCACATCAGCCTCCTCCAACACCCGGCGGACACGGGCTACCACCTCCGCCGAGGCGTCGGAGGCCCCGCCCTTGCCCCGGCTGCCGGTGTACTTGCACAGCCCCACGCCGTAATTGATCCGGGCAGCATTGCGCTTCTCAAACACATCGGCAAAGTTGGGATCAAAGGCCGCTGTCACGTCAGCGGAGAGGCAGAAGGACTTCTCAAAGCAGGCACGAACCGGCACGCCTTGGCTCTCGCACAGGTCCTCCATAAAGGTGTCAAAGGCCGCCGTCTGCATGCCGGTGACGCCCATGGAACCCACCTCCTCCTTGTCCGCCAGAACACACACTGCTGTGTGCGCCGGGGTACCGATATCCATCAGCGCCCGCAGGGCCGCATAGGCACAGACCCGGTCGTCATGGCCATAGGCGCCCAGCATACTCCGGTCAAGGCCGATCTCCGTGGAGTTCCAAGCGGGCACCGCCTCCAGCTCCGCAGAGATGAAGTCCGCCTCGGTGAAACCATACTCCTCATAGAGGAGCTTCATCACCGCCGTCTTTACCCGCTCCTTCTCCTCTCCCGCCAAGGGCTCGCTGCCCACCAGCAGGTTCAGCTGCTCGCCGGCAATGCCCTCGGCCAAGGTCTTCTTGTTCTGCTCCTGTCCCAAGTGGGGCAGGAGGTCATTGATCACCAGCCGGGGCCCCTTGTCCTCACCGATGATCACAGGGATCACCCGGCCATTGGTCAGCGCCACCACACCATGGAGGGCCAGCGGCACCGTCACCCACTGGTACTTGCGGATGCCGCCATAGTAGTGGGTCTTGAGATAGGCCATCTCTCCCTCCTCGTAGAGAGGCGAGGGCTTCAGATCCAGCCGGGGGCTGTCGATATGGGCGGCGGCAATCTGAACCCCCTCACTAAGACTTCTCTCTCCTATGGCTGCCAAAAGCACCATCTTGCCCCGGTTGCTCACATAGACCTTGTCACCAGCGGCAAGAGCCATGCCCCGCTGGTAGGGGCGAAACCCCGCCTTCTCCGCCAAACGAATGGTCTCCGCCGCGCACTCCCGCTCAGTCTTGCTCACGTCCAAATAGGCCCGATAGTCGGCACAGTAACCCTCCATAGCAGCCCGGTCGGCGTCGCTCAGGCGATCAAAACCGTTCTTCGCGGTGTAAAGGATTTTCTCTTTCCACTCTTTGATTTCCATAGGTTATATCTCCTTCTGCAAAATAAAATCCTGAAAAAAATCCCGAATCAAGCGGCAGAACTCCCCCTCACTCCCAGCCCGGTTCTCCAAGAGGAAGGTACAGTGTTTTTTATAGTAGCCATCGCTTTTCTGAGCGGCCATGCGGCTTCTGGCGTAGTCTTCGGCAATACCGTCCCGGGCCATGATCCGTTGAAGCCGGACCTCCGGCGGGGCGGTAAGAGCGACCGTAAAATCACACAGCTCCCCTATACCGCTCTCCATCAAATTGATGGCGTCGACGACGATGCTATGGGCAGTGCAGGCTTCAATCCGTGCCTCCACCGCCGCCCTTACCGCGGGGTAGATGATGGCGTTAAGCCTTGACAGCTCCTTCGGGTTCTCAAAGACCAGTTTACCCAGCACTGCCCGGTTTAACTGTCCATCGCTGTCAAATATATTTCCAAATGTATCCGTCAGACGGCCTCGAAAGTCCCTGTCTGTTTGGAGCAGACGGTAGTAGAGGGCATCGCAGTCCACGATCTCACACCCCATCTCCCCCAGCACCACCAGCGCCGTGGTCTTCCCCGCGCCGGTGGGGCCGGTGAGTCCGATCACCATCATGGCCGCTCCCCCTCCCCCAAATCCACGATCTGAAAGCCCGCCGCCTTTTTCAGACGGTTGGCCACCGCCAGCCCAAGTCCTGCGTCGCCGGGGCACTGGGCAAAGATAACGTCCACCTCCGTGGCGTCGAAGGCCCTGAGGGCGTCGAAGAGCCGCCGGGCCTGCTCCCCCACATCCTTAGCGGAGCCGATGGCCTCCACTGTGCAGCCTTGAAAGTCGGGAACGTACTCATCAAAACAGATCACCCCGGTCCGCTCCCCCAGATGCCGGAGAATATACTGGGCGGTGCGGCGGCTGTCCCCGGCCACCACAGTGACTGGAGCCTTGGGGGCGTAGTGGCGGTACTTCATCCCCGGGGCACGGGGCTTCTCTCCCACCCCAAGGGGTGCGTTTACCGCTCTGTCCACCGCCACCTCCCCCAGCACCTCCCGCAGTGCCTCCAGCGGCAGGCCGCCGGGACGCAGAAGCCGGGGAATGGGCGTGGTCATATCCACAATGGTGGATTCCACCCCCACGCCGCAGGGCCCGCCGTCCATGATGGCTTCAATCCGCCCGTCCATATCCTCCACCATATGGGCCGCGCAGGTGGGGCTGGGCCGGCCGGACAGATTCCCGCTGGGGGCAGCCACCGGCCGGTCCAAGGCCCGAAGCACCGCCAAAAAAGCCGGATGATTGGGGCACCGGATCCCTACGGTGTCCAGCCCGCAGGTCACCGCATTGGGAACATTGGACCGCCGGGGCAAAACCATGGTGAGTGGTCCCGGCCAGAACCGCTCCGCCAGCGCGTAGGCCGCAGGCGGAATGTTCCGGCAGTACCGCTTTAGCCAAGATGCCTCCGGGATGTGAAGGATCAGCGGGTTGTCCTGCGGGCGGCCCTTGGCCTCAAAAATGCGGGCCACCGCCGCCGGATTCAATGCGTCAGCCCCTAAGCCGTAGACGGTCTCTGTGGGAATCGCCACCAAACCGCCCTCCCGGAGGATGGTAGCGGCGGCGTCAATATCTCTCTGTGTCAAAAGCTGTGTTTTCATGGTTTTTTCGCTTTTCTCTCGTGTTTTTCCGCCTCTTTAAGGCGGCTCTTGTGGCAATCAGACAGAGTGCGGCGGAGAAGAGGAACCCAAGTCCTTGGACGCCCGCCCAGATGATCCCCCTAGCCAGCTTCTCCTCCAGCGCCTCTGCTCCGAAGAAGCTGTACAGCGTTGGGATGGACCGATAGTAATCCACCACCGCCCACAGAAACAGACCACTGACAATCAGCAGTGCCCAAGCGGCGGTACAGAGGAGGACCCGCAGGCCCCGCCTCACCCCTCCCCCCTCTCTCTGAGGAGCTTCTCCGCTTGGTCGGCTGTGACCAAGGCGTCAATCAGGGGGTCCAAATCGCCGTTGATGATCTGGTCGATGTTGAAATTCTTCACCTCCCCGGTAAGCCGGTGGTCTGTGACCCGGTTCTGAGGGAAATTGTAGGTGCGGATACGCTCGCTGCGGTCGCCGCTGCCCACCTGACTGCGGCGCTGGGCGGCGATAGCCGCGTCCTGCTTGGCCTGCTCGGCCTCATAGAGCTTGGACCGGAGGATTTTCATAGCCCGATCCTTATTCTTGTACTGGCTCCGCTCATCCTGACACTCCACCACCACCCCGGTGGGCAGGTGGGTGATGCGGATGGCGCTCTCGGTCTTGTTCACGTGCTGGCCCCCGGCGCCGGAGGAGCGGAAAGTATCAATCTGCAAATCCTTGGGATCAATAGTAAACTCCACCTCCTCCGCCTCTGGGAGCACCGCCACCGTGGCGGCGCTGGTCTGGATGCGGCCGGAGGACTCCGTCACCGGCACACGCTGAACCCGGTGGGCCCCGCTCTCAAACTTCAGACGGGACCAAGCCCCCTCTCCCTCCACAACGAAGCTGGTCTCCTTGATCCCCCCCAGCTCCGTCTCGTTGGCACTGACGATCTCAATCTTCCAGCCCCGGCGCTCGGCGTACATGGTGTACATCCGCAAAAGATCCGCGGCGAAGAGCATGGCTTCCTCGCCCCCCACGCCACCACGGATCTCCATGATCACGTTCTTGCTGTCGTTGGGGTCCTTGGGCAGGAGGAGAATCCGCAGCTCTTCCTCCAGACGCTCCCGGTCCGCCTTGGCCGAGGCGTACTCCTCGGCGGCTATTTCCCGGAGCTCCGGGTCGCTCTGCAGCTCCTCCGCCTCCATCATGGCCCGCTCTGCTTGGCAGTAGGCGCGGTAAGCCTCCACTACAGGGGTCAAGTCTTTCTGTTCCAGACGCAGCTTCTTCAAAAGAGCCGGATCGCCGTATACAGACGGGTCGGAGAGCTGTGTCTCCACCGCATCCAATCGCTGTTCAATTCCCTTCAGCTTTGTCAGCATGTTTTGCTCCTTGCTCGGCGAGTTTCATCTCAAACTCCCGCAAAAATTCCTCCCGCCAGAAGTCCTCCCCGGCACAGTCCGCCTTCAGCGACACCGCGCACAGGTGGGGACGGGCGGTGTACAGATCCATCTGCTGAAACACCGCCTCCTGACGGTTCTCCTCCATGCCCCGTGTAACCACGTAGGCGATCTGCCGGCAGTCCCGACCATACTTCTTCAAAAACTCCCGGACAATGCTGCTGCACCGCCCCGCCCAGATGGGCGTACCCACAATCACCGCATCATATTTCCGCACCGGCTGGCTGGGCTGAAATACCTCCAAAAACCGGGTAGACTTGCGCACCGCGTCCAAGCAGGACCGGAGGCACCCCACGGCGCCCCTTCGATTCACCCCGTCAGTGATCTCAATAAGCTCCGCGTTCAAAGCCTGTGCCACCTTCTCCATGGTGCGTTTGGTCTTGCCTGTACGGGAGTAGTATACACAGAGAATTCTAAGCATAAAAGCCCTCCTTTATCCCAATACGGAGAGGTACACGACACCGAATACCTCCCGGATGTAGTAGTTGATGGTCAGCGGCAGATGCTTTGCCGGCATATGGGCCGCCACCGGAACAAACCCCGGATCGTCCCAGTACAGCGATGCCCGGTACAGATGGTAGTCAGCCGTAACCACCGCCACCGGCGCGGCGGAACCGACACCCAGCACCCTGAGCATCTCCTTGGCATACCGGACATTCTCCGCTGTGCTCCGAGCCTGCTCCTCCAAATGAATCCTTCTTGGATCCAATCCGTGCCCAGTAAGCCAGTCCGCCATACACCGAGCCTCGGAGACGGCCTCCCCACCCCCTTGGGCCCCGGAGACCACAACAGGGATCCCGGGCTTGTCCGAGAGATAGGCCAAGGCCGCCTCCAGCCGCACCTGCAAACTCAGGGAGGGCTGGGTCCCATTGACCCCAGCGCCCAAAATCACTACCGCCTCTACAGAGGTCTCCTCATCGGTATGGCCGGCGGCAATCACCTGAATTTCTATCACGGCAAAGAGGGCAACCCCCGCTCCTATGCAAACAGCGAGGACCCAGCGGGCGATATCGGCCCACCGCCGCCCCCTTTGGGCGGAGAGGAACCCCCACAACAGGCACACCGGCACAGCGCAGAGGCAGAGGAAGCCGCAAAAGCGCACCGCCGTAAACACCCGCCGCATCAAAAGTCCCGCAAGGGCCAGCAGTGCCGCCAGAGCCAGCCAGCACCGCCTCACTCCCCCGCCTCCTCGCTGAGCTGCTCCCACCGCTCCATCAGCGACAAAAGCGCCTCATCTATGGCCTCTTTCTCACTGTAGAGGGCGCTGTACTTCTCATAATCACAGGCATTGGCCTCCAGCTCCGCCTCTTTCTCCCGGATGGCCTCCTCCAGCTTCTCAATCTCCCGCTGACAAATAGTCATCTGCTTCCGGGCGGCCTGCTGGGCCTTGTTCCCCTTGGCGGCGGTCTTGGGCTTGTCCGGCGCCGGCTTGGCGGCAGGCTTTTGCTGACTCCGCTCCCGCTCCTTGATCTCCCGGTACCGGGCAAAGGGCACCGGATAGTCGGTGATCCTCCCGTTGGCAAGCTCCCAGACCCGGGTGGCAAAGCGGTTAATGAAGTACCGGTCGTGGCTGACAAAGAGCAGGGTGCCCTCATAGGCCTCCACCGCCTCCTCAATCCACTCCCGGCTGGCAATGTCCAAGTGGTTGGTAGGCTCGTCCAAGATGAGGAAGTTGATCTCCTCATCCATCAGCATACAGAGCCTCAACCGGCTCTGCTCCCCGCCGGAGAGTACCGACACCGGCTTAAACACGTCCTCCCCCCGAAACTGGAAGGAGGCCAGACGGTCCCGGGCCCCTTGGGTGGAAAGCCCCCGCTTGGCGTAAAGCATAGTATCCACCAGACTGCGGGAGGGATCGTCAAAACGGATGATCTGGGGCAGGTAAGCGGTGCGCACCGAGGGTCCGTACTTCACCCGCCCAGCATCGGGGCTCTCCTCATCCATGAGAATCTTCAGCAGCGTGGACTTCCCCGTACCGTTGTCCCCCAAGAGGGCGATCCGCTCGCCCCCCTCCACCAGCAGCGACACCTCTTCAAAGAGCGTCCTGCCGTCAAAGGACTTGCCTATCTCCCGAAGGTGGAGGACTTCATCACCGAAAAACTCCGCCTCCCCGAACCGGGCGGTGAGGGCGCGGGACTTGGTGGGCCGTCCCACTTGGGACTGGCGGATCCGCTCGATCCGCCGCTCCATGGACACCGCCCGGCGGTAGGTCTTGTCCATCCCCTGAAAGGCCCACAGCCTGAGCTGCTCCGCCGACTTCTCCAAGTGGGCAATCTGGGCCTCCGCCTTCTCGTACTGGCGCATCCGCTCCAGATAGCGGCGTTCCTTCTCAATGGCATAAAAGCTGTAGTTTCCGGCGTAAAACTCCGCCTTGCCGTCTAAAATCTCAATGACCCGTGTCACCGTCCGGTCTAAAAAGTACCGGTCATGGCTGATGGCCACCACGGTGCCCTTAAACCGGCTCACGTACCCCTCCAGCCACTCGGTGGCGTGGAGATCCAAGTGGTTGGTGGGCTCATCCAAAAGGAGAATATCCGTATCCTCCAAGATAAGCCGTCCCAAGTTCACCCGGGTCTTCTCCCCGCCGGAGAGACTGTCAAAGGGCTGTGAGCGCATCTCCGGAGGGATAGAAAGGCCGTTTGCCACCTTGTTCACCGCGGTATCCGTGTCGTAGCCGCCGATCCCCTCAAACTTGGCGGAGAGCTCTCCATAGCGCCGGAGTGTCTCGGCGCTGCTGTCCCCATCGGCCATGGCGGCGGTAAGCCGCTCCATCTCCTGCAGGAGGGTCTGGTGGCGGGAGAAGGCGGTGTTCAGCACATCCTCCA
>CANPBB010000110.1 GCA_947572235.1 uncultured Clostridia bacterium
GGCGGCTCAGTTTCCCGAGCCGCCGCCTGTCCTTTACTTCTTGGGCTTCACAATCAGATTCACCAGCTTATTCGGTACATGAATGACCTTCACGATCTCCATCCCCTCCACAAACCGGGCCACCTTCTCGTTTTCTCTGGCGGCGGCCACTACGGTCTCCTGATCGCTGTCCAAGGCCACCTGAATGGTACCCCGGAGCTTGCCGCCCACCTGAACGGCCATCTCCACGGTGTCCGCCACTGTCTTACTCTCGTTGTACTCCGGCCAGCTCTGGGCACTGACCTGACCGCCGAAGCCCATATTCTCCCACATCTCCTCACAGATATGGGGCGCGAAGGGGCTGAGCATCAGCAGCAGAGCCCGCATATCTCCCCGGCTGGCCCCGTTGGCGTAGTAGTCGTTCACCAGAGCCATCAGCGCGGCGATAGCGGTATTGAACTTCATGGCCTCAATGTCCTCAGACACCTTCTTGATGGCCTTATGCACCGCGGCCTCATTGGCCTTGGAGTAGTCCTCTCCGGTGTGCTCCATCTCACTGAGATTCCACACCCGGTCCAAAAACCGCTTGCAGCCCTTCACCGCGTTGGCGGACCAAGCGGCGGCCTTCTCAAAGTCACCGATGAACATAATATAGGTGCGCATGGTATCCGCGCCGAACTGCTCAATGATGTCGTTGGGATTGATGACGTTCCCCCGGCTCTTGGACATCTTCTCGCCGCCCTCACCCAAGATCATGCCGTGACTGGTGCGCTTGGCGTAGGGCTCCTTGGTGGGCACCACGCCGATGTCGTAGAGGAACTTGTGCCAGAACCGACTGTACAGCAGGTGGAGGGTTGTATGCTCCATGCCGCCGTTGTACCAGTCCACCGGGGACCAGTAGTCCAGCGCCTCCTTGGAGGCGAGGGCCTCGGCATTGTCCGGATCCATATACCGGAGGAAGTACCAGCTGGAGCCCGCCCACTGGGGCATGGTATCCGTCTCCCGCCGGGCGGGACCGCCGCAGCAGGGGCAGGTGGTGTTCACCCAGTCGGTGATCTTAGAGATGGGGCTCTCGCCGTCATCGGTGGGCTCATAGCTCTCCACCTCCGGCAGCAGCAGGGGCAGCTCCCTCTCGTCCACGGGCTGCCAGCCGCACTTGCCGCACCAGATCATGGGGATAGGCTCCCCCCAGTACCGCTGGCGG
Organism: uncultured Clostridia bacterium; assembly: GCA_947572235.1. Lineage (GTDB taxonomy): Bacteria > Bacillota > Clostridia > Oscillospirales > Oscillospiraceae > CAJFPI01. The sequence goes on from CANPBB010000110.1 coordinate 1,184, forward strand.
GAGAACACCCAGTCCCGGAGCTTATAGTTCACCTTCCGCCTGCCGGTTCCCTCCCGCTCCAGCCAGTCGGTGACAGCCTCCTTGGCCTCCTTCACGGTCATGCCGTTAAACTGCTGGGAATTGATCACCAGATCGGTGTCCGAGGTGGTGTAGACCGCCTCCTGCACATCGCCGCCTTGGGCGGTGGGGATGATCGGCAGGCCGAACTTCTTGGCGAAGGCCCAGTCCCGCCCGTCGTGGCCGGGCACGCCCATGACGCAGCCTGTGCCGTAGGTGGCCAGCACGTAGTCGGAGATGAAGATGGGCACCTCCCGCCCGTTGACAGGGTTGACGGCATTCACGCCCTTGAGCATGACGCCGGTCTTCTCCTTGTCGGCGGCCAGCTCCGTGCGCTCAAAGTCACTCTTGCGGGCGGCCTCCTTCACATACTGCTCCACCTCCTCCCAATTGGCGATGCAACCCTTCCAGTCCTGCACGAAGCGGTGCTCCGGAGAGATGACCATGTAGGTGGTGCCGAAGATCGTGTCGGGACGGGTGGTGAATACCACGATGTCGTCGCCGGTGGTGGCCTTAAAGGTGACCTCCGCACCGGTGGAGCGGCCGATCCAGTTCTTCTGCTGGGTCTTCACCCGCTCGATGAAGTCCAGCTCGTCCAAATCGTCAATCAGGCGCTGGGCGTACTCGGTGATTTTCAGCATCCACTGGCTCTTCTCCTTGCGCACCACGGCGCTGCCGCACCGCTCGCAGACGCCCTCCACCACCTCCTCGTTGGCCAGCACGCACTTGCAGGAGGTACACCAGTTGACAGGCATGGAGGTCTTGTAGGCCAAGCCCTTCTTATAGAGCTGGAGGAAGATCCACTGGGTCCACTTGTAGTATTGGGGGTCGGTGGTATCCACCACCCGGTCCCAGTCGAAGGAGTAGCCCAGCATATGGAGCTGTCGGGTAAAATTGGCGATGTTGTCCTTGGTGACCTTGGCCGGATGGATATGGTTTTTGATGGCGTAGTTCTCCGTGGGCAGACCGAAGGCATCGAAGCCGATGGGGAAGAGCACATTGTACCCGTCCATCCGCTTCTTCCGGGCCACCACATCCATGGCGGTGTAGGGCCTGGCGTGGCCCACGTGAAGCCCATTGCCGGAGGGATAGGGGAACTCCACCAGCCCGTAAAACTTAGGCCTGTCTGTCCGGCCGGTGGAAGCGGCAAAGGTCTTCTCCTCCCGCCATTTTTTCTGCCATTTCTGTTCAATGGCGGTAAAATCGTACTTCATAAACCATCACACTTTCTGTTTTCTGTATTGGGAGGGGCCCATGAAACGCCCCTTCTGTTTCAATCTGTAGTATTATACAGGATAATCGGGGGTATTTCAAGGGGAAGATTCACAGGAAAGCAAGTCCCGCGCATTTTACCAGAGACCGGCTGCAGGGGCGGACATTGTCCACCCCTGCAAAATTCTACATCCGCTCTCCCATCAATCCCCCCGCCCGATCGCCTCATCCTGCAGCCGGTCAAATTCCTCCATGCACGCCTCCACCGACGCGCCGCCCAGCAGCTGCCGCACGATCAAGCAAGTATTCCCCCACTGCTCCACCTGCATCCCCGCGTTGGAACCCAGCACATAGACCCCCTCCTCAATCCGGTCGCTGAGAGGCTTTAGCGCGGGCACACACTCCACCTGCACATTTTTCGACGGCGAAATCACCCGGTTGGTCTCTGCGTAGAGCTGCAGCGCCTCATCAGAGGCGATGATGTCCAGCACAGCCATGGCATCCTCCGCGTTCTCAGAGCCAGCGCCCACGGCGAAGCCAGTCATAGGCATCACCGGCATCTGTCCCCGGCTGCTGGGGAAGCCGATGACCTGCATCTCAAAATCCGTCTTGCCGTAGGCGGTCTCCGTATTGGCTGCCCCCCAGTAAGCCACGACGATGGGAGTCTTTCCCGCCAGGAAGTCTGGCCCCTCCCCCTCGATGGCCTCGCTGACCAAGGCCTGCTCCGCGTCAATATACCCCCGGTCGATCAACGTCCTCAGAAACTCGAAGCCGGGGCGCATATAGTCGCTGTACCGGGCCTCCCCGCTGTTGAGGGCAGCAATCTCCGCCGCCGTGTTCCCACCGTTGTAGAGGTCGGCATAGGCTTGGGCAAAGACAAAGGTCTCCAGCCACCAGCGGTTGGCGCCGACAGGCGTCTCAATGCCATTCTCCTGAAACACCCGGCAGCACTCCAAAAAATCCTCCGGCGTCTCCGGCAGAGAGAGATCATACTGCTTAAACAGATCCACATTGACAAACAGCCCATAGGCCACCACCTCCTGCGGAATAGCCACCAGCTTCCCGTCCACGGTGTTGGCGGTGTGGATGATCTCCCGCAGGTTCTTCACGCAGTTCAGCCCCGACAGATCCATCAGCTTCCCCTCCGCCGCCAAGATCAAAATGGTGTCCGGGTTGAGCAGGTATAGATCGTCCATATTGCTGCGGACCCGGTCCATAGACACCTCATCATAGGTCTTATCCTGATAGTTCTCCGCTGTATAGGTCCGATAGGCCACCGAAACCCCCAGCCGCTCCTCTGCCATAGCGATGGTGAGATCCGACGCAGTCCGCGCCACATTCTCCGCGTTCGGGTCCGTTTTCTCCATGGGGCTGAAGAAATTCACCTCCCGCTTCTCCGTCTCCTCTCGGGGAACCAGATTCTTTGGCTTCTCTGGAACCCCGCAGGAAGCCAGCAGTACCAGCAGCGCCGCCAAGCAGGCGGCGCCCCCTCTCTGCAGTCCCCTTCTCGCACCAATTCTCATAGCTCTTCCTCTCGTCTGACACATAGTCGTATGCTTCTCTTCAAAATTTCCAAGTCCAAGGGCTTCGCCACATGGACATCCATACCGGCGGCCAGCGCCGCCTTCTCGTCCTCGGCAAAGGCGTTGGCGGTCATGGCAATGATGGGGATACGCCCCGCGTCCCGGCGGTTCAGCCCCCGGATGGCCCGCGCAGCATCGTGTCCGTTCATCACCGGCATCTGTACATCCATCAAAATCGCATCGAACTCCCCCTCCGCCGACTGTTGAAAACGCTCTACCGCCAAGCGGCCATTCTCCACAATCTCGCAGGAGGCCCCCTCCATCTCAAGAAGCTCAAAGAGGATCTCCGCGTTGATCTCGTTGTCCTCCGCGGCCAAAAACCGCATCCCCTCCAGACCGCTGTCCCCTTGGGGCGGCGGCAAAGTCTCCCCTGCCTTCTCCTCCCACAGCCGGGCCGCCCTCTCCCGAAAGGCCGCCGCGAAAAAGGGCTTCGTCAGAACCCCCCAGCGCTCCAAGTCCAGCGCCATCTCCGTCTCCGCTGTGCCGCTGTCCATCAAAAACAGCACCGGCGTCTGAACCGCCAAGGCCTGCCGCAGCTTCTCCGCCGTCTGAACAGCCCTCTCTCCCAGCTCCTCCCAGTCCAGCAGAAGCAGCTGACAGCTCCCGCCCTTTTGGACCCACGCCAGCGCCTCCTCTGCGCTGTCGGTGCCCTCCAGCTGAACGCCGGCATCCTCCAGCAGCGCCTGCATGTTCTCGCGGCTCTCCCGGTCTCCCCCCACGGTCAAAACCCGTGTGACACCCCGCTCCGCCCAGAACTGCTGATCTGCCAGCCCCTCCTGAATGCGCAGCTCCAGCTCCACTTGGAACAGAGACCCGCGGTCCACCTCGCTGCGCACCTCGATGGTGCCGCCCATCAGTTCCACAATGCTCTTGGTGATGGCCATCCCCAAGCCAGTGCCCTGCACCTTGTTGGTGGTGCTGTTCTCCGCCCGTGTAAAAGCGTCGAAGATCGTCCTCAGATACTCCGGCGTCATGCCATAGCCGTCATCCTCCACCTCAATGCGGATGTGCTCAAACTGGTTGGACCTCTGTTTGAGCCCCACAATGCGAAACCAGATGTGCCCGCCCTCGGGCGTATACTTCACCGCGTTGGAGAGGAGGTTGATGAGAATCTGATTGATCCGCGTCTCGTCCCCGATCAGATACTCGTGGCGGATACCAGTGACCTCCACATGGAACGTCTGCCTCTTGGCCTTGGCCATAGGCTGGATAATGGTATCCACAGAGGAAACCACATCTCCGAGGGCGAACTTCTCATAGCTCAGCACTACCTTCCCGCTCTCAATCTTGGACACATCCAAGATGTCGTTGATCAGACTGAGCAGATGCTTGCCGGAGGCCGTGATCTTCTTGGTGTACTCCCGAACCTTGGCCGGATCGCCGGCATCCCGATCCAGCAGGGTGGTAAAGCCCAGCACCGCGTTCATGGGCGTCCGGATGTCGTGGGACATGTTGGAGAGAAAGGTGGTCTTGGACTCGCTGGCAATCTGAGCAGCCCGCAAAGCCTCCGACAGCCGCTGGCTGTAGAGCTGGCGTTCTGCCTCCTGCTCCCGGCGCAGCTTATCCTGCTGCTGCCAAGAGCGGTAGTACAGGAGGATGCAGGTAAAGAAGGCGGCCAGCATAGAGACCACCACAATCAGGATATTCTGGCTGACCGTCCGCCCCTCCTGCTGGATGGCCTCCACAGGCACGTAGCCCACCAGAAAGATGGTGCCGCCGTTTACCGCCCACATATAGTTGAGGGCGTCTACCGCCCGGATCTGATGGTAAAACAGCACGTCCTGACCACTCTTCAGGCATTCCTCCACCTCCGCGTGGATAGCCGGGTCAACAATGCTGTTGGCCCGGTAGAAATCATTTAGATTCAGGTGTCCGGCGCTGCGCATCCCCATCCCCTTGGGCTTGAGCACAAACCGCTCGCTCTCCGCATCCATGATATAGAGGGCCGCCTGATTGTTGTAGAACCCATTGGGAAGCGTCCTGTCAATGGCGTCATAGACATACTCCGCATAGAGGGTTCCGATCTCCTCACCCTCCCGCACCACAGGACAGCTGAGGGTGTAGGACCAGGTCCCCATGTGGTTCAGATAGGATCGGGAGACCGGCAGGCCCATCACCGTGCCTCCGGCTGAGAAGTCCAACTCCTCCCCGGTAAAAACCTCCCCGCTGTTGGAGACGCCCGCCGTCTCGCCGGCGAGGATGATCGAGACGCGGGACATGGTCTGGTTGCCTCTGCACCCGCGGATATAGGCCTTTGGATCCTCCGACAGAGCCGCCTCCTCGGCGAGGAGGAGCTGGAACTCCGCCTCGCTGCGCAGGGTCGCCTCGATAGCCGCTTGGATCAGATCTAAGCTCTCACTCAGGTTCTGAATGGCTGACGCGTACATCTCCTGTGAAATTTTCTTGGAGACCGTGTACACAAAGGCCCCCAATATACAGAACACCAACACGATAGAGAGGAGCAGCGACCTCCCCTTTCGCGTTCCCCGTCCATCCGATTTCTCTCTCATGGCAATCTCCATTTCAGCAGCTCAGAAGGCCCCTTCGCTGACCGCCCTCCCGGCCGGCCTCGCGGGCCACTCTGCCTGTGGCTATTCCTCTGCCATTATACTATTTCCTTCCTTTATGTGTCAACACCTTGGGTGTGTCAGAACGTGCTTTCACCCTCTCCATTTTGCCGCCTTCAAATGTCTTTCCGCCTCCTTAACAGCGAGGGCCGCAGGACCCGCCGGAGAGGCGGACCCTGCGGCCCTCGCGCCATGTCTCAAACACTGGGATACGCCCCGTCCCAGACGATTCTCCGGTAGTTCTCCCGATCCGTGTCCCCCTCGGTGGAGATACACAGCACGCGGGAGGACCCGTCCAGCCCCAGCCGCTCCCGCAGCGGCACGCAGGCCGGGTCCCCCATCACCGCCGCCACCAGTCCCACCGTGGCGGCGCCACTCTCACCGGAGACAATCCGGGGGTCGTCCCCCAAGGGGTTCCCTAATACCCGCATCCCCTTGGCCGACACCCAGTCCGGCAGGGACAAGTAGCTCTCCGCGCAGCCCTCCAGCATCTGCCAAGCCAAGCCGCAGGGCTCCCCGCAGGCCAGCCCCGCCATAATGGAGCGAAGCTCGCCCCCCACGCCGTGGAGCTGCCCATCGGAGGCTTGAGCGGTGCGGAAGAAGCAGTTGGCGGCGTGAGGCTCCACCACGGCGATGGCTGGGCGCCTCTCCCCATAGCGGTGGGCAAAGAAGGCGGCAATGGCCCCGGCCATGGAGCCAACCCCCGCTTGGAGAAAGACATGCGTGGGCCCCTCCTCCCCCATCTGCTCCGCCGCCTCCAGAGCCAACGTGGTGTACCCCTCCATAATCCACATGGGGATCTGCTCATAGCCCTCCCAAGAGGTGTCCTGCACCAACACCCACCCGTGCTCCGCCGCCTGACGGCTGGCATAGCGGACGGTGTCGTCATAGTTCCACTTCGTGATCTCCGCCTTGGCCCCCAAAGCCCGGATGTTCTCCAGACGCTCCTTGGCGCTGCCTTTGGGCATGTACACCACACTTTCCATCCCCAGTCGGGCGGCGGCATAGGCGATGCCCCGGCCGTGGTTGCCGTCGGTGGCGGTGACAAAGGTGTGACGCCCCGGATGCTCCCTCAGATATCGGTGGAGGCACCAGCTGCCCCCCAGCACCTTGAAAGCGTTGAGGCCGAAGCGTTTGCTCTCATCCTTCACATACAGCGCCCCCAGCCCCAAGTGCTCCGCCAGCCGGCGCAGCTCAGCCAAGGGGGTTGGGGCATAGCCCGGAAGGGTCCTGTGAAAGGCCAGGACCTCCTCCGCGGCGGCGGGGGTGAACAGCGGCGGTACCGTGCCGCCGGCGGGACGCTGGACCAGCTGAATCTCTCTCTCAAATTCCATACTATCTCCTCCCTCTTACAGCAGCGCCATCTGTAGCGCGACGAGATTTTTGAGAAAAGCGGACAGGATAAATGAGAAAAAATAGCCCCGTTCTTAGAAGTAAATCCGAGGCCGCTCACTTGCGCCGACCGCCCCCGACGAGGGGAGCGGCCCGAGCAAGAGGGCGGACTTTTTAAGGCCCCGGGAGGAGCGGCTTTTGCCGCCCCTCCCTTGCCTTTTGCGCTGCTATAGGGTAGTTACTCCCCCGGCTCCTCCGAGGGCCCGTCCTGGGGCTCCTGGGGGGCTTCCTGGGCCATTTGCGCCACGGGCTCGGAGTATTCCTCCCACCCATAGACGCCCGGCTCCCACACGTTAGCGGGGGCGGTGGAGACCCACTTCTTGCCGTTGTGGGAGACCTTCGAGCCCGCCTCATAGGCGTCATGGGCTCCGATAGGCTGAACCCACTCCGGGAACTCCTCGAGGGGGTTGCCGATGCGCGTCCACATCGAGGGTGTCTCCGAGGGCTTGCGGTTCTGCCCGGCGTCGTTGACGTCGTGGATGGAGCGGTAGAGCTGGCCCTCGTCCAGGACGATGTCGCCCTT
>CANPBB010000111.1 GCA_947572235.1 uncultured Clostridia bacterium
ATTTCCGCATCGTCCCGCACACCAAAGGGATGATCCTTGAACGGGTGGAGGTCGGCAGGTCCAGACAGACGGCTTCCTCTTTCACGGCGCGGGTCGCGTCACGGGGCTGGGCGGGTTTGGGCGGAGGGGCCGGGGCCTCCTCCTTGGCGGGAGCAGGGGGTGCGCCCTTGCTAAGGGCCTTGGCGGTCTTGCTGGGCGCGGCCTTGTTCTTGGGCTTGGCAGCGCGGCCCTTGGCCGTTTTATGCCTATATAGGGTTTTTTGAGCCACCCCTTTCAGGGGGGCTTGACGGTAGGGCGTGGGAACTTTTGGAGGGATTTCGCGTCTGAATGGGTAAATAAGAGGGAGGGACGGATGATGAGACGGTGGGTGGCGGCGGTTTTGGGAGTGCTTCTGACTTTCGTCTTGGCCGGGTGTGCCCCGGAGGAGCAGGGGCGGAGCTTGACGGCGGTGGGGATTGACACCTATAGCGGGGTGGTGGCCGACTACTTCACCCGGGGGGACGGGGAGGCCTTTGCGGACTGCATCGAGGCGGACGCCGGAGACGGGGATCCTTGGCTCTTCATCCTGCCAAAGGCCGGCACCCCCGGCGTAGACGCGGAGGTGGGAATCTGTGATACAATCTGGGTGGAGAGTGACGGCGGGGATGAGGCGTGCCGGGTGATCCAGACCTTAGAGGTGACGGAGGAGAGGTTTGTGCTGAAGGAGCCCCCGTCGCTGACTGTCTCCGTCGGGGAGGAAAACCGCGCGGAGGCGGGGAAGGTGAGCTTCTTCTGTACCTACAGGCCGGGGCGGCAGTAGCCATATGCTAAATTCCTGCGCTGTCCCACCGAGAAAGTGGGAGAAGCTGCCGATGCTGGCGGGCTATATATGCTTTCTATGCGGAGCTGCCGGTGTTTAATCCATAAAATATGGCGGGCTTTAGGCGAGTATTCGTAAAACCAGATGAAACGGCTGGAGACCAGTGGCTCCAGCCGTTTTTGGTTCGATTATCTCTTTTGTCCTGTGGGTTGGTCCTACTGGGGCAGGCCCTTGCGCAGGAGGAGGGCGACCACCTCCTGGAAGGTCATGCCGGTGGCCATGAGCATCTTGGGGAAGCGGCTGAGGGAGGTGAAGCCGGGGATGGTGTTGATCTCGTTGAAGTACACGGTGCCGTCCTTGGCGAGGAACATGTCCACCCGGGCGAAGCCGGCGCAGTCCAAGGCCCGGTAGAGCTTTTTGGCGGTTTCCTGAATCTCCTCCGCCGTCTCCACGGTCATGCGGCCGGGGGTGTGGATGGCGGAGTTCTTCTGGGTGTACTTCTCGGTGAAGTCGAAGAAGCCGGAGGGGATCTCGATCTCATCCACCACGCCGATGGTGAGATCGTCGTTTTGTCCGATGATGGCGCAGCCCACCTCCACGCCGTCTATGGCGGTCTCCAAGAGGACCTTGTCGTCGTGCTGGAAGGCGGTGAGCACCGCCGGCATCAGCTCCTCCGGGGCGGTGACGCGGCTGATACCGTAGGAGGAGCCGCCGTTTACCGGCTTGACAAACAGCGGGTAGCCCAGGGCCTCCGCCAGCTTGCGCGCCTCCGCCTCCGGGGGGATGGCGCGCAGCTCCAAGTTTTGGGGTACCGGGATGCCGGCGGCGGCGGCTACTTGGTGGGCCCGGAGCTTGTCCATGCAAAGGGCTGAGCTGAGGCAGCCGCAGCCGATGATGGGGATGCCCGCCATGGCCAGCAGGCCCTGGACCGTGCCGTCCTCGCCGTTTTTCCCGTGGAGGATGGGCAGGGCCGCGTCGATGCGCAGACGGTCCCCTTGGGCGGTGATCAGGCCGTGGCTGCCACGATCCGGGGAGAGAATGGCCGGCGTGCATCGGCCGTCCTGCCAGCGGTCGGCGGCGATGGCGTCCAAGGGACCCTCGTAGCGGTACCAGCGGCCCTCTTGGCTGATGCCGATGAGGACCAGCTCGTACTGCTCTTGGTCGATGGCGCCGATGACGGCTTGGGCGGACTTTAGGGAAACGGCGTACTCGTCGCTGCATCCGCCGAACAGCACCGCGATTCTCTTTTTCATAATGATGGTTCTCCTTTGTTCAGGTTGGGTACAGTATAGCAGATATTTCCTGGTTTGTCCATTTAAGGTTTGCTTAACTTGGCGGGGGCACCTGCGGCGGGCGGCGGGCATAGACTGTGCTGTGAGCGTTTTCACAGAGGGGAGGCGTATATTGCCATGACAACTATGCACGCCATTGTCCGGCAGATCGGCTGTGACCATCTGCTGGTCTGCAACTGCGAGACGAACCAAGAGGTCTTGGTTTACACAGACAGCGCCTGCTGTTTCCGGCCCTGCGACCACGTCTGCATCTGCTTCAACGGGGTTATGACGATGAGTATTCCGCCGCAGATTACGGCGGCGAGTATCAAAAAGATGTAAGCATTTTTTGCTTGTTGCTCGTAATCTTTGGATTTTTAGCGGGGGATGCTTTTTCCCTATGGACGGCGCGCCGTCCATAGGGAAAAAGGTCCGGGCTGAGGGCGGCTCGCTTAGCTGACAAGCGTGCGGGCCCTCCGCGTCAGCGGAGGGTGGGCGCGGCGCCGGCGGCGGGCCGTGTTGTTTGAAATCTTTGGGGTTCAAGCGGGCGCGGAGCGATTAGTAGCGCCTTTTCCGCTTTCGCTCGTAGGGGGGCTGGCAGCGGGGGAAAGGTTTGTCGATCAGGATGATGTCGTCCCCGATCTGCTTGATGCAGTCCCATGGTATGTAGTAGTCCTCTCCGCGGCCGAAAAGGCCGAAGAACCGGCAGGGGCCCGGTACGATGATGGCCACCACACGGCCTTCCGGGAGACAGATCTCCACGTCCCCTACATATCCTAAGCGGCACCCGTCGTTGACGTTGATGACCTCCTTGTAGCGCAATTCTACCATCCTGCACTGCATGGGCGCTCTCCTCCTCCCTCTTTTGCCGCCCGTTTGTTTTGCGGGGCGGCTCCCTTTCTACCAGTATATGCGGGCAAAAGAAAAGCTGTGACAACACTGTCACAGCTTTTCTTTTGTCCTTGTTCCATATAGTCCCCGGTGTACTTCAGCGGAATTTGCAGCAGATCCTTCCAGCCAATAGTAATCTGGATTTCCGGGGTGTTTCTGTGGTCGTTGAAATCACTACAGTTTTCATCGCCGTTGAATTTCTGGCCGCCGATGTCCAGATCAAATACCCCCGCCAAGTCCGATGTGCCATTGCGGCAGAAGAGCTTGTTCCAGGTTATGATCTCGATTATCCTGCCGGCATCCTCCAGGGAGACCTATACCGGCTCCGGCATGGACCCGGCCTTGCAGTAGACAAAGGCAGGGGCTTCCGCTTCTATGGGGAGGAAGGGCGGGCAGAGCAGCCGGACGGCAACCCCCGCCGCAGAGACGGCCACCCCGATGAGCCCCTTCTTCATCCGACGCGTACAGATCTCCCTTCACCGAGTGCAGCAACCACGTGCAGTAACCACCGCACACCGCCGGCTCAGATCCCCGGATACAGCGGATACCGCTCCGTCAGACCCCGGACGGTCTCCAGCACGGCGGACCGGTTCCCCTCCGCATCGGCCACCATGGCGTCGATGGCGCCGGCGATCTGGTCCATATCCGATGGCTGCATCCCCCGGGTGGCCACGGCGGCGGTGCCCAGACGGATGCCGCTGGTGGTGTTGGGGGGCGTGGGGTCGTTGGGGATGGCGTTCTTGTTGCAGGTGATATTGGCGCTGTCTAAGACGTGCTCGCAGTCCCTGCCGGTGATGCCCTTGCTGCGCAGGTCCACCAGGATCAGATGGTTGTCCGTGCCGCCGGAGAACAGGGTGAAGCCCCGGCGGAGGAGGCCGTCGGCTAAGGCACGGCAGTCGTCTAAAATCAGCTGCTGGTAGGTCTTAAAGCCCGGCTCCAGCGCCTCCTTGAAGGCCACGGCCTTGGCGGCGATGATGTGCATCAGGGGGCCGCCTTGGACACCGGGGAACACCGCGCGGTTCAGCTTGTGTTCTTGGGCGAACTCCTCGCTGGAGAGGATCAGTCCGCCCCGGGGGCCCCGGAGGGTCTTGTGTGTGGTGGAGGTGGTGACGTGGGCGTAGGGGATGGGGCTGGGGTGGAGGCCTGCCGCCACCAAGCCCGCGATGTGGGCGATGTCCGCCATCAGGAAAGCGCCGCACTGGTCGGCAATCTCCCGGAAGCGCTTGAAGTCGATGGTCCGGGGGTAGGCGCTGGCTCCGGCGATGATTAGGCGGGGGCGGTGGGCCATAGCGAGGCGCTCTACCTCGTCGTAGTCGATATAGCCGTCCTCACCCACACCGTAGGAGACGATGTGGTAGGCGATGCCGGAGAAGTTTACAGGGCTGCCGTGGCTCAGGTGGCCGCCGTGGGCTAAGCTCATACCTAAGATGGTGTCGCCGGGCCTGCACAGGGCCAGCTCCACGGCCATGTTGGCCTGGGAGCCGGAGTGGGGCTGGACATTGGCGTAGGTGCAGCCGAAGATCTGTTTGCAACGCTCGATGGCGATGTTCTCCACGATGTCCACCGCCTCACAGCCGCCGTAGTACCGGTGGCCGGGGTAGCCCTCGGCGTACTTGTTGGTCAGGGGGGTGCCCATGGCGCTGATCACCGGGCAGCTGGCAAAGTTCTCTGAGGCGATCAGCTCGATGTGGCTGGACTGGCGGCGCAGCTCCTGCTCCATGGCCTCGGCCACGGCGCTGTCCGCTCCGCGGACAATGTCGATTTGGTACATGAATTTGCTCCTTTTTATCATATAGTGTAGATTGATACCGCTTTTCTGTGGGCATATACAGGGGGAAGAGCGCCCGTCATTTTTCAGCCGTTCCCCCGATTATTCGTCTCTTCCGCCTGAAACCGCCCGCTGCTTCCGGGCAGGCGGCAGGCTGCCGGCCCCCTTTCTGTAGCTATATTATAGACATATGTCCCCTGACTGTCAACACTTTTCTTTAGCGGCTCCGGCGACAAAACCTTACCTTTTGCTGCCGTATAATCCCCACCGGCAAAGGAAATACTTTTCTCGTATACGGAGCGGCTGTCATGGCGGCGCCGGACGATGGAAGTAGGGGAGTGGTTTGATGCAGGGGAAAGTGGAGATCTGCGGCGTAAACACCGCCAAGCTGAAGGTGTTGACCAACGAGGAGACCATCGCCCTGCTCCACCGCACCAAGGAGGGGGACATGGAGGCCCGGGAGAAGCTGATCAGCGGCAATCTGCGGCTGGTGCTGTCGGTAATCCAGAAGTTTATGGGGCGGGGGGAGAACCCGGACGACCTGTTTCAGGTGGGGTGTGTGGGGCTGATTAAGGCCATTGACGGTTTCGATCTCAACCAGCCGGTGCGCTTTTCCACCTATGGCGTGCCCATGATTGTGGGGGAGATCCGCCGCTACCTCCGGGACAACAGCAGTATCCGGGTCAGCCGCAGTATGCGGGATACCGCCTACAAGGTGATGCAGGCCCGGGAGCGGCTGATGGCACAGTCACAGCGGGAGCCCACTGTGGAGCAGATCGCGGCGGAGATAGGCATCCCCCGGGAGGATGTGGTCTTTGCCATGGATGCTATCGTGGAGCCGGTGAGCCTCTATGACCCCATCTATGACCACGGCGGCGACGCCATCTGTGTGATGGATCAGGTGAGGGACAATCGAAATACTGATGAGAGCTGGTTGGAGAAGATCGCGCTGAAGGAGGCCATGAAGCGCCTTGGGGAGCGGGAGCGGCACATTCTGGCCCTGCGCTTCTATGAGGGCAAGACACAGATGGAGGTCTCCAACGAGGTGGGGATCTCGCAGGCTCAGGTGAGCCGTCTGGAGAAGAACGCGCTGAACACCATTCGAAAGAATATTTAGCGCCGCCCGTCCCCTTAGGGCGGCGGGCGGGCGGCAGATCCCCCGCGGACAGTCCTCTGTCCGCGGGGGATTGCGCGGTGGGAGGGGGGAGTTGAGGGGTACATCACGAAAATATATATTCATAATATTCTATATATAAAATTGTGATCCGCGCAAATGGAGGCCTTTGGCGGAGGAATGCTGATTTCCGTAGGGATGATGAATGTATTGATATATATCAATATGAGTTTTTTATTCCAGATAGGAGATCAAAATTTTAAAAACCTTGTGCAAACCCTACACATTTCTTACAAAAACAGCTGTCGGCGGGGGGTGTAAATTGATGCCCTTTGCCGTTGACAAAAGGGGGGCGCTTGGAGTACCCTTGAGAGGTAATATATTCATTATAGGAGGCTGCCTACATGGGAATCTACCGCAGTATCGCGGAACTGGTGGGGCACACCCCCCTCTTGGCCTTGCATAGTCTCGGGACGGAGCAGGCGCTGCAAGCCGTCCTCTTGGCAAAATTGGAGTACTTCAATCCCGCCGGCAGCGCTAAGGACCGGGCGGCGCTGTCCATGATTCAAGACGCGGAGGAGCGGGGCGTCTTGCGCCCTGGAGCCACCATTATTGAGCCAACCAGCGGCAATACCGGTATTGCGCTGGCTGCCATCGCCATTCCGCGGGGGTATCGGGTGATCCTCACCATGCCGGACACCATGAGCATGGAGCGCCGGAGCCTGCTGCAGGCCTATGGCGCGGAGCTGATCCTCACTAACGGCGCTCTGGGGATGCAGGGGGCTATCGACAAGGCGGAGGCCCTCCACGCCGAGATTCCCGGCAGCATTATTGCCGGACAGTTTGTAAATCCTGCCAATCCGGAGGCCCACTACCGGACCACAGGTCCGGAGATCTGGGCGGACACCGAGGGGAAAGTGGACATCTTCGTGGCCGGCGTGGGCACCGGCGGCACCCTGTCGGGTGCGGGGCGGTATCTGAAAGAGCAGAACCCCAAGGTCCGTGTGGTGGCGGTGGAGCCTACCGGCTCCCCGGTACTCTCCGGCGGACAGGCGGGGAGCCACGGCCTGCAGGGCATCGGCGGGGGATTTATCCCCCAGACGCTGGACACAGGTGTATATGACGAGGTGGTCACTGTCACGGAGGCTGACGCCTGCGCCGCCGCCCGGTGTCTGGCCCGGACAGAGGGGATTCTGGTGGGCATCTCCTCCGGCGCGGCGCTGTGGGCCGCTATTGAGCTCTCCGGCAGGCCGGGGAACCGGGGGAAGAACATCGTGGTGGTGCTGCCGGATACGGGGGATCGGTATCTGTCCACAAAGCTGTTTCGTAAGTAGAACGGCGCCCCGGGGATGGGGTGCGGAAAAGGTAATGGAGATTCACCCAGCCGGGAGTGTGCAGTGTCCTGGCTGGGTGATTTTTTATGGCAGGGGGTAGGATGGGGCGGAGCGGCTTTTGACGGGGCGGCATCGGGTATATACCGGGGGCTGCTTGCTGGTGCTGTCAGGGCCTATGAAAAGGTGTTGAATGTGATTCGGAGGGTGGTATGTTTTGCTCGTGTCAATTCGACAAATGTGGATTTAATTATTCGGCAGCTATAATGTCTGGACTGCCATGTTTTCTTGGGCCAATTTCCTGGAAAATACTGCGGCGGGTACTCTAAAAAAAGAGGACGGGACGGTCTGAAAAGACCGCTCCGCCTTTGCTTTTTCTGCCCTCTATACTGTCTTAGAAGATGCTCAGGTACAGCTCCCGGCTCAGCTGCTCCAGCAGGCGGATGCCGGCGACGCTGTTGCCCTTCCGGTCCAGGGCGGGGCCGTAGATCCCGATCCCCATCCGGGTGGGCACCACGGCCATGATGCCGCCGCCTACGCCGCTCTTGGCCGGCACGCCCACCCGCAGGGCAAACTCGCCGGAGCCGTCGTACATGCCGCAGGTCATGAGGATCGCGTTGACGTACCGGGACATGGCGGCGGGGAAGATCCGCTGGTTGGACGCCGGCAGGCGGCCCCGGTTGGACAGCACCGCCCCGATGTGGGCTAAGGCCTTGCAGTCCACCCGGATGGAGCAGGCGCGAAAGTAGCAGTCCAGCACCTCCTCCACATCGTCCTCCAAAAGGCCGTGGGATTTGAGCAGGTAGGCCAGCGCCCGGTTTTTGCTGCCGTGGGTCTTCTCCGAGCGGTACACCGCCTCGTCGATGCCGATCTCTTCGTCCCCGGCCAGCCGCCGGGTGAGCTCCAGAAGCCGCTGGAATCGCTCGGCGTAGCTTTTGCCTTGGATCAACGTACACATGAGGATGGCTCCCATGTTGACCATGGGGTTGATGTTGCCGCTGTCCAAGGACTGGTCCCCGGCGTTGATGGCGTCAAAGGGCTTGCCGGTGGCCTCCACGCCCACCCGCTGCATCACGTGCTCCGTGCCGTTGTCCAGCAGCGCCTGCAGCAGCAGAATGGGCTTGACCACGCTCTGAATGGTAAAGGGCTGGTGGCAGTCCCCGGCCCAGCTGTGCTTCCCCTCGCTGCCGATGACGTAGAT
>CANPBB010000112.1 GCA_947572235.1 uncultured Clostridia bacterium
CCACATCCCCCTCGCTGCTGAGCTTTTGCAGCAGGCCGAACTTCCGCACGCCGCAGAGCAGGGAGCACAGCCCCGCCATAGTGCCCCCGCCTACGCCGGAGCCGCCTAAATGGGTCCGCTCCCCGGTGGCATTGTCCGCCCAGATAAAGGCGGTGCCGGTGCCCATGCTGACCACCACAGCCCGCTCCCGCGCGCTGAGGGACAGCCCGCCGGTGCCCACGGCGGTGAACTCCTCCACGGCGGTGGTGGGGATGCCATAGATGTCCCCCTCCACATAGGAGGCCCCCACGCCGGTGAGCATGATCCGCCGGACATCAGAGAGCTGGAGCTTGTGCTCGGTCATAAAGCTGCCCAAGGCCCCGTAGAGGGAGGTGATCGGCCCCTCGGCCTTCACCCGCTGCATCCCAAGGATGCTCTGGTCCTCCTCCAGCCCCACAATTTTGGTGGTGGAACCGCCGATGTCGATTCCTAAGATCACGGACATGGTATCTGCCTCCCTTGTTTTCAGCTGGCTCTATAGTAGGGCATTGCGGCGGGAAAGTCAAGCGCGGAGTTGCGTGGGGAATGAGGAATTCGGAGTTAGGAGTTGTGGCGCCCCGTGGGGCGGGACGGATTTGAATTTGTTGGTGGAAAGCGGCGGCGCTTGCGCCCTTGGCCTCCTTTGCTGAAGGAGGGGGGGCGCAGTACGGCGGCGGAGGGATTCCCGCCGTACTGCCGGCAGCCCATTCGTAGGGCGCGGCGGCATCGGCTCGCCGTGTCCGACCGCGCAGAATCCCCCGGCGTGCGGTGTCCCGTTGCGCGGAGCCTGCGGCAGGGCGCGCCCTTTGCGGGTATGGTGCGCCTGCTCCTCCCTGACAGGGGTTCCCCGACGCCGCGTACCCGCAGCGCCGGCTGCCGTCCGCCCGCCGGGCCGGAAAAGGGGTTGCGAAATTGGCGGAATCGGGCTATACTAAGGGGGAAAATTCTGCCGCTGTTATGCGGTGGAGGAACGTGAGGTAAAGGACCCATGGAGAACAGAGGAAACTGGAATTTGACCATGCTCTGCGACTTCTATGAGCTGACCATGGCAAATGGCTACTTCAAAAAGGGATATCAGGACCGCGTTACCTACTTCGATGTGTTTTTCCGCAAGGTGCCCGACGGAGGCGGCTTCGCCATCGCCGCCGGACTGGAGCAGTTTGTGGAGTACATCAAAGCCCTGCGCTTCACCGAGACGGACATCGACTACCTCCGGGGGCGGGGGATCTTTGGCGAGGACTTTTTGGACTACCTGCGCCATTTCCGGTTTACCGGGGACATCTGGGCCGTTCCCGAGGGGACGCCCATCTTCCCCAACGAGCCCATCATCACCGTCCGGGCTCCGGCCATTCAGGCCCAGCTTGTGGAGACTTACGCCCTCCTGTGCGTGAACCACCAGAGCCTGATCGCCACCAAGGCCAACCGGGTGGTCCGGGCCGCCCAGGGCAGGGCTATTATGGAGTTCGGCGCCCGCCGGGCCCAAGGCTCCGACGCGGCGGTGGTGGGGGCCAGAGCCGCCTATATCGGCGGTGTGGCCGGCACCGCCACCACCCTCAGCGACCAGTTCTTCGGCGTCCCCGCCCTGGGTACCATGGCCCACAGCTGGGTCCAGATGTTCGACAGCCAGTATGAGGCCTTCAAGGCCTACTGCGAGCTGTACCCCACCAACGCGGTGCTGCTGGTGGATACCTACAACACCCTGAAAAGCGGCGTGCCCGACGCCATCCGGGCCTTTAACGACGTACTGAAGCCCATGGGGATCACCAAGTGCGGCATCCGCCTGGACAGCGGCGACATCACCTACCTCTCCAAGGAGGCCCGGAAGATGCTGGACGCGGCGGGGTGGACGGATTGTACCATCACCGTCTCCAACTCCTTGGACGAGTATCTGATCCGCGACCTGCTGCTCCAAGGGGCCCAGATCAACGCCTTCGGCGTGGGCGAGCGCCTGATCACCGCCTGCAGCGAGCCGGTGTTCGGCGGTGTCTACAAGCTGGTAGCCGTGGAGGACGAGGATGGCACGGTGACGCCCAAGATCAAGATCAGCGAGAACGTGGCCAAGATCACCACCCCCCACTTCAAGAAGTTCTACCGCTTCTTCGGCAACGACACCGGCAAGGCCATTGCCGACTACCTCTGCGTCCACGACGAGACGGTGGACGACACCCGCCCCTTGGTGATCTTCGACCCGGACGCCACCTGGAAGAAGAAGGAGGTCTATGACTTCACGGCCCGAGAGATGCAGGTGCCCATTTTCTTGGGGGGCCAGTGCGTCTACGACCTGCCCAGTCTGGAGGAGATCCGCCGGTACTGCGAGGAGCAGGTGGAGACGCTGTGGGACGAGGTGAAGCGATTTGACTATCCCCACAACTACTATGTGGATCTGAGCAAGAAATTGTGGGACATTAAGTACCACTTGCTGGAGAAAACCTATTGAGGCGGATAGATATTGTTTCAATTAGGAGCTGCGGGGCGATAAAAAACAGGTAAAAAAGCAATACTACCGTTGTATTTGCGGGAAAGGGAGGGGTAGATGAGGATTAAGGAGGCTGCGGAGCGGCGGATTTCTGCGGCGATGCGGATTGCGCTGGTTGTTGTGCTGTTTTTGGGGAATATTGCGCTGGTACTGCTGCTGTCCTACTATTTGCAGCGGCATGTGGCCATCGCCTTCTTTGCGCTTGAGGTGGTGGGGGTGGTGGTGGCCATCCGCATTCAGGGGACCCGCGGGAGTCCCTCCTACAAGCTGGCTTGGACCATCGTGGTGCTGGCGGTGCCGGTGACGGGGCTGATCCTCTATATCCTGTGGGGCGGCAACATCCAGCAGAAGCGGCAGCAGCTCCATGTGGTGCCCCTGCCTCCCCATAAGGACTATGAGCGGGGCCGGAGCCTCAGCTATATTGACAAGCTGGGGGAGGGCTTCCCCACCTGGCGGCGGGAGGCCCGGTATCTCCACAAACACGATTTCATGGTCTATAAGAACACCGCCGTCACCTACTTTTCCGATGGGGAGAGCTTCTTTGCCGACGTGATCCCCCGGCTGCGGCGGGCGGAGCACTTCATCTTCCTCGAGTATTTCATCTTGGCGGAGGGGCGGCTCTGGGAGCAGATCTTTGCCATTTTGAAGGACCGGGTGAACCATGGCGTGGAGGTGAAGATCATCTTCGACGACTTCGGCAACATTACCCGGATGCCCGCCGAGATCATTGACGACATGATCCGCTGCGGGATCGAGGTGGCGGTGTTCAACCCCGTCCACCAGTATGTCAACCGCCTCTACTTCAACTACCGGGACCACCGGAAGATCCTCTGCATTGACGGGGACTTCGCCTACACCGGCGGCATCAACATTGCCGACGAGTATGCCAACCTGATCCGCCGCTTCGGCCACTGGAAGGACAGCGGCGTGCTGCTGGAGGGGGAGGGGGCCTGGGGGCTCACCCGGCTCTTCCTCCACATGTGGGAGTGCTTGGGCGGAGATTTCCGCAGCGAGTACGACTATTACCGCCCCCACGGGCCGGTACAGGGGGAGGGCTGGTGCCAGCCCTTCTGCGATGGGCCGTTGAACAACCCCATCAACCCCGCCGAGGAGCTGTATCTCCAGGCCATCTCCACCGCCCGGGAGTTCCTCTATATCACCACTCCCTACCTGGCCATCGAGACCTCCATGGTACAGTCCCTGTGCCGGGCCGCCGACAGCGGGGTGGATGTGCGGCTGCTCCTGCCCGGCGTGCCGGACCACAAGTACACATACTTGGCCGCCGGGGCCTACTTCGACGAGCTTTTGAGCCACGGGGTGCGGATCTTCGAATACACCCCCGGCTTTCTCCACAGCAAGCTCCTGGTGGCCGATGGGGAGATGGCGGTGACAGGGACGGTGAACATGGACTACCGCAGCTTCCAGCTCCACTACGAGTGCGGTGTGCTCCTCTACGGCATGTCCGCCGTGGAGCACATCCTCCGGGACATCAAAGCCACCTTGGAGCAGTGCCGGGAGATCGAGCTGCCCCGGTGGCGCCGGCGCAGCATCTTCCGACGCTTGGCGGAGAGCGTGCTGCGGATTTTGAGTATATGGATGTAAGAATATTCGCTTGAAATCCGCGGATTTCAAGCGAGGTCGTCGGAAATGGCTTTGCCATTTCCGACCCGGGGGGCTCTGGGTTTCGTTTGAAAAACAGGGATTTGAAACGTGGATTTGAAAGACGGGGGGCGTTTTCCGTGGAAGCGGCGGGGCCGATTCCAAGGAAAAAGGTCCGGGCCCAGCGGGGCCCGCAGAGTGTTTTTCCGAAAATGCGATTTCCGGAAAAACGATTTTCATTTATTTCGCGCCGCAGGCGCGAAACTCTGCCGAGGGGCTCTTTGCGGCGCTTGCGCCGTAAATTCGATGGAATGAATTTGATGGAGGATTTATGATGGGTAAGGGATTGGTGCACATTTACTGCGGGGATGGAAAGGGTAAGACAACAGCGTCGCTGGGGCTGGCAGTCAGGGCCGCGGGGCGGGGGATGAAGGTGTTGTATGTCCAGTTCTTTAAGGACGGCAATTCCTCCGAGTTTAAGGCGCTGGAGAAGGTGGAGAATATCACCTTCCAGCCGCCGGAGCGGAAATTTGGGTTTTTCTGGACCCTCTCCGAGGCGGAGAAGGCGGAGGCCAAGGCCTTCTACACCGCCCATCTGCAAAAGGCCATGGACCGCTGCGGGGACTATGACCTGCTGGTGCTGGATGAGAGCATGAGCGCCTGCACCACCGGCGTAGTGGAGGAGGGGATGCTGCTCCGGTTCCTCCGGGAGAAGCCGGAGGCTTTGGAGGTGGTTCTCACCGGCCGCAACCCCTCCGACGCCCTCTGTGAGGCGGCGGACTACGTCACCGAGATGTGCAAGCGCAAGCACCCCTTCGACCAAGGGATCCCGGCGCGGGAGGGCATCGAGTTTTAGCCCCGCCTGCCGGCAGGACAGATTGCCGCGAATAAACAGCAAAGGGCCGGGGCGCATAGCGCCTTGGCCCTTTGCTGTGCAAGCTCTCAGCGGAGCTTCGTGTCCGCGGGTTTCAAGCGAAATCACAGATCCGCCGCCGTCAGCAGCGTATGGATGCGGGGGTTGGCGGAGAGCAGGCGGAAGAGTACCAGAACGATCAAAATGCAGGGGATCATATAGATGGCGTTGTAGAGTATCGAGTAGAACCAAGGGGAGGTCATGGTCATGCCCAAAAACTCCTCAGGCATCCACTTGCCCCACACCACGGCCCCCACGATGTAGTGGACCAGAAGGCGCAGCCCCCCGCCCAGCAGGGTGCCGGTGTACGCGCCGTACTTCTGCCCCCTGCACAGCCCCGCGCCGAAGCCTAAGGCGGCGTAAGCGATCAGGTAGTCGGCGATGATGGTGGTCCAGTCGATGGCGATGCCGTGGCCGAGGACGTACTGGAGGACGCCGTAAACCAGCCCTGTGCTGGTGCCCCAGCCGGCGCCGTGGCGGACGGCGAAGAGGATGATGGGCAGCATGGCGCAGTCGATGGAGCCGCCGTCGGCCACAGGGGAGATGCTGATGTAGCTGAGGACTTGGGCCGCGGCGATGAGGATCGCCGCCTCGGTGAGGGTTTTGGTCTTGCTGTTCATGGTGGTGGTTCCCTTTCTCTTTTGGTCTCAAAGGGCGGACCCGCCGGCGCGGACGGGTTTTTGCATAAAAAAACCGCATACCCGCGCCAAACGTGGGTATACGATGATACGGTCTCTATGTATCGCATTCCTACGCCGGCATTACCCGGATCAGGTTCGAGGGACACGACGGCACTACGTCAAATCTCAGCCGGCTTGCGCCAGCGCCCCTTGGATTGTATCCCCAGCATAACACCAACCGAAGAGTTTGTCAAGCCCTGATTGATACTTGTCAGCAGAAGGAAAACAGGCTATACTGTTGGAGACAAAACCGCCTGTGTGGTGCGTGGAGCTGAGCGGGGGATCAACCATACAACCCTACGGGGAATATGGAATATGCCGCTGATCAAACATAAAACCATACGGCTTTTAGGATTTATCCACGCCGGTGGCAGAGTCCCACGAAAAAGGGGATCAATGGGAGGTTTTTATGCCAACATGCTACATCTTTGCCGCCGGGGATGCCCCGGAGTCCCTGCCCTTCCGCCCGGGGGAGGGTGATTTCGTCATTGCCGCCGACGCCGGGTACCGGACCTGCCTGGCTTTTGGCATCACACCGGACCTGCTGGTGGGGGACTTTGACTCCATGGAGGCCCCGGCGGATTTCCCCCACATCCTCCGGGCGCCGGTGGAGAAGGACGACACCGACACCCTGCTGGCGGTGAAGGAGGGGCTGAGCCGGGGGTGCGCTGTCTTTCACTTCTACGGCGGTGCCGGCGGGCGGCTGGACCACACCCTGGCGAATCTCCAGACCCTGCTCTACCTCCGGCGCCAAGGGGGGCGGGGCTACCTCCACGACGGGGCCTTTACTTACACCGCCATCGAGGACGAGGCCATCGAGATTCCCAAGGAGAAGGAGTGGGCCCTGCTGTCGGTGTTCTGTCTTGGGGACGACGCCCAAGGGGTCATGGAGCGGGGGGTGCAGTACCCCCTCACAGACGCCACCCTCACCGCCGGCTTCCCCTTGGGGGTGAGCAACCACATTTTGGAGGATACCGCCCGCATCAGCGTAGCCCGCGGCGCGCTGCTGATCGGCTGGGAGCGGTAAAGAGAGAGGCCCTTGGAGCTGCCGCTCCAGGGGCCTCCTGCGTAATCCGTTTTCCTGTATTCCGAGAAGCTGCGGGCAATTTACCAATCCCGCTCCCGGATAGCCTCCTCTACATCAATAGGGATGTCAAACCACGCCAAAATGTAGATAACTGCCGCCCCAATACACTCTCGGGCCATTGTTTCGATATCGCTGTCGTTCTCCTCAAACGCCTCCTGCAGGCCGTTGATGCCGCGGACTGCCTCATCCAGCGTTTGCTGAATGACTTCGGTGTCGGTCTCACCGGTTTCCAGCAGATCAATGATCTTTTGCAGCTCATTTTTTACCTTGTCCACCAGAAAATTGGGGTAATACCCATCCTGATACATCTCGTCCAGCAATAAATAGCCTGCATCAAACGCCTTCATACCATCGTCCTCTCCGCACCCGGTGTAGTATTTTCGAATGAAAAATTCGGAAATCATATATTTGATTTGAGCTGTTTTGCTCGCCGCTGTTTACGGCGGCAGCCGCAAAACATGGCACATATTGCTTCCTACCTTTCCGTTCGGAAGTAATAGTAGCTTGATGATACCACAGCTCCCCTCTCTTCTGCAAGCCGCAGGGGAAATCCCCATACCTGCTGAGGCCACTAATATTAGATTGCAGATCCCCAAGAGGGGACCTGCAATCTAATTTTTTATGTCTGGGGAGGTGATGGGATGGTGTTCTCTCTTCTCCGCTGATTGCAAGGCAAGTATACTCGAAAGGCATCGAAAAAGCTATTACCACTAAGAAACCACAGACAAACCAAGCATAACCACCAAAGTGAACAGAACAGATAATGAAAAAGCCGCCCACGGATCTGCTTGGGTAACCAGCAGACTGTGGACAGCGGCTTTTTTCTTTTTTTGAATGCTGGAGGGTTCGAGTCATGTGTTTTTCCAAAAAAATCTAAATTCGGCAAATTTGCATCGATAAGGTACAATAAGTTGCGCAAATAAAAAAGACAAGGTTTGCATTTCTCTGG
>CANPBB010000113.1 GCA_947572235.1 uncultured Clostridia bacterium
AAACCATGAGCGTGGAGCGCCGCCAGCTGATGAAGGCCTACGGCGCGGAGCTGGTACTCACCGAAGGGGCCAAGGGGATGAAGGGGGCCATCGCCAAGGCGGAGGAGCTGACAAAGGAGATTCCCGACAGCTTTATCCCCGGCCAGTTTGTCAACCCGGCCAATCCCGCCGCCCACCGCTCCACCACCGGCCCGGAAATCTGGGTGGACACCGACGGCGCGGTGGACGTCTTTGTGGCGGGCGTGGGCACCGGCGGCACCATCACCGGCGTGGGCCAGTACCTGAAAGAGCAGAACCCGGCAGTGAAGGTGGTAGCAGTGGAGCCCAAGGACTCTCCCGTTCTCAGTGAGGGCCGCGCTGGATCTCACAAGATCCAAGGGATTGGTGCAGGCTTTGTCCCGGAGGTGCTGGACACCGCCGTCTACGACGAAGTTATTCCTGTGTCCAACGACGATGCCTTTGCCGCCGGGCAGCTGATGGGCCGCAAGGAGGGTGTGCTGGTGGGCATTTCCTCCGGGGCGGCGCTCCACGCGGCAATCCAACTGGCAACACGTCCGGAAAATGCAGGGAAGACCATTGTGGTTCTGTTCCCGGATACCGGCGACCGCTACCTGTCCACCCCGCTGTTTGCTGAATAAAGATAGAGCGAACACGCCGGTGAAAGCGCCGGCGTGTTCCCGTTCGGAAAGGATTTCTATGATTTACGCAGACAATGCGGCCACCACCCAAATGAGCGGGGCTGCGATCAACGCCATGACCGCCTGTATGCGGGACACTTGGGGCAACCCCTCCAGTCTGTACGGGCTGGGACAGCGGGCCAGGGAGGCTCTGGAGGACGCCCGGGAGCGGATTGCCGCCTGCATCGGGGCGTCTTCAAAGGAGATTACCTTCACCTCCGGGGGCAGCGAGGCGGACAACCAGGCCATCCGCTCCGCCGCCCTGCTGGGGTCCCGAAAAGGAAAGCGGCACATCATCTCCACCGCCTTTGAGCACCACGCCGTCCTGCATACCCTGAAAAAGCTGGAGGGCGAGGGCTTTGAGGTGGAGCTGCTCCCCGTGGGAGAGCTGGGAACTGTCACAGCGGACCAGGTGGCAGAGGCCATCCGGGAGGACACCGCCCTAGTTACGATTATGTATGCCAACAACGAGATCGGCTCCGTCCTGCCTGTTCCGGAAATCGGCGCGGTGTGCCGGGAGCGGAGAGTTATCTTCCATACCGATGCGGTTCAGGCGGCGGGACACCTGCCCATTGACGTAAAGGTGCAGAACATCGACCTGCTGTCCCTCTCTGCCCACAAGTTCCACGGCCCTAAGGGGATCGGCGTACTCTATGCCCGGCAGGGGATACCGCTGTCCAACCTCATTGAGGGCGGGGCTCAGGAGCGGGGCAAACGGGCAGGAACGGAGAATGTCCCGGCCATTGTGGGCATGGCGGCGGCCCTGGAAGAGTCCTGCGGTCATCTGGAAGAGAACGCCATCAGGGTCTCCGCCCTGCGGGACCTGCTCATTGGAGGACTCTCCCAAATTCCCCACTCCGCCCTCAACGGCGACCCGGTAAACCGGCTCCCTGGCAATGTGAATTTCTGCTTTGAGGGCATTGAGGGGGAGAGCCTGCTCCTGCTGCTGGATGACCGGGGCATCTGCGCCTCCTCCGGATCGGCCTGCACCTCCGGCTCCCTGGACCCCAGCCATGTGCTGCTGGCCATTGGGCGGCCCCATGAGGTGGCCCACGGCTCTCTGCGGCTGTCCCTCTGCGAGCAAAACACAGAGGCTGACGTGGATGCGATTTTAAAAGCTGTTCCGGAGATTGTAGGTTATCTGCGCAATATGTCCCCACTGTGGAAGGATAAGGCCGGCAGAAAGAAAAAATTTGTCCTGTGAGGAGGGTCTTACTATGGCACTTTACAGTGAAAAGGTGATGGATCACTTCCGGAATCCCCGGAATGTGGGGGTGATCGAGGACGCGGACGGTGTGGGCGAGGTGGGCAACGCCGTCTGCGGGGATATTATGAAGATTTACCTCAAAATTGAGGACGGCACTGTCTCGGATGTGAAGTTTGAGACCTTCGGCTGCGGATCAGCCATTGCCTCCAGTTCCATGGCCACTGAACTGATCAAGGGCAAGCCCCTGTCCGACGCACTGAAGCTCACCAACCAAGCAGTTACCGAGGCGCTGGACGGCCTGCCCGCCCATAAACTACACTGCTCTGTCCTGGCGGAGGAAGCCATCCGGGCAGCGGTAAAAGACTACTACGACCGGCAAGGCATCGCCTATGACCCGAAAGATTTTCCTGACTGCGGCTCCTGCGAGGGCTGTCACAGGTAAGAAAGCCCTGAACGCTGTAAGCGACGGTGGATTCCTCCACCACCGCTTTTTTGCGGATAATAGCCGCTGGGTAGTTTTTATCTCTCTATCTCCTTCGCAAATTCGCCGGTCAGATTAAAGTTGTGCCGCATGGGCCCCCGGCCCTTCCCCAGATCCAGCATAGCCCCCAACGCACCGGAGAGATAGTCTTTTGACCTCTGAATAGATGTGGGCAGGTCAAAGCCTTTTGCCAGATTGGCGGCAATGGCACTGGACAGGGTACAGCCGGTGCCGTGGGTGTTGGGATTGTCGATGTGCGTTCCATAAAACCACGTCCCCACACCGTCCGCGTAAAGAAAATCGTTGGCATCGTTGATGTTGTGCCCACCCTTGAGCAGGACGGCGCAGCCGTAGGCATCGCCGATCTTCCGGGCGGCGTTCTCAATGTCCGCTTGACTGCGGATGATCGTACCGGACAAAATCTCCGCCTCGGGAATGTTGGGGGTGGCCACAGCCGCCAGGGGGAGCAGACAGCTTTTCAGGGTGTCCACCGCCTCCTCTGAGATCAGCCGGTCGCCGCTGGTAGCCACCATTACCGGGTCCACCACGATATTCTTTGCCTGATAGAACCGCAGCCGTTCCCCGATTTTCTCAATCAGCCCACAGGAGGCCACCATGCCGATCTTCACCGCGTCGGGCGGGATGTCCTCGAACACCACGTCGATCTGCTGTCCCAGAAATTCCAGGGTCAGTTCCACGATCTCCCGCACACCAGTGGTGTTCTGGGCCACCAGCGCCGTGATGGCGCTCATGGCAAAAACACCGTTCATGGTCATCGTTTTCAGATCGGCCTGAATCCCGGCGCCTCCGCTGGGGTCTGTCCCAGCGATTGATAATGCTGTTTTCATTACTGTTGTCTCCTTTGCATTATTTTTATAAAGCGGCGGAGAGTGGTGCCCCCAATCCGCCGCTTTTACTCAATTGACCATCTGCTCCGACAATGCGCACAGCTCCCGGCAGGCCGCTTCAATATCCTCCGCCCCGAAGATGGCGGAAACCAGCGCTACGCCGTCCACCCCGCTGCCGGACAGCCGGAGGATATTGTCCCGATTCAGCCCGCCAATGGCCACGACAGGTATCTCCACCGCGCCGCAAATGTCCCGCAAGGTCTCGTTGGACATCTGATCCGCGTCGGTTTTGGTGCTGGTGGGGAACACCGCCCCCAGGCCCAGGTAGTCCGCGCCGTCCCGGACGGCCCGGCGGGCCTCCTCTACTGTGTGGACAGAGACGCCCAAGATCATGTCCTCTCCCACACGGCGGCGGACTTCTCCCGCTTTCATATCCTCCTGGCCCACATGGACGCCGTCCGCTCCGCAGGCCTGAGCGACGTCCACATTGTCGTTCACAATGAAAGGCACACCGTACCGGCGGCACAGGGCGCAGAGTTCTTTGGCCTCCTGGAGAAACGCTGCTTCGTCCAGCTCCTTCTCCCGAAGCTGCACACAGGTCGCGCCACCCTTCAGCGCCGCCTCCACCTGCTGGTAAAGGGTCTGCGTCCCAATCCAGGCCCGGTCGGTGACGGCGTAGAGCAGCATATGTTTTTTATCGCACCTCATATTTGGCTCCCTTCTCCAGCTCCGCCGGGGTCAGGCGGTACATGGCGTCGATGATGTAATTTCGATAGGAGGAATTGCCATCCAGCTCGGTCATACGACCATGGGCGATCTCCCCGCACAGGCCCATGGCGCATACAGCGGCGGCAGCGGCCTCCAAAGACCGGTCTGGGTTGGCGGTGACGAAGGCCGCCGTCAGGGCGGAGAGCTGACAGCCGGTGCCGGTGATGGCGGACATTTCAGGGCGGCCGTTGCGGATGCAGAAAGCCCGTTCCTCGTCCGCCACGATGTCGATGGCCCCGGTAATGGCGATCACCGCCCCGGCGCGCCTTGAAAAATCTTTGGCAAAGGCCACCGCTCCATCCAGGTTTTCCTCCGTCACCCTGTCCGCCACATCGGCGTCCACCCCCTTAGTGGTGCCGCTGCCCAGAGCCAGGGTCTTGATTTCCGAGATGTTGCCCCGAATCACGGTAAACTTCACCTCTTTGAGCAGACCTAAGGCGGTCTCTGTCCGCAGGGTGGAGGCCCCCGCCCCCACCGGATCCAATACCACGGGATGGCCCAGCTCATTGGCCCGCTTCCCGGCGGCGAATATGGCGGGGATGGTGCGCTGGTTCAGCGTTCCAATGTTGATGTTCAGCCCGCCGCAGATGGCGGTGATCTCCTCCGCTTCACCGGCATCGTCTGCCATAATGGGTGAGCCGCCGCAGGCCAGCAGCATGTTTGCGCAGTCGTTGACGGTGACATAGTTGGTGATATTGTGGACCAGGGGGGATTTTTGCCGGACATTTTCAAATAGCTGTTCAAACATAGCATTTTCCTCCTAGATAAAACAGAAAAACAGGGAACACCCGAATAGGATGTCCCCTGAAAAAGTACAGTTCTCTATGACTTCCTCCGGCGGCATTATCCGCATCAGGTTCAAGGGTCGAAGTTGATTACTTCCTCTCAGCCTGCAAACACAAGCTCCCCTGTTATTTTGTTTTTCATATTGTAGTGCAAATCTGTGTTAATGTCAAGCCGACTATTTATGAGCCTAATCCCTTTTGAACGGCTCCTGCCTCATTAAGCGGTGTTTCTTGGTTGTGTCCGTAGGGCCAGACAACCACCGCTTGGATTTTTGATATCGTTCTGTTGGTACTGTGCCCTGCAAGTAGAGAACATTGGAGCAATCTTCAAATCCGTTTCAAATAGCGTCAGCGTTTATCAAGTTTTGCTGTTGCTGGGGAGCGGTGCGGCAATTATCTTCCTTAGCGGACTTCAAATGCTTATATGATACCGCTCCATCCAGGTGTTCACCTGTACCAGGTATGCTAGAAGTTGAGGGCCTGCCATCAACTGGCCAAACCAAGGTCTTCCCATCTGAGCGGGAGCAGTGGAGAAGTCTCTGGCCCGCTCTCGGTCGATAAGTGGCCGAATGGGAGCATTAGGGTCCTCCAGCATTATGAGGAACCGATCTGTCACTAGTTTCTGGTAAACAGGGCTATAAGTCTTGGGGTAAGGGCTCTTTTTCCGATGGAGCAGGGCCCGAGGCAAAAGTTCGCCGAAGGCGTCCCGAAGCAGAGCCTTCTCCTCCCCTTCCCGGTACTTCATAGACCAGGGTACGTTGTAAAGGTATTCGATGATCCGGTGGTCCGCAAAGGGGACCCGTGCCTCCAGACCGGAGTACATACTGGTCCGGTCCATCCGATCCAGCAGGGTACGCATGAACCACTGCAGATTCAGCCAGGAAATTTCCCGATGACGGCGCTCCATCCCCGATTCATCCGGAAGACAGGGAGTTTGATGGATGCTCTCCCGGTATCGCTCCAAAGCATAGTCCTCCAGGTTCAAAGCCCGTCGGGCCTCCTCGGTCAGAAGCAGACCCCTGGTGTCCATATTTTTGGACCAAGGAAATCCCTCCCCCTCCGCCAGTTCGGAACGATAGAACCAGGGGTAGCCTCCGAATATCTCATCAGCGCACTCGCCGGTAAGGGCAACTTTGTTGTGCTCCTTAACCAAGCGGCAGAAGTAGAGCAGAGACGCATCCACATCCGCCATACCCGGCAAGTCTTTGGCGTCCACAGCATTGTCCAGCAGCTGGGCCAAACATTCCTCGTTGCACTCCAAAAAGGTGTGATTCATCTCCGGGTGAGCGGACAGCATGATTTCCACATATGCCCGGTCCTGTTCTGGTTGGAAAGCATTGGATTGGAAATATTGATCGTTTCCAGTGAAATCGAAGGAGAAAGTGTTCAGTCGCCCACCCTGTCTCCCCAAAAAATCTGCAGCCAGAGCGGTGACAATGCTGGAGTCTACGCCGCCGGAGAGGAAACTGCATACCGGCACATCGGAAATCATCTGCCGTTCCACAGCATCCCGCACCAGAAAGGCAGTGCGGGCCACAGTATCCTGATAGTTTTCCTCATGCTCCCGGGCCTGGAGCCGCCAGTAGTACGCAGTACGGAATCCCTCTCTGTCAAAGACAGCGAATTGTCCTGGCTCCAGTTCCTTGATCCCTTTGAACACGCCGTGGCCGCTGGTACGGGCGGGACCAATTCCAAAAATCTCTTGAAGACTCTCCCTGTTAATCTCCGGACAGACTGCCGGGTGCCGGAAGAGCGCCTTGAGCTCGGAACCGAAAATGAGTTCTCCGTTCTGAAGGGTGTAAAACAGAGGCTTTACCCCCGCCCGATCACGGACTAAAACCAGTCGTTCCCGGGCCCCGTCCCAGATGGCAGCAGCGTAAATACCGTTAAGTTGGGAGAAAAAGTCCGGGCCATATTCCATGTAGCCATAGAGGAGCACCTCGGTATCTGTCGTTGTAGAGAAAACGCAGTTTGGTAAAATCCGCTTCAGTTCATCAACGTTGTAGAGTTCGCCATTATAGACAATAACATACTCTTTTTCATCCTGCCGGCGAACCATAGGCTGGGTGCCTCCCTCCACATCCCGAATGGACAGACGGCTGTGGCTGAGACCAATTTGCTTCTCTAAAAATTGTCCCTCCTGGTCTCCCCCCCGATGGCGCAAAATATGTCGCATTTCCCCCAGGACAGCGTCCCACATCTTCCTTTGAGTCAGATAATCTTTTTCAAAACTGCTAAATCCCGCAATTCCGCACATGCTGACACACTCCAATCCGCTCACTGATAGAGCATCGTGTTGTTTACAGCAACAGTTTATGACTGCGAACCGAGATGTGCTCCTATGTTGGGAAAGACAATCGAAATATTAGTTCCCTCCCCGATCCTGCTGTGCAGACTGAGATCGGCGTGATGGTATTGCGCAATATGTTTGACGATCGACAAGCCCAGCCCAGTGCCGCCGGAAGCCTTTGAGCGGCTTTTATCCACTCGGAAAAACCGCTCAAATACTCTGGCTTGATACTCCGGCGGGATGCCGATTCCGGTATCTTTCACGGAAACAGTTGCGCCGATTTCACCTGCGGAAACAGCGACCTCCACTCTGCCGCCGTCTAAGTTGTATTTGATCGCATTATCTATCAGATTATAGAACATTTCATACAAGAAACTCCGCACTCCATCTACCATCAGATTTTCGCCTGAAACGGACAGGTCAATATGCCGTTCCTCCGCCCGCTCCCGCAGGGCGGAAACGGCGCAGTCTGCCAGTTCCAGGAGGTTGATCTGCTCCTTTGCTGGTGCGATCCCCTCGTCCAACTGCGACAGATGGATCACATCCTCTACCAACGTTACCAGCCGCGCCGCCTCTGTGCGGATGACGCCGACAAACTGCGGAACATCCTCCTGCTTGACAAGGCCGTTCTCTAACAGCT
>CANPBB010000114.1 GCA_947572235.1 uncultured Clostridia bacterium
CGGCCCACTGCGCTGCGCGCTCGCGTGAAATCTGCGGATTTCACGCGAAGGGGGGCTGCAGCCGCCTGCGTCGCACTCGCCCTCCGCCGGGGGCGGAGGGTTCGCACACTTGTCGGCTGAGAGGTATTTTTTCCGAAAACGCGGTTTCCGGAAAAAATGGTTTTAGTTTATTTGCGGCGTATGCGCCGCAAACTCTGCCGCGGGCTTCAATGCCCACCCCCCGGCGCCGCCGGGGGATGGTCTTTGTTTTTGGACAGGTCGGGGAGGAGGGGGAGGGGGTCGATGGGGGTTCCGTTTTGGTGGAGCTCGAAGTGGAGGTGGGGGCCGGTGGCTATGCCGGTGCTGCCTACGGTGGCGATAGCGTCGCCCTGTGTGACAGTGTCACCGGCGGAGACATCGACGCTCTGGCAGTGGGCGTAGAGGGTCTCATAGCCGTTTTCGTGTGTGAGGAGGACGTAATTGCCCCGGCTGGCGGTGAAGCCGGTGTCGGCTACGGTGCCGCTGAGGGAGGCCATGATGGGTGTGCCCCGCTCCGCGGTCAAGTCGATGCCGCTGTGGAGGACGGTATGCTCCACCGGCTCCGCGTCCTCGTCATCATCTGGGTAGGTGTAGAGGGTGCGCTGCTCATAGGGGGCGGAGAGCTGTCCGCCGGATACCGGCAGGAGGAGGGCCTCCTCGTCCTTGGGGGTGCTCTCCGGGGCGGACTGGGCGGGGAGGCCAAAGCTCTCCGGCTCCGGGGCGGAGGTGGCAAAGGCGGTGGTGACAGCGGTCACCAGCAGTACCGCGCAGAGGAGCGCGGGGAGGGTCAGCTTTTTCAGGTTCATAATCGCTTCTATCCTTTCTTCGATGGGGCTTTGGTTGAAGTGGCTGTGGAGGGGGCGGCTGCGCTGCTCCGCCATGCAGAGCAGGGCCCGGGCGTAGACGGCGGGCCGGCCCAGCTGGCGCACCGCCGCCTCGTCGCAGGAGAGCTCCAGATCCCGGCCCGCCAGCAGGAACAGCGTCCACGCGGCGATGTTCCACCAGTGGAGGCAGAGGACGGCGGCGAAGAGGGGTTTGGCGATGCCGTCCAAGCGGCGGATGTGGAAGTACTCGTGGGTCAAGACGCAGCGGAGGGTGTCCTCATCCTCCAGGCCCTTGGGCAGCAGGATCACCGGGCGCAGGACGCCGTAGCTCAGAGGGCCGGTGATCCGGTCGGAGCGGTGCAGGGCGATCCGGGGGTGGTCCGCGGCCCAGCGGGCGGCGGCGCCCTCCCGCACTGGCAGGGCATCGGCAAAGCGGCGGCGCCAGCGGAGGGCGGTACAGAGGAACCAGAGCGCCAGCAGGAGCGTCCCTGTGAGCCAGAGGACCTGCCACAGAGGGAAGGGGGACGGAAGGGGCTCCGCTGCCGGGGCTGGGGGGAGGCCGGGCAGAAGCTGCGCGGGAAGCCCGGCGGGCCCCGGTGATGGCAAGGCAGCGGGAGCCTTGGGGCGGAGGAGGGCGTGGACGCTGAGGGGGGAGGGAAGGGTGAAGGGCAGCAGGAAGCGCAGGGCGGCGACCCACCAGAGAATCGAGAAGGTCCGCCGGGGGAGGCGTCCGCCCAAGAGGGCACGGAGGAGGACGATGACGGCCACCAGTGCCGCTCCGCTGAGGCCACGATCTATAAGGCTCATAGCTGCCCCTCCCGCTCCGCTTGGGCGATGCGCTCCGACAGACGCCGCAGCTGCTCCGGCGACAGCCGCCGGTTGTCCAGCAGGGAGGCGAAGAGCAGGTCGGGTGAGCCGTCGAAGAGCTTTCCCAAAAGCTCCTCCGCCTCTGCCGCCTGGACCTCCGACTTGCTCACTAAAGCGCGGCAGAGAAAGCCCGGTTCGCTGCGCTGGACAGCTCCCTTGGCAACACATTTTTTGATCACCGTGTAGGTGGTGTTGACGTTCCAGCCGGTCTCCGCTTGCAGAAGAGCGGCGATCTCCCGGGCGGTTTTGTCCCCCTGAGACCACAGGACCTCCATCACCTTCAGCTCCGAGTCGTACAGCTTGATTGACATAGGGAAACCCTCCATACTATTGCAATAGTGCTATTATACTATCACGATAGTATGGGTTTGTCAATACGATTGCAGTCGTATGGGGGGAAATTTTTTTCTCCCTCGGTGATTGACTTTTGGGGTGGGGCGGGGTATACTAAGGGCAATAGAAGAGATGGCTGTCGAGCTTTGATGGGTCCGGCAGACTGATAGCCGCCGGGTTATGACATCTTGCCCCGCTCCGTTAGGCCATAGAAGGAGCGGCGGGCGGGGTGTTTATTTTTTAGGAAGCGAGGTATGCGATATGTTTCGTGAGATGCGCAGAAAGCGCCAGAAGCTGAGCGAGGAGGAGACCGCCGCCATTTTGCACCGGGGGACCAATGGGGTGCTGGCGCTGGCGGGAGACGATGGGTATCCCTATGCGGTGCCCGTCAGCTACGTCTATGACGGGACGTACATCTATGTCCACGGGGCCAAGGCTGGGCACAAGATTGACGCTATCGCGCGGGAGGAGAAGGTGTCCTTTTGTGTGGTGGATCAGGACCAGGTTGTGCCGGAAAAGGACACCACCTATTTCCGCAGCGCCATTGTCTTTGGCCGGATGCAGGTGGTGGAGGACGAAGGGGAGAAGCGGACGGCGATTGAGAAGCTGTCGGAGAAATACTCCCCGGAGCATACGGAGAAGCGCCGGAATGAGGCCATTGGGAAGGATTGGAAGCCGCTGTGCATCCTCCGATTGACCATCGAGCACATGACGGGCAAGGAGGCCATCGAGCTGGTTCGGGAGCGGGAGAAAAATCAGGGGAGCGAAGGATAACAGACTGGAATAAGGATATAAAGGCAGTGCCCCAATATTCTTTGTTAGAGGTATGCTTAGAGGGTGGTATTGATTTTAGCCACAAGGGATCTTATGACAGATAAGATTTTCAATCGCGCAGTTTCTCTGGCGGAAAGGGTACAGGATTTATCAATTGGCTTCACCAGTTTGTCAATCCCCCTCATGGCACTTCCCTTGAGAGTTTCACAGTGGGTTACACCGTATAAAAATGGACAGGCAAACCATTGTGGTCCGCCTGTCCATTGGCTTTCTTTATGGAACCTGCCCCTTTGGCACAGAACGGTTTTGATGGCGGCTTTGGCGAAAATAAAGCCCCAGTTGAACTGGGGGACAATGCAAGGGCTTTGGAGAAAGTCAAGGAACCGACATGCTTTTTAAGCATGTCGGTTCCTTGGAAAATATAGGACTGATACGACAAGTTTGAGAAATTGGGGATGTCCTACCGCGCATGTCATCCTATGAATTGTCCTGTGGAGCTTCTGTAGAGGTGCACAGTGCGTATGCGGGCGGACAGTGTCCGGCCCCTACATCAGAATTTGCGGATAGGATGACCTAAAGGTATTTTGTTCCCCAATAGGGGGCTTGGCGGAAAGGGCTACATGCGGCGCTTCATCTGCTCTGGGTTGTCGGCGTACTCCAGGGCGGTGGAAGCGCTGACGAAGCCGGACTTGTACAGCGAGAGGATGGACTGGTCCATGGTGACCATGCCCTCCGCGCCGCCGGCGGCGATGGCGTTGTCAATCTGGTGGGTCTTGCCGTCCCGGATCAGGCTGCGGATGGCGCTGTTGACGTGCATGATCTCGAAGGCGGGGACCAGTTCCCCGTCTGCGCCGGGGAGGAGCTGCTGGGAGACCACCGTGCGCAGTACCATGCCTAACTGGGAGCGGATCTGCTCCTGCTGGGTGCTGGGGAAGGTGTCCACAATGCGGTCAATGGTGTTCACCGCGCCCTTGGTGTGGAGGGTGGCGATGAGCAGGTGGCCGGTCTCCGCGGCGGTCATGGCGGTGTGGATGGTCTCCCGGTCCCGCATTTCCCCCAGGAGGATCACGTCCGGGGCCTGCCGCAGGCAGGAGCGGAGGGCGGATAGGTAATCCGCGGTGTCAATAGCGATCTCCCGCTGGCTGACGATGCTCTTTACATCCCGGTGGAGGTACTCGATGGGATCCTCCAAGGTGATGATGTGGGCCTCCCGGGTGCGGTTGATCCGGTCAATGATGCAGGCTTGGGTGGTGGACTTGCCGCTGCCGGCGGTGCCGGTGACCAAAACCATGCCGTGGGTCAGCTCGCTGAGGGCCGCCACCTCCTTGGGGATACGCAGGGACTCGCAGGTGGGGATATCGAAGAGCACTACCCGGACCACCGCCGCCAAGGAGCCGCGCTGCCGGTAGGCATTGACGCGGAAGCGGGCCAAGCCGGGGACGGAGAAGGAGAAGTCGTCGTCGCCGTGGGACAGGTAGTGGTCCGGGGAGCGGTTGGCCAGCTCGTAGATGGCCATGATCAGCTGCTCGGTCTTCGCGGGAAAGACCCGCTCGGCGCTGATGGGGACCATGCGCTTGTCTAATTTCTCCGAAACCGGGCCGCCGGCCACGATGAACAGGTCTGACGCGCAGTCCACCACTACGCGCTTTAAGTAGTCTAAAACTTCTACCATGAGAAGCCTCCTTTTTTTGAAATCAGGAATTAGGCGTTAAGGGGTCCGGTTTTGCCGGACTGTTTTTCTATCCTCATTCTATGACGATGAGGTCGCCGTCCCAGAGGCCTAAGGAGTCGTCGTAGGTCCAGCTGCCGGTGGGGACGGACTGCCAGCGGAGGACGGTCCAAGTGCCGTTGGGGGAGCGGGAGAGCTCGATTTGGAGCTCCTGGGTGTCGGAAATGGGGATGGCGCAGCTGGCGGAAGCGGTGCCCTCGGCGCCCTCACCCTCGGTGAGCTCAACGGATACGTCCGATGGCAGGGCGGAGCCGGTGCGCAGGCAGGCGAATACGGTCTGGGCTTTCAGGTCGGCGGCGTAGTAGTTGGTTACCGCCTCGGCGGCGGCGTCGGCCAATCGGACATCGGCTTGGACGGTGGTGAGGCTCAGAAGGGCGAATACTGTCAGGCAGAGGACGGCGAATACAACCAAGAGAGAGACGGCGCCCACTGCCGGGGGGGAGAAGCGGGATTTCTTATCCATGGGCGCCTACCTCCTTTTGCCAAGCGACGTCGAAGCGGAGGAGCTCCTCCTCGCCGGATTCGTCCCGGATCCAGACCTGGGCCTGGCCTAAGCCGGGGACACTGCCAGTTTGCAGGGCGACACCCAAGGTGTAGCGCATGGTGCCCTCCGCAAGGCGCCAGTCGCCGTCGTAGTCGATTTGCAGGGAGGCGCCGTCATGGTGCTGGGCCTCCAGCAGGTTGGCGGCCTGCTCTATGTCACCGCCGCAGGCGCGGACCACCTCCGCCGCGTTCTGGGCCGCTTGGAGGGCACGGTCCTTGGCCTCGCTGGCCTGGGAGAGCTGGTCGGATTTGACGAAGGCCTGGAGGCAGAGGGCGGCGGCTAAGGCGAATACTAAGAGCATGATCATCTGCTCCATCAGGACTAGGGGGGTTTTGCTTCTCATGATGCCGCCTCCTCTCCGCTGCGCAGGGATACGCGGACGGTGTCGATGCCGTCGGCGCCGTAGATGGTGGCGGTGAGGAGGCCGTCCTCCATGGCGGCGGTGAGGCTGTCCGCCTTCAGGACCTTCTCCCCGTCCTGCGGCTCCAGGCCGGCGTCCTCGGCGCAGTAGAGCTCCATCAGGTAGCCGTCGTGGCAGTAGACATAGGTGACAAAGGGACCCTCCCCCTCCCGGAGGAGGAGGGCGTCGGCGTCGCCGAAGGCGGTGAGGCCGATGCCGTCCAAGGTGTCCGACTGGCGGACACGGGTGGCGATGTACTGGGCGGCGGTACGGCGGTTGTAGGCGGCTTGGTCCCGCTCCGTCAGCCGGCGGTAGGCCTTGGCTCCGGTGAGCAGCACCGACAGCACGCAGACGGCGAAAACGCCGAACAGCAGCAGGCCCACCAGGCCGTCGGTATGGTGTCGCAGAGATGTTCTTCTCATAGGTTTCCTCGATTACAGCGCGCTGTCTTGCCGCTGAGGCGGGAGACAGGTCACGGGTTGTTTTCCAGTACGGTGATGTCCGGCATCCGGTTCTCGGCGAACACGGAGTAGTGGACGGTGTAGCGCCCGGTGTCGATCTGGACGCCGTAGTGGTCCTGCAAATAGGTGATGTCGGGGGGATAGACACCCTCGGCGGCGTAGCAGGCCACACAGCCCCGGCGGAGGGTCTCCTCCAGCTGGCGCATGTCCTCCTCCGCACGGCCGTCGTTGAGGCTGTTCAGGGCCGCGGCGAAGCACAGCAGGGCCGCCGCCGCGATAACCGGCAGCAGCAAGCCCTTGAGGATCGCCAGCCATCCGCTTCTCTTTCTTTTCATAGGCTCACCCGATGGCGGACATGATGTGCATCAACGGCAGCATCACAGACAGCAGGATCAGGCCCACCAGCACCGAGCACACCAGCACCAGCGCCGGCTCCACACGGCCCACCATGTCGTCCAAGGCGGCCTCTCCCTCCTCGGTGAGGTCGCCGGCGATCTTGGCCATGGCGTCGTCGCCGCAGCCGCTGCGCTGCCCCAGCTCCAAGAGGCGGATCTGGGCGGGGGGCAGAAGGTCGCTGCCCCGCAGGGCCTCTCCCAAGGGCTGGCCCCGCTCGATGCGGCTCCGGCAGCTCTCGCACCGGCTCTTGGCGGCGGGGACGTCCTCCAAGAGGCCCACGGAGAGCTCGATGGCCTCCTCCACCGGGAGGCCGCTGGCCATCCCCATGGAGAGGGCATGGGCTAAGCGGGCGGTGTTCAGTTTTTTGGACACCCCCCGGTCCCCTTGGCTCCGGCGCCAAAGGGAGAGGACGCCGGCGCGGAAGCCCGCGGAGACGGCGAAGAGCAGGATGAAAAAGGCCATCAGCGCCAACACCGCCCAGACCACGGGCATGGCCTGATCCAGCCAGCGGCCCACAGTGAGCAGTCCCGCGGCCACGCCGGTGAGCCGGCTGCCCAAGGAGGCGTACACATCGTCAAAGATGGGCAGGACTTGGATCAGCAGCACAGCGATGACTACCAGCATCAGTCCCAGCATCACCGCTGGGTAGAGAAGGGCGCTGCGGAGCCGCCGGTTTAGACGCACCCGGTTCTCGTAGTAGGCGGACAGGGCGCTGAGGGCCTCCTCGGTTTTGCCTGTGCGCTCGCCCACCTCCACCAGCCCGCAGACGTAGGCGGGGAAGCGCCCCGATTCGCGGAGGGCCTGGGACAGGGAGCGTCCGTCGTCCACCTGACGGGCCATGTTGCCGAGGAAATCCCGGTATTTCTTATCGCTCTCCTCCGCCAGCAGGGACAGCGCGTCCCCCGCGCCCACGCCGGCGTGGAACAGCAGGGACAGCTCTAAGCACAGAGAGGAGATCTCTTCATTGGACAGCAGTTTCATGGGCAACTCCGTTTCTATGTTGTAGTTGGAAAAGGGGCCGGAACAGGGGAACGGCCTATATCAACTTATATTATACTGTATCTTTCCAAAAGCGCAAGTGTAATCTTAAGAGGGGAGGGGGTGGGAATTAGAAAAGATGGAGAAATAGCTGAAGTAGTAGATTAGGCCTTGTTTGAAAAATAAATATTGCACAAATCGTTGGCAAGAGCGAA
>CANPBB010000115.1 GCA_947572235.1 uncultured Clostridia bacterium
CCGTCCATCTCCGCAAGGAGCTGGTTCAGCGTCTGCTCCCGCTCGTCATTGCCGCCGCCGAAGCGGGTGTCACGGGTCTTGCCGATGGCGTCGATCTCGTCAATGAAGATGATGCAGGGGGCCACCTTGGACGCCTCCTGGAAGAGGTCCCGGACCCGGGAGGCGCCCACGCCCACGAACATCTCCACAAAGCCCGAGCCGGAGATGGAGAAGAAGGGCACGTTGGCCTCCCCGGCCACAGCCTTGGCCAGAAGGGTCTTGCCGGTGCCCGGGGAGCCCACCAGCAGCGCACCCCGGGGGAGCTTGGCCCCGATGGCGGTGTACTTGGCCGGGTTGTGGAGGAAGTCGATAATCTCCTCCAGACTCTCCTTGGCCTCGTCTTGGCCGGCCACGTCGGCAAAGGTGACGCCGGTCTGTTTCTCCATGTAGACCTTGGCGTTGGACTTGCCCACGCTGCCGATGCCGCCGAAGCCGCCCCCCCGCTTGGCCATGAAGCGGAAGAGAAGACTGAAGGCCGCCACCATCAGGATTACCGGCAGAATGTAGCCGATCATCAGCTCCATGATAAGGGGCATCTGGGGCTCATAGGGGGAGTAGTACCTGACCTTATGCTCGTCCAAGGTGGGGAAGAGCTCGGGATTGTTCAGCGCCACGGTGTAGAGGGTGAAGTTCTCCTTGTACGCCTTGGCCTCTCCCTTGGCGTTCTCCACGGTGTGGACGTAGCCCTCGGCGGGGGTGATGGTGATGAGACCGTCCTTGAACACCACCTCCTGCACCTGATCCTCCTCTACCAGCTCCATGAACTCGGTAAAGGATATCTCAAACTGCTGGTCGGCCTTGGGGGTGTTCTTGCCCATGTAGATGTGCAGGTATTGCAGCCCGATGGTGAGGACCAGGGCCCAAGCCACCAAGTGCAGAAGGCCGTTCATATTGCGCCTGTTTTTGTCGTTGCGGTTGTTGTCCGGTTTGTTGTTATTGTTATCCATGTCTATCTCCTTGTCCTGCGCCGGTTTCCCCGCAGAGATGCGCCGGCGGCAGCTTATCCAGTATCCTACCACAAAAGCGGTCAAGTAACAAGAACTGGATGTGGATTTTCTATGAAATTTCTATGAATGGTCTTTCGCTGAAGGTGAATTCATGCTATACTCAACTGGCTTATTCTAGTAAAATTTCTTGGGATTGAAGGAGGGGACACGCTGTGAGAGAGCTGGAGCGGGACACGGAGGGGATGATTGAGGGGCGCAACGCGGTGACGGAGGCCCTTCGGGCCGGGCGGGCCGTGGACAAGCTGTACATCGCCAAGGGGGACACTGACCGGACCCTGAGCCGCCTCGCCGCCCAAGCGAGGAAGGCGGGGGCTGTGGTGGTGGAGGCGGACCGGCGGAAGCTGGACGCCATGAGTATCACCGGCGCCCACCAGGGGGTTGTCGCCGTAGCCGCCGCGGCGGAGTACGCCTCGGTGGAGGACCTGATCGCTCTCGCCAAGGAGCGGGGGGAGCCGCCGCTGGTGGTGGTCTGCGACGAGATCTCCGATCCCCACAACCTGGGGGCCATCATCCGCACCGCCGAGTGCGCCGGGGCCCACGGGGTTATCATCCCCAAGCGGCGCAGCGCCGGTCTCACCGCCGTGGTGGCCAAGACCAGCGCCGGGGCGGTGAGCTATCTGCCTGTGGCCCGTGTGCCCAATATCCCCCAGCTGCTCAAAGGGCTGAAGGAGCGGGGGCTGTGGGTGTTCGGCACGGCGGCGGAGGGCGCCGCGCCTCTGTATCAGACGGATCTGAGGGGGCCCGCCGCCGTTGTTATTGGCAGTGAGGGGGAGGGCATGAGCCGCTTGGTGCGGGAGGAGTGCGATTTTTTGGTGAGCATCCCCATGAGGGGGAGGATCTCCTCCCTGAACGCCAGCGCCGCCGCTGCGATTCTGCTGTATGAGGCGCTGCGGCAGAGGGGGATCTGAGGTGCGCTGTCTGCACGTATGCCGGCGGAAAAATGTGCCCAGTCAAAACAGAGCGAACGCGCCCGGGAAAGGACAAGCATGAACGAGGAAGAGAAGCATTACGAGACAGAGGCGGCGGAGGACGCTGCCTTGGAGGACGATATTGACTTGCTGCTGGCCCGCTACGGCATCGTGGTCAGCGAGGAGGATTTGGCGCTCCCGGAGCTGTTTCCGCCGGCGGCGGAGCCGGAGGAGGAGCGCTTGGAGCCGGTGAAGCCGCCGATTTCTGCGGAGGTGTCTGTGGAGCCGGAGGCGGAGGTGATAGTCCCTCCGGTTCAGCGGCGGAGGCGCGAGGTGTTGCCAAAGCCGGAGCGCCCTGTCCAGCCGGAGGCGGTACCGCCCCAAGCGGAGGAGGCGCCGCGCCAAGCGGAGGCGGAGGCCGTCCGGCCGGCGGAGGAAGCGGAGGCGGAGCCTCTTTTTGCCATGGAGGATGTGGTGGCCAGCACGGTGGAGTCGGTGCTGGAGGAGCGCAGGGATGAGGAGCGCCGCTACCAGCGGCAGTATCAGCGGACCCGGCGGAAGCAGGAGAAGCTGCACAAATCCAAGGCCTCCCGGGCCGCCGACCCGGAGGAGATCGAAGAGGAGGAGGAGCCGTCCCTGATCGAGGCGGCGGTGGTGCAGAAGCGCCGGTACCAGCGTCTCCGCCGCCGGGCGGTGATGGCCACGGCGCTGGCGCTGCTCTACTGGGCCCCCCTCGCCCTGAGCGCGGCTGGGATCAAGGTCCCCTACTACTCCGAGGATGTGCGGGTGTTCGTGTGGGCCAGCGCCGCGGTGCAGGGGCTGGTCTGCCTGCTGGGCCTGCCGGTGTTTATGGAGGGCTTTGGCCGGATGCAGATCAACTGCCACACCTGTGTGGCCCTCAGCGGCCTTTTGACCTTGGCGGATACGGTTTCCGTGCTGTTTTTGGAGGGCCGCATGGAGGCCAGCCCTTTGGGGGGGATCGCCGCCGTCTCCATGTGCCTGTCCCTGTGGGGGGAGTGCTGGCGCGCCGGGGCCCTGCGGGAGGGGTTCCGTCTGGCGGCCATCGGGGACCCGGCCTATGTGGTGGACCTGACGGAGAGCGGCGCGGTGAAGCGCCGGGGGCGCTGCGGCGGGTTCTACAGCCGCTCGGTGAAGGAGGACACCGCCTCCAAGTGGCAGCGGGTGCTGCTGCCGCTGGTGATCGTAGGCTCAGCGGTATTCGCGGTGCTCTGCTCCTATGGCCTGGAGCAGCCTAAGCATTTTCTCTGGTGCTGGTCGGCGATTCTGACGGCGGGGACCGCCTTGGCCCTGCCCTGTGTCTACAGTATGCCCTACAGCGCCCTGTCCAAACGGCTGGGGAAGTCCGGCTGCGCGGTGGCGGGGCTCTATGGGGCCCGCCAGCTGAGCTTCAGCCGGGAGCTGCTGGTGGGGGATGAGGATCTGTTTCCGCCGGGGAGCATCCGCCTGAAGGAGGTCAAGATCATTCGGGAGGATGAGCGGAAGGCGGCCTCCTATGCCGGGAGCTTGGCCGCTGCCTACCGCTGCGGCTGGACCAACCTGTTGATGAGCTATCTCACCGACGCCGGGGGACAGCTGGAGCACTTGGATCACTTCCACGTCCACGAGGAAGGGGGCGTGTCCGCTTCCATCTATGGGGAGACCGCCGTCTTGGGTACGGCCAACCTGATCCGCAAGCTGTCCATCCGCCTGCCCAAGAGCATGGAGTGGAAGGACGGGCTGTACCTGTCCATTGACGGGGAGGTCTGTGCCATCTTCTGTCTGGTCTACCAGATGCAGGACGGGGCGCGCTGGGCCCTCGGGGCCATGCGGCGCAACGCCCTGACGCCCCACTTGGCCACCCGGGATCCCAATCTGACCCCCAAGTTCCTCAAGGGCTGCGCCGCCTCTGACGGCGGCGCGGTGCTGCTGGACCTCAATGACCGGCTGAACCTGTCCGACCCGGATCAGTCGGGGCGGGCCCGCCCCAACGCCCTGATCTATCGGGAGGGGCTGGCACCCTTCCTCGAGGTGGTGGCCGGCAGCAAGCGCCTGTGCCGCGCGGTGTCCGCCGGCAATGCCATCGCCCTCCTCGGCAGCCTGTCGGGGACGCTGCTCAGCTACTATCTGATCTTCGTGGGCAGCATGAGCGCCTTCTATCCGCCCCAGCTGCTGCTGTTTATGGGGCTGTGGCTGCTGCCGGTGGTGCTGCTGAGCTATAATGTGGACAAGATCTGACATCTGAGAGGAGGCGCCGCCGTGTCTGTGGAGATCTACGGCGTTGATCCGGAGGCCGGGGACTTTCCCGCCATTGCCGTGGCCGGGGAGGCATCCTTTAACGCCCTCTGGCAGCCGGCCATCGACGCGCTGGGCCTGCGGTACATCGGCAATATGCGCTGGCTCCGCCGGGCTGACCTGCCGGAGATTCTGGAGGAGCTGCGGCGCTTGGCGGAGGCGCCCCTCCCCGCTCTCCCGGCGGCGGGGCGGGAGCGGCTGCGGCGCGGGGCGGCGGGCCTGCGCCGGGAGCTGGCGGAGCGGTGGGAGGAGTGTCCGCAGGCGGCGCGGCTCTGGATGGGCTGACGGCTGCCCGCAGGTCGGTTTTCGTCAAAATGCCGGAAACGGCGGCGGGAATCCCCGGTGAAACAGGGGGTCTCCGCCGCCGTTTTTTGTCTGGTTGCACAAAATGGAGGAAATGGTGAAAGCGCCAAAAAATTTAGTTGTGTTGACGGGGAAAATAGTATATAATCAATACATTGGGCCAAATCCCCTTTGGGGGAATGCTATAAACGGAAGGAGCTTACTATGGATATTCGTAATATCTGCCTTTTGGGACACGGCGGCAGCGGCAAGACCTCTCTGGTGGAGAGTATGCTTTACATCACCGGCGTGACGGACCGCATGGGTAAGACCGTGGATGGCAACACCGTCTGCGACTACGACGCGGAGGAGATCAAGCGTCAGATCTCTATCTCCTTGGCCATGACACCGGTGCTCTATAACGGCGTAAAGATCAACGTCCTGGACACCCCGGGCAACTTCGACTTCGCCGGCGAGATGCAGTCCGGCGTCCGGGCCGCCGAGGTGGGCGTGCTGGTGTGCGCCTCCAAGGACGGCCTGAGCGTGGGCGCGGAGCGCTGCTGGAAGTATCTCAAGGAGCAGAAGAAGCCCTGCATCGTCTACATCTCCAAGGAGGACGAGGAGAACGCCAACTTCTCCACCACCCTGGAGGCCCTGCGGGAGAAGCTGTCGAAGTCCATCGCCCCTGTGGTCGCCCCCATCTGGGATGAAAACAAGCGCACCATCGGCATCATCGACGTGCTCAACAAGA
Source organism: uncultured Clostridia bacterium (assembly GCA_947572235.1). Lineage (GTDB taxonomy): Bacteria > Bacillota > Clostridia > Oscillospirales > Oscillospiraceae > CAJFPI01. The sequence continues at coordinate 5,280 of CANPBB010000115.1, forward strand.
AGGCCTACCAGATGCCCGAGAACAAGAAGGGCAAGCGGGTGGAGATCCCCATTCCCGACAGCAAGATGAAGGTTGTCGACGAGCTCTACGGCCAGCTGATGGAGGCCGTGGCCGAGACCACGGAGGAGAACATGGAGAAGTTCTTCGCCGGCGAGGCCTTCACCAAGGAGGAGATCATGACCGGCCTGAAGGTCGGTATGCACGAGGGCACCCTGGCCCCCGTGGTCTGCGGCTCCGCTCTGACGGGCCTGGGCACGGAGATGCTCCTCTCCACCATCGTGGATCTGGTCCCCGGTCCCCAGGAGATGCCCGCCGAGACGGCCACCGACGAGTCCGGCGAGAACAGCATGGAGATCAAGCGGGATCCCAATGGCCCCACCGCCGCCATCGTCTTCAAGACCATCTCCGACCAGTACGGCAAGTACTCCCTGGTCAAGGTGATCTCCGGCAGGATCACCGGCGACATGAACCTCTACAACCCCGCCACCGGCAAGACCGAGAAGCTGGGCCGCCTGTACACCATCAAGGGCAAGAAGAACGAGGAGGTCAAGGAGATCGCCTGCGGCGACATCGGCGCTATCGCCAAGATGGACTATGTCCGCACCGGCGACACCCTGTGCGACCCCAAGAATATTGTGAAGCTCTCCCCTGTGACCTTTGCCGAGCCCTGCTACTCCCGGGCCATCGCCCCTAAGACACGGGGCCAGGAGGAGAAGATCGGTACCGGCCTCAACCGCCTCAACGAGGAGGACCCCACCTTTACGGTGGTCAACAACGGCGAGACCCACCAGACGGTGGTCTCCGGCGCCGGCGACATCCAGATCGACGTGCTGGTGAGCAAGCTCAAGGCCCGCTTCGGCGTGGAGGCGGAGCTGGATACCCCCCGGGTAGCCTACCGGGAGAAGATCCGCAAGCAGGTGCGCAAGCAGGGCCGCCACAAGAAGCAGACCGGCGGCAGCGGCCAGTTCGGCGACGTACACATTGTCTTCGAGCCCCAGGACGAGCAGGAGGACATGATCTTCGCCGAGGAGGTCTTCGGCGGCAGCGTGCCCAAGAACTTCTTCCCCGCCGTTGAGAAGGGTCTGAGAGAGGCCTGCAACCACGGTGTTCTGGCGGGCTATCCCATGGTGTTCTTGAAGGCTACCTTGGTGGACGGCTCCTACCACCCGGTGGATTCCTCGGAAATCGCCTTTAAGACCGCGGCCCAGCTGGCCTACAAGGCCGCTCTGCCCGAGGCGTCCCCTGTGCTCCTCGAGCCCATCGGCGAGCTGAAGGTTACTGTGCCCGACGCCTACATGGGCGATATTATCGGTGATCTCAACAAGCGCCGGGGCCGCGTGATGGGGATGAACCCCACCGGCGACGGCGATCAGGTGGTGGAGGCCGAGGTGCCGATGGCGGAGATGATGACTTACGCCATCGACCTCCGGTCTATGAGCCAGTCCAGAGGTTCCTTCACCTTCCACTTCGTCCGCTACGAGGAGTGCCCGCCTGCGGCGCAGGAGAAGGCTATCGCCGAGGCCAAGGCCCTGGCGGAGGAGTAAGGCGCGACATGCGGCACGACTCGTCCGCCGCTGAGCGGCGGTGTAAGCGTTTTGGCGAGGCCAAAATCTTACCGCAGGGACCATTTATTTGTCCCTGCGCGGAGTGAGATTCCGGGGCCCCCGCTGGGTCTTTGAGCCAGCGGGGAGTGCTCGCCTGCGGCGCAGGAGAAGGCTATCGCCGAGGCCAAGGCCCTGGCGGAGGAGTA
>CANPBB010000116.1 GCA_947572235.1 uncultured Clostridia bacterium
CCTGCGGCGCAGGAGAAGGCTATCGCCGAGGCCAAGGCCCTGGCGGAGGAGTAAGCGTTTCTGTTCTTTGATCAAAAATACCCCGCGGCTTTTGCCGCGGGGTATTTTTATAGCAGCTGTGCGATTTTTTGCCCCATAGGGAGAAAGGGAGGGTGTGCCATGACGGAACACCACACCAAAACTAACATCCTGCGCCTTTTGATGTCCTTTTCCATCGTGTTGCTCCATGTATCTGCCCAGCGGCTGACGGTTCATTCTCAGCTCCTCAAATGATCGGTTCTCCTATTCCGAGGTTTCAACATTACCTTGAAACACCTGAGAAGCACATAAAAGTAATAGCAATAAATAATCTTCTTTTCTATGTGCTTCTACTTTCATTTTCTCTATTTCTTTATTGGTCGTATCGTTTTTTTCACACATCCATCTGACAAGGTTCCAGTGGTTAAGGCTCCAAGCAATTGCCTGTTGAGCCTTTATTGGCAATTTTTCCACCTTTTTTTACAGGTCCTTTCTTGCGTCTTCCCTATTTTTATCCATGCTCTTTTTCTCCTCTCATATCCTTGGCTGGATGTATTTATCCAATTATACCACACTTATTAGGGTAAAATCAATATGGATAAATACATCCGAAAAAGAAATTTTGAGGAGGAATACCTATGGCAAGCGGTTTGAAGCAGGATATTTCTATAGGACCCAATCTAAAGGCTCTTCGTAAGAAGGCTAAGTTGTCTCAAAGGGATGTATCAGCTCAATTGGACATCTTAGGGGTTCCGATGACTGAGGATATTATGGCCAAAATTGAGCAGGGGCGCTATAGTGTGAGGATAAGTGTTCTGCTGGCCCTAAAACAGATTTATGGTGTTGATTCATTTGATGTTTTTTTTGAAAAATTGCATCTTTGAATTATCACCGTATTGAACTGTGCCTAACCTTTTTGGTCAGGCACGACTCGCATGATACGCCCTGCTCCTCTGCGCGTCAAGCTGTATGATCATATTGATTGTACATTGCATCCTACATCACGCTCTCTGAATCCTCCCCTCCATAGGGGGTCTTTCCCCTGTCCTGCGCCGCCCACAAAACCCTCGAATAACCCGCTTCCCTCCGGCAACAATAGAAAAAACAGAAAAATATGAAAAAACTCTTGACAGATATAATTCCTACACTATAATAGGAATTGCGAGGTGAGCACCATGAGAGTTTCCACCAAGAGCCGATACGCGCTGTACCTGATGCTGGCGCTGGCCCTCCACGAGGAGCAGAACCTCTCCGTGAAAACCGTCGCCGCCACGGAGGGCATCAGCGAAAAATATTTGGAGCAGGTGATCCCCATCTTGGTACGTAGCGGCTACGTCAAGAGCGTCCGGGGCGCCAAGGGCGGCTACCACCTGACCCGCGCCCCTGACGACTACACGGTGGGGATGATCCTCCGGGCTGTGGAGGGGGGCATCGCCCCGGTGTCCTGCCTCAATGACGAGGTCAACCGCTGTGAGAAATGCCGGGAGTGCGTGACCTTGGACCTGTGGGAGCAGGTGGACCGGGCCGTTTCCAACGTGGTGGACCACGTGACGCTGGCGGATCTGGTGGATAAGCACCGGCGGATGGAGCGGCGGAGAGGGATGGACAATTAGGAATTTTTGGAATCTTCAGATAAAAGGAAGTGTCAAGAGATGTTTGTGTATGCGGATAACGCGGCCACTACGGCGGTGAGCAGGACGGCACTGGAGGCGATGACGAAAGCCTTGGCGGAGACCTATGGGAATCCCTCCAGCCTCCACAGGATGGGGCGGGAGGCGTCAGAGGCGCTGCGGCAGGCCCGGGAGACGATGGCCAAGTGCTTGGGGGCCCAGAGCCGGGAGATCTATTTCACCGGCTGCGGCACCGAGGCGGACAACTGGGCTATCCGGTACGCCGCGCAGGCCGGCGCGGCCAAGGGAAAGCGGCATTTGATCTCCACGCCCATTGAACACCACGCTGTACTCCACACCTTGGAGGCCCTAAAGAAAGAGGGGTTTGAGGTGACGCTGCTGCCGGTGTATGAAAACGGCGTGGTCCGGCTGGAGGATTTGAAAAGCGCCATCCGGGAGGACACCTGTTTGGTGACGGTGATGTATGCCAACAACGAGATCGGGTCTGTGCAGCCCATCAGTGAGATCGGCGCGCTGTGCCACGAGAAGGGCGTGCTGTTCCACACCGACGCGGTACAGGCGGCGGGGCATCTGCCCATCAATGTGGCGGCCCAGCACATCGACATGCTGTCCCTCTCCGGGCACAAGTTTCATGCGCCCAAGGGTGTGGGGGCGCTGTACTGCCGCAAGGGGATTCCCATCCAGCCCTTTATGCAGGGCGGCGGGCAGGAGCGGGGCAAGCGGGCCGGCACCGAGGCCCTGCCCAGCATTATGGCCATGGCGGCGGCCCTGGAGGAGAGCTGCGCCCATTTGGAGGAGAATCGGAAAAAGGTGGAGTATTTGCGGGATAAGCTCATCGCGGGTCTCAGCAAGATCCCCTTCGCCCGGCTCACCGGCGACGCGGCAAACCGGCTGCCCGGACTGGTCAGCTTCTGTTTCGAGGGTATCGAGGGGGAGAGCCTGCTGCTGCGCCTGGACTTGGCGGGGATCTGCGCCAGCTCCGGCAGCGCCTGCACCAGCGGCTCCTTAGACCCCAGCCATGTGCTGCTGGCCATCGGCCTGCCCCACGAGATTGCCCACGGCTCCCTGCGCCTGAGCCTCTGTGAGAGCAACACAGAGGAGGAGATCGACTATATTTTGTCCGAGGTGCCCCAGGTGGTGCGGACTCTGCGGGAGATGAGCCCGGTGTGGGCCCGGATGATGGAGACAAACCCTGACCCCTATAAAGAATAAGAAAGGATGTGGCCTCTATGGCAATGGAATACAGTGAGAAGGTAATGGAGCATTTCGCGCATCCCCACAACGTGGGCGTGCTGGAGGACGCCAACGGCGTGGGCGAGGTGGGCAACGCCAAGTGCGGCGATATTATGAAGATGTATCTGAAGATCGAGGACGACATCATTGTGGATGTGAAGTTTCAGACCTTCGGCTGTGCCTCAGCCATCGCCACCAGCTCCATCGCCACGGATCTGATCAAGGGCCAGCCCGTCGGCGAGGCGCTGAAGCTGACCAATCAGGCGGTGGTGGAGGCCTTGGACGGCCTGCCGGCGGTGAAGGTGCACTGCTCCGTGCTGGCGGAGCAGGCCATCAAGGCCGCGCTGGCGGACTACTACAAGCGGCAGGGGATCGAGAATGAGCTTAGCCGCTGCGCGGACTGTCAGGGGTGCTGCGACCATGATCACGGTGTGGTGGAAGAGGATTAAAGGGGGTTTGCCGGGGTGCTGCGGGAGCGGCACCCCGGTTTTTTATAGGCGGCGGGATAGAAAGAGACAACACCCTGTAGGCGCGGGGGACGCTCCTACAGGGTGTTGTGTTTTAGCGGGGGATTGCGGTTGGCAAAAAGACGGTGCGCCGAGGCCGCCGCGCCCTGCGAAGGGGGTGGCAGGGGACTCGGTATCGGAAGAGGGGGCGGGCGTGAGCTGAAATTCTTGGCCGGTTTTGCGTCGAGCGAGGCGGGGAATATACCTAAAATAAGGATTTTATAGGTACATCCGCAGTTCGCTGCCCACTTGCTGGCCGTTTTTGAAGAACAGTCTGGGAACCCGCTTGCTCACCGCGCAGGTCAGCTCGTAGGGGATGGTTCCCAAGGTCTCTGCCAAGAGGTCCACACGCTGGTGGGGGCCGAAGACCTCCACCTCATCGCCTACCGCTACGTCCGGGCGGGCGCTCAGGTCGATCATGCACATATCCATGCAGATCCGCCCCCGCTGGGGGACAAAATCGCCCTTGACAAACATCCTGATCTGGTTGGACAGGGCGCGGAAAAAGCCGTCGGCGTAGCCGATAGGCAGCACGCCCATCTTGGCCGGGGTTTCCACCTTGTAGGTGCGGCCGTAACTCACGGTGCGGCCCTCCTCCAAGGGGCGGATATCGCTGACGGAGGTTTTGAGGGTCATCACCGGCTTCAATCCCAGCTGCACCGCGCCGTTGCCGCAGCCGTAGAGCAGAATCCCCGGGCGGACCATGTCCAAGGCCATCTCGGGGTAGAAGGCGGAGGCGCCGCTGTTGGCGCAGTGGTGGAGGGCGAAGGTGTGGCCTCCCTCCTCCACGGCGGCATAGAACCGGCGGAAGAGCTGGTATTGGCCCAAGGTGAAGGCCTTGCAGTCCCCATTCTCCGGCTCGTCGGAGACGGCGAAGTGGGTGAAGATGCCCTCCGCCGACAGGTTCGGCAGGGCACAGGCCCGACGGGCGGCGGCGACGCCCTCGTCAAAGCGGCCGCCGGTGCAGGGGAAGCCCAAGCGGGACATGCCGGTGTCCACCTTGATGTGGATGGTCAGGGTGCCGCCGCACTTCTGCGCGGCCTCGCTGTAGGCGATGGCGGCCCGCTCCGCCGCCGCCGCCTGGGTGATGCGGTGGGCGATAAGCTGGTCCACGTACTCCGGCGGGGTGTAGCCCAGAATCAGAATGGGCGCCTCAATCCCCGCCTTGCGCAGCTCCTTGGCCTCCTCCAAGTTGGATACGGCCAGGTAGCGGACGCCTAATTTCTCCAGCTCCCGGCTGAGGGTGATGGCCCCGTGGCCGTAGGCGTCGGCCTTCACCACGCCCACCAAGGGAGCCTTGGTGTGGGCGTGCAGGGTCTCATAGTTGTGGCGCAGGGCGTCCAAGTCAATCTCTGCCCACGTCCGACGCAGCATCTGTTCCTCCATCATATTCTCCTTCTTTCGTAAAACTTGTAAAGTCTACCCCGTAGACTAGGGTCTCCTCCACGGTGATCTCCCCCCGCACCGGCTGGTTCTCCTCGCTCAGCCACACGGTGTACACTGTCTTTCCGCCGTCCTTGGCGGTGATCTCGAAAGCGGCGCGGAGACAGGGGGTGTCCCTTAGATCCTCCCGGCAGACCTCCAGCAGGTATCCCTCCCCCATGGCCCGCAGCAGGCTGGGCACTGCCCAGAAGGGGGAGAGCTCCGTGCCGGAGCAGACGCCGGCGTCTATGAGAAGGTCATCGTAGCGCAGGCTGAGGGTCTCCCCGTCGAACTCCGCCGACACGCCGGACAGGTCCGACGGGGCGGTGACGGTGACGGTGGACTTCTCCGGCGCATAGGCGCAGGAGAGGCCGTAGGTCCGCACCTCGTCGGCGTAGTGACAGGTGAGAGTTACCTCCGCTTGGGCCCGCAGGTTCCGGAAGTCCTCCTGCACCTGCCGGCTCTGCGCCTCCTCCTTCCCCCCGCAGGCGCAGAGCAGCGCCAGCAGGAGGGTCATCATTGGTGCAAAAAGCAGGGCTTTTCGCACGGTTTTCGCTCCTTTTTACAGCTCCAAATTTTTTGTGTCCCACTGCTGGGACGCTTCTATGACAGCAGCTCCCGGATGGCGGCGGGGATGGCGCGCAGGATGTCCGTGGGGGTGATGCCGTAGGCCGTCAGCACCTCCTCGGCCATATCGCCGCACCGCCCGTGGAGGTACACCGCCAAGGAGGCGGCGTCAAAGGGGTCGGCCCCTTGGCCGATGAGGGAGAGGATCATCCCCCCCAAGATGTCGCCGCTGCCGCCCTTGGCCAAGGCGTTGGAGCCGGTGGTATTCCGCCGCAGCCATCCCTCTGGGTGGGCAATGATGGTGCCGGGGCCCTTGAGCACCACCACGCATCCCAGCTCCGCCGCCAGACGGGCCGCGCCGGCCTCCCGGCCCTCGCTGAGATCGCCGCCCAAACGCTGGAACTCTCCCTCGTGGGGGGTGAGTACCGTGGGGAAGGTACGGCGCTTCAAGCTATCTATATGCGCCGAGGCGGCGTTTAGACCGTCGGCGTCCAGCACAACGGGCATGGTCAGATCGTCCAGGAGGGAGCGCACTGTGTGCCGCAGGCGCAGGTCCTCCCCTAAGCCGGGGCCTAAGAGGGCCGCGTCGCATGGGGAGAGCTTCTCGACAATATCCTGATACCGGTTGGGCAGGGGGAAGGCCATGGCGGAGTCGCACCGCCCGGCCACCACCGGGTAGGCCTCCAGAGAGGTGCCCAGCATCACCAGCCCGCTGCCGGTGCGGGTGGCGGCCTCCGCGGCGAACACCGGCGCCCCGGTGTAGCCGGTGCTGCCCCCGATGACGCAGACCCGGCCAAAGGTCCCCTTGTGTCCCTCCGGCGCGCGCTTAGGCAGCAGCGCCCGGCAGATCCTGACATTCAGCTCCTCCATGCTTGTTCCTCTCTCCCGTGAATTTCGATCTTTTCCCCTATTTTACCTCTTTTTTTACCGTCTGTAAACGGTGCAGACAGGTTTTTTTCTTCTGCGTAAAAATGCCTGCCGCCGGCAGCCATCGGAAGGGAACGGTTCGATGGATAGATAGCGGTAACTGTATCTGTCACATCGGCCTCAGATTTTGGCTGAGCCGATCCGCCATCCAAGCGGGCCGCCGCTCCCGTCCAGACTCTGTTTTGGCGTCGAGGCAGGCCTGTGTGCGGGCCTTTTGCACGGACAGGGGCATGGCCAGAAATGGGTGCGGGCGGGCTCGCGGCCCTCCGGCAGCGCGGAGATCAAGGCGGGCTGGCTCCTCCGAAACCGCCATGGGGTCCGCGCGTCCCACTGGCCGTCCCTCTTGGCCTCCTCGGTTTTCTCTCGGCCGAGGCCGGTCATAAGGCCCCGCTCCGCGAGGTTTTGGACCAGTGACCTGTTTGCTTCTCTCTGCGCAGGGAGAAGTATTTCCGATAGGGGTTGCTGCCGATGCGCTGAAGCTGCCCGTCAATCCAACCAAAGCAGAGGGCCTGCGGTCTCCGGCAGCACCGCGCGGGGCCCCTCTGCGGCGCAGAGCGGCCGGCAGAGCTCACGGCGGTGTTTGCCAGATGATTGGCTGGTGCTATATTAGCATACATGCGGGGGGATGTTCAAGGGGGGCTTTTGGGAGGGGGCG
>CANPBB010000117.1 GCA_947572235.1 uncultured Clostridia bacterium
TGGGGGCGCAAGGCAGTGTAATGATAGTGATGAATGGCCGCTTATCTCGGGAGGCGTGATATGTATTTAGAGATAAGCAATCCCATGGATTACCATGTGGCATTATACATCAGATTATCGAAGGAGGATGAGAACGAAGGGCCATCCGAAAGCGTCAACAACCAGCAATCCTTGCTCAATGAATTTGTCCAGCAACACCGTTTGACCGTTTTCGACACCTACATCGACGACGGCTGGAGCGGCACAAACTTCGACCGGCCGAATTTCCAGCGCATGATCGCCGACATTGAGGCCCGGAAGGTCAACATGGTCATCACCAAGGATCTGAGCCGACTGGGCCGCGACTACATCCTCACCGGCCACTACATGGAGCGTTACTTCCCGGAGCACCGGGTCCGCTACATCTCCCTGCTGGACGGCATCGACACCGGGGTAGAGTCCACAGCCAACGACATCACCCCTTTCCGCGCCATCATGAATGATATGTACGCCAAGGACATCTCGAAAAAAATTTCCAGTGTCAAGCATGACAAGCAGCGCAAGGGCCTGTTCATCGGCGGCAAGCCAGTCTATGGCTACAAGATGCATCCCACGGAGAAGAACAAAATCGTCATTGACGAGGAAGCAGCTCTGATGGTGCGACGGATTTTCAGTATGGCGCTGGAGGGCATGAGCTGTCGGAAAATCGCTGTTTGGCTCAATGAAACGGGAGTCCCCACTCCAGCGACTTATGCTGGTTTGCCGGTGGCCAATCCCGGCCCCTACACCGGGTTGTGGAGCAGTGAGCGCATTTCCGATATGCTGCAAAATGAGACTTACATCGGAAGTATGGTTCAGGGACGTACCCGAAAGATTAACTACAAATCCAAAAAGTGCATCAAGCAGGATCGCCGGGACTGGGTGGTGGTAGAGGGCACACACGAGCCGATCATCGACCGGGAGACCTTCGACAAGGTACGGGCCCTGGTCAACAGCCGCAGGCATACCCGTAGCCGGACTTATGATTTTCTGCTGAAGGGTTTGATCTTCTGCCACGAGTGCGGCTACCCGCTGGCGGTACTCAATCGGAAGAACGCGGCAGGGGAGGATAGGCTGTATTTCGTCTGCCGCACCTACCAGCGTTTCACCAAGGCGGGGGTCTGCACCAGCCACACGATCAAGGAGCAGACCGTTACCCAAGCGGTGATTGAGAAGGTACAGGAGGTCTGCTGGCAATACCTTCAGGCAGACCAGCTGCTGCCTGCGGCCAAGCGAGAGGTAGCAAAGGCGCTGGCGGAGGCCAGCAACGAAAAGGAGATTGCATCGCTGAAAGCCAAAATCGAGAGTTTGACCATCCATCTGGACAAGGTTTACATGGATAAGCTCGGCGGCATCCTGGACGAAGCCGACTTCCAACGCATCTACACCAAGGTCAAGGCCGACCGCGCCGCTCTGGAGCAGCGCCTCAGCCAGCTGGACCGCCCGGACTTCTCCCCGGCGGAACAGGTCGACTTGGCAAAAAAACTGGTGGAACGGTTCCTGGAAACCGCATCCACCAATCGGGAGCTGCTGGTCAGCCTGATCGAACGGGTGGAGCTGACCAGCGACAAGCAAATCATCATCAAGTTCCGCTTCCGTCAGTTGGAGGCGAATTCTTAGAGGTCATCGTTTACAATATCCGGGGCGCGATGTATCCCGCTTGGAGAAAAAGGCGCTGGAGAAGCTGAAGACGGCCATGGACGGCATAGATAACCCTTGAATGGAGCCTTCCCCTTGACAAAACACGGCGGCAATTTGTATACTTATGGGTACAAAACACCGCCGCCCCGCCTCGTGCGCGGTGGTCTATGGAGGGGATGCTGGATATGACCATTCAGGATATAGCGGACGCAGTGGGTGTCTCCAAGACTACGATTTCCCGCTACCTCAACGGAAAGTACAACTACATGTCAAAGGAGACACGCCAGCGGATTGAGCGAGCCATCAAAGCCGCCGATTTCCGACCCAATAAAAGCGCTGGCAGTCTGAAATCTTCCCGAAGCGACCTGATCGGCTTGGTGATTCCGGATGCCTCAGCCATGCTGACCCCCCTGCTGATCAGCAGCATTATTGATGAGTGCACCGCCTGCGGCCGCAAGACCATTGTGGTGTCCACCCACGATGACGCGGACAAGGAACGCCGTCTGGTGCGGGAGCTGGCGGCTCACCAAGTGGACGGCATCATCACCGCCACCGGCGGCAGTGTGCCGCTGTATCAGGAGATCAGCCAAGGCGGTATCCGTGTGATCCACACCGACCGCCTCCCTGCCAGCTCCCCCTTCGACGGTGTGGCGGTGGATCATTACTCCAGCAGCGCCGCCGCCACCGGTTACATCATCGACCAAGGCTACCGACGCATTGTATTCCTCCTCCGCCAAAGCAAAGGGGGCTATGGCACCTTCGCCCCACGGGAGGAGGGCGTGCGGGAGGTCTGCGCCGCCCGGTCCGGGGAGGGGGTTGTACTGGAGAGGATGCTGGTCAGCGACGGGGAGATCGGCGACTTCCGCCGTTTCCGCCAGCGGATGCGGCAGATCTGCCTCCAAGGGGATGACCTGCCCACGGCGGTATTTGTGGCGGAGGGCCTGCTGATGGGCCACGTGATCTGCGCGGTAAACCAGCTGCGGATCGACCTGACGGACCGCTTCACCTTCTATGGATATGATGACACAAGGGCCGCAGCTACCAGCGTGGGCAGTGTGCTGACGCTGAACCAGCCCCTGAAGCAGATGGGGGCCATGGCCGCCCGTATTCTGGCGGGCCGTATTGACGGTACGGTGGTTTCGCAGGAGCGGATGCACTGCTTTCTGGACTGTGCCGTTGCCTACCCCACCGTCAGCCGGACAACAAGGCTCTTTTCAGAGGGAGGCAGCCTGTGAAAAATCGGTGCCTGCCGTTCCTCCTGACAGCTCTGCTCTCCCTCCCCGCCTGTGCGCCTCCGCCGGCGTCCCCCGGCCAGTGGGATGCCCTCTTCACACAGGAGCTGCTGTTTCTCCAGCAGGGTCTCCGCCAGCACAATATAAAAGGGGCCTACACCGTTTACTTCGCCCCTCCGGAGGACTGCTTCACCCAAGAACTGCTGATCGAGGGGAACGACGGCCTCTGGTGGGAGCGGTTTACTTACACCTACGGCGCCCAGCGGGACTGGTACACCTTCACTGGCGCTTTCGAGCCCATCCTCCTCCCTCCGACCGCCCGCGCCGAGTACGCGGAGGCGGACCGGGAGGAGAAGGAGGCCTTCCGTGCCGCCGCCGTCAGGAGCGCGGCGCTCTGTGCGGACGCAGATATAGACGCGCCCCTGCGCTTTGATGTGCCGCCGGGACCTGTTACATACTGCTGGCGGCAGGAGGAGGCCGTCTGGGAGAGCGGCATGGAGACCTGCACCTATCTCTATCAGGATTCCCGATTGGATTTCACCGCCCAGATCGTCTATCCTCAGTTCGCTGCCGCCGCCCTGCCCCGGGCGCAGGAGGTCAATGACCGGCTCCAAGACGCCTTCTTCTACGGCTATCCATACGACCAGACCGCCGGCTGGAACCCAACGGAGCTGTTGTATGGTGAGATCCAGCGTACCTTCCAAGTTACCCGCTGGGACGGCCGGTACCTGTCCCTGTGCGTCTATGAGTACAATGACTTCCGCCAAGCCAACCATCCCAACGAGTGGTACGTCGGTCTGACCATCGACACGGACACGGGAGCTGCCCTGACCCTCTCGGACATCCTCGGCCCCGCCGGTGACTTGGCGGACGCCCTCGTGCCGGAGGCCTTCCGCCCCCTGTCCCCTTGGGACGAGGACGGCGGAGCGCTGTCCGCCCTTCTCCGATCAGCCATCGAGCAGAATGCCTCTGAGCGTTTCTGCCTCACGGACAGCACCATTATTTGCATCGAAAACGCCCCCCGCTGCCGCCGCTTCGAGGCACCTCTCTCCGCCGTCGGCTTAGACCGCTGGCTGGAGGTCCAACCGGCAGCCAAATAGAACACAGGACCTGTGTTCTCCGCGGGATTTGCGGCCTCAGCCGGAAGTACCCTCTCTCGGGAAGCAAAAAAGAACTCCCCCGCCGCGGCGGGGGAGTTCTTTTTTTACTTCCCGAGAAGCTTCTCAAGCGCCGAGAGCTTCATGCACACGCACAGCACCTTGATGGCGTCTTCCAGCTCAGCCACGGGGGGCAGGGTGGGGGCCACGCGAACATTGCTGTCGTGGGGATCGTTGCCGTAGGGGAAGGTGGCTCCGGCGGCGGTCATTACCACGCCGGCCTCCTTGCACAACGCCAAGGTCCGCTTGGCGGTGCCCTCCATCACGTTCAGGCTCACGAAGTAGCCGCCCACAGGACGGTTCCAGCTGGCGAACTCCAGCGGCGCGATCTCCTTGTCCAAAGCGTCTAACACCGCGTCAAACTTGGGCTTCAGGATGGCGGCGTGCTTCTTCATCAGCTCCAGAACGCCGGCCTTGTTCTTTAAGTACCTCACATGGCGGATCTGGTTCATCTTGTCAAAGCTGATGGACTGCACATCCCACAGATCCATCAGGTACTTCATGTTGTCTACGCTGCCGGCCATGCAGGCGATGCCCGCGCCGGGGAGGGTGATCTTGGAGGTGGAGGCGTACTCCATCACCATGTCCGCGTTGCCGTTCTCGGCGGCCAAGGACAGGATATCGGGGAAGGGTACATAGTCCCCCTCGAACTCGTGGACGCAGTAGGCGTTGTCCCACATAAGGAGGAAGTCCTTGGCGGCGGGCTTCATCTTGGCGATGCGCGCGATGGTCTCGGCGGAGTAGATGCAGCCGGTGGGGTTGGAGTACTTGGGCACGCACCACATGCCCTTGACAGCCTCGTCCTTGATAAGATCCTCCACCACGTCCATGTCCGGGCCGTTCTCATTCATGGGGACATAGATCATCTCGAAGCCAAAGGAGGCGCAGATGCGGAAGTGGCGGTCATAGCCTGGGGCGGGGCACAGCCACTTCACCTTGGGCAGATCCTTCCAGGGCTTGTCGCTGTGAAGAAGGCCGTGGGTCACCGCCTTGCTGACGGTGTCGTACATCAAGGTCAGGCTGGAGGAGCCGGCGGCCAGTACGTTCTCCGCCTTGCATCCTAAAATCTCCGCCCACAGCTCCCGGCAGCAGGTGAGGCCCCAAGGGGTGCCGTACTGGCGGGCGTCGTTGCCGTCGATGGGGTCCATGCAGTCCTCGGGGGTCTTGATGACGGTGAGCATGTCGGTGGTGATGTCCAGCTGGCCGCGCTCCGGCTTGCCCCGGGCCATGTTCAGCTTTAAGCCTAAGCCCTTCAGCGCCTCAAAGGCGGCCTTTTCCTTCTCATACTCCTTTGCCAGCTCTTCCTTGCTCATTGCGCTGTATGCTTTCATAGCGGTTTTTCTCCTTCTTTACATCGTTTTTCCTGTACTTGCGGCAAGTGTATTACCGCAGGATGCCGTTGTCAATGGGCTTGATGAAATGGCCCTTGGGCTCGCCCACAATCTCGCCGTTCTCCGCGGTGGTCATGCCTCTGAGGATGGTCTTCACAGGCTTGCCCTTGAAGGTCCAGCCGTCGTAGGGAGACATCTTGGTGCGGGAGTGCATCTGCTCTTGATGGAAGATGTACTCCTTGTTCATGTCCACCACCACGAAGTCCGCGTCGGCGCCGGGGAGCATGGCTCCCTTCATGGGGTAGGTGCCGTACATCTTGGCGGGTTTTTCGGAGAGGACCTCCACCACCTTGTTGAGGCTCAGCCGCCCCTTGCTGGCCGCGTCTAAGAGGACCAAGGGCATGGTCTCGATGGTGGCGGCGCCGGCGGGGGCGTGCCACAGGTCCGCCGCCTTCTCCTCCGGGGAGTGGGGGGCGTGGTCGGAGCACACCAAGGACAGGGTACCGTCCAAAAGGCCGCCCCACAGCTTCTCCTGATCGTACTTGGTGCGGATGGGGGGATAGCCCTTCACCACGGAGCCCAGCTTCCCGGCCTCCTCGTTGGTCAGCGCCAGATACTGGGGGCAGGTCTCGCCGGAGACAGCGCAGCCCTCGGCTTGGGCCCGGCGGATCAGGTCCACCCCGTCGCCGGCGGCCAAGTGCAGGATGTGCAGGCGGGTGCCGATGGCCCGGGAGAGGGAGATGGCGGTCTCGATGGTGATGGTCTCGCTGTAGGGGGGGCGGGCCCGGAGCATGGCGTCATAGCTGGTGTCCCCGCTGGCGGTGACCTCGGCGGTGAGGAGCTTGATGACGTCGAAGTTCTCGGCGTGGATGGCCACCATCTTGCCGGTCTCCTTCACCGTGCGGAAGATCTTATAAATCTGCCCCAAGTCCAGAGGGGGGATCACATCCTTCATCCCCTCCTCGTAGTTGTAGATGAGCTGGTAGGCCTTGGAGTCGATGGCGTAGCCCCAGAAGAACTTGAACCCCACCACGCCGGCCTCCGCCAGCTTGGGGAGATCGTCATTATTCAGATCGCCCAAGCACAGCCCCCATACGCCGAAGTCCACGTGGGCCTTGGGGGTGATGCACTCGATGAGCTGGTTCATCCGCTCCACGTTGTAGATGGCGGGGTTGCAGTTGGGCATCTCGTAGATGGTGGTGATGCCGCTGGCGGCGCCGGCGCTGGAGGAGTGGAAGAAGTCCTCCTTGTAGTGGGCGCCGTTGTAGCCGTCGCGGGAGTGGCAGTGGGTGTCGATAAAGCCGGGAAGGACGCACTTGCCGGCGGCATCGGTGATCTCCGCGGCCTCGCCGGGGAGATCATCGGCGGTGATGGCGGCGATCTTGCCGTCCTTCACGTAGATGTTGGCCTTATAGGTCTCGCTGCCGGTGACGATGGTACCATTTTTAATAATGTGATCCCATTTCATAGCGGTTTTCGCTCCTTTTCCCGGTTTTACTGCACCCGGCCGGTGATGAGCCCTAAGAGGGCCATGCGGAGGTACATGC
>CANPBB010000118.1 GCA_947572235.1 uncultured Clostridia bacterium
GCTTGCAGGTCTCGTAGTCGTCCGCGCCGAAGCCGGGGGCGGTGTGGACGCAGCCGGTGCCGCTGTCCATGGTGACGTACTCGGCGGTCACAAGACGGCTGGTCTTGTCCAGGAAGGGGTGCTGGGCCAGCATATACTCAAAGTCGGAGCCTGTAAAGGCAGCGACGGTCTCGTAGTTTTCAATGCCGCCCACCTTCATCACCTTGTCCCGGAGGGCCTCGGCCAGGATATACATCTCGCCGTTGTCCGCCTTCACCAGCACGTAGCTGTCCCGGGGGTGGAGGGCGATGGCCAGGTTGCCGGGCAGGGTCCAGATGGTGGTGGTCCAGATGAGGAAATACATCTTGGACACGTCCCCGTACTGGCCCAGCTTGCCCTGGTCGTCCTTCACCTGGAATTTCACATAGACGGTGGTACAGGGGTCCTCCTGGTACTCAATTTCCGCCTCGGCCAGGGCGGTCTCGTCGTGGGGGCACCAGTACACCGGCTTGAGGCCCTTGTAGATATAGCCGTTTTTGTACATGGCCCCGAAAATTTTCACTTCCTCCGCCTCAAAGGAGGGGGACATGGTGAGGTAGGGGTTCTCCCAGTCGCCGATGACGCCCATCCGCTTGAAGCCCTCCCGCTGCACGTCCACATAGTGCTGGGCGAACTCGTGGCAGGCGGTGCGGAACTCGGGCACCGACATGGCCTTGCGGTTGAGCTTGTTCTGCTTGATGATGGCGGACTCGATGGGCATGCCGTGGTTGTCCCAGCCGGGAATATAGGGGGTGAGGCAGCCCCGCATAGCGGCGGCGCGGGTCATGAAGTCCTTAATGGACTTGTTGAGGGCGTGGCCCATGTGGAGGGCGCCGTTGGAGAAGGGAGGGCCGTCATGGAGGGAGTACAGGGGCTTTCCCTCATTCTTTTTCAGCAGCTCATGGTAGAGGTCCATCCCCTCCCAGCGCTTCAGCATCTCCGGCTCCCGCGCGGGCAGTCCGGCCCGCATGGGAAAGTCCGTCTTGGGCAGATTGATCGTCTTGTTGTAATCCATGTTGATAGTTCCTCCTAAAATTTATCCAAATAATTTCTCAGCGGTGTCCAGTCCTTACATGCCCTGATCAGCGCAAGCTCCTGTTTCCAGGCGTCAAAAGGGGTCATATCCCTATACTGCGGTTTATATTCACAGGCCAGCGTGTAGAAGCCCTCCCCCGCACCCTGCCTCTTCCCCTCGGTGTTCTTATAGAGCAGTGCGGAGAGCAGCGGCAAACGGAGATCGAAGCAGAGCTCCAGCACCTTCCCCAGCGGATGCCGCAGGCCGAAATGCGCGTTGACGGGGCGGCCCAGCCGTTTTTCCAGCTCCAACGCGGCCTCCTTGTAGGTATAGGTGGAGGGATACTTACCATTTTCCACCTTCTCAGCAAATATTTTGCCAGCTCAATTTCTATATCCTTTTCCAGCGCAGCCAAATCCATCCCCCCTCACACAAAGTGGTCCACATGCCAGTCCTCGCCGGCGCCGTGGCCGTACTCCACCCTGGCAATCAGCCGCTCCCCCTCCCCGGGGCGCAGGGTCAGGCGGTGGCGCACCACCAAGGAGCCGCTGTGCCCCCAGGTCTCCACCGCGGCCTTCTTCCCGCTCCGCATGGTAAACACCACCTGACACGCCGGGTCGTCCTCCAGATAGGCGTACTTGGCGGGCTTTCCGAAGCTGCGCTCCGCCCCGTACTTCAAAAACCCGGTGGCGCACCGGTGTGCCACCAGCGCTATATACCGCTGCCGGTACTCCGCCCACAGCGCCGGCTCCCCGGGGGCGATCTGGTTATAGGCGATGCCCGCCGAGAGCTTTTCCCGGTCCATCGCCTCCTACTGTTCGTGAATCTCCCGCTCCAGCGCGCTCCGCTCCCGGAGCAGCTCCAACAGCGGCGGTACAAGGGTATCCGCCATGGGGCGGAACCGGTCCGGGGTGTCCTTCACCTGCACAAAAAGCGCCACAGCGCCCACCTCCTAAAAATAGTAGTCCCGGCGGAAGCGGTCGGCGCTGACGGCGGCGGTGCAGACCTGGTCAATCCGCCAGGTTTCCCCCTCCCGCTGGAGGACGAAGCGAAACTTCTGGAAATAGTCGTGATACTGCGCGACATGCCCGCTGCCCTTCATATCCTCCACCAGATACCGGACGTCGGCGTCCCGGAGGTCGAAGGGGACGCTCCCCTCGTCGGGAACCACCCGCACCTCCGCCTTTTTGGCGCTCTTCGCCGTAGCCACCAGCTGGCAGCCCGTTTTCAGGCAGTCAAAGGAGGACGGAAAATGGGTGGCATGGAGGCACTCCCGCCGCTGCGCAACGAGCCTCGCTGTACAGTACGGGTCCAGCAGAGCGGCAAAGCGAACCTTTTCCCGCTCCTTCCACGCCCGGATGTCGGTCATCTCCTCCCGGACACCGTCCCGAAACTCCACAACCCGACCCTTTTTGCACAGCCGGGTGTACTGGGCGAAGCTCCGATTTTCCGCCTCCGCCAGCTCCCGCAGAACGCCGGCAAGAAAAGCGGCGGCCTCCTCGGCCAAGGGGCGGAGCTTGTCCGGGGTGTCCTGTATGGTCAGTTTGATGGGTTCATCCGCCATAGTATCTCCTCCTCAGCTCACTAATACCGCCCGGTCCCGGGCGGGGAAGCGGACACGCAGCCCCAGCTTCCACAGCTCGAAGTAGCCGCGGAAGGGGTTCTCCCGCTCCGTGTCAAACATGGGCCACCGGAGGCAGTAGGAGAGATTGTAGTCACAGCTGATGTGATACAGCGCCTCAGACAGCAGCGAGATGTCCTCACAGCCCCTCCGGTACCTCAGGTCCTGATACCACTCCAGCAGCTCGTCCAAATCCACCTCCTGCACAGGCTCCCCGTTGATCCACGCCATGCGGATCTTCTCCTCAAAGTCCCGTCCCTCCTGTCCGGATAGAAATTCGATCTCACCGTCCTCGTCCAGAGGCGGCTCCTCGTCCAGCTCCTCCCGATAGAGGCGGTTAATGGCCCGTATATAGGTCCGAACCGCGTCTATGGCGTCCTGCCTGCGCGCCTCAGAGAACCGGGCAAAGAAGTAGGCCGCATAGGCCGTCTGCCCGTCGGGAGCGGTACTCACCGCCGTATCCCGGCTGGCCTCGTCAATCTCCATCAGCCCCCGAAGCATCTCCAGCCCCGGCTGGCCGTAGAGGGACAGAATAGGCCGCAGCCGCTCCATCTCCCCGCCCCGCAGCTCCTGAATCAGAAACGGCGGCACCGCCTCCTGTTCCAAGTCATACTCGTGCTCCTCAAAGATCTCCCGAAGCACCGGATCATTTTGAATGGGAGCAATCCAGCCCTCCGGCAGATACTCCCGACACTCCTCCAACGTCATAGCGGTATCCTCCCTTCATATTGCTGAAAACGCAAGCCGTGCCGACGGCCTCCACTCCTCCCCGCAGAGCTCCTTAAAGTACGCCGCGTCGGAGTTGTCCTGCCAGTAGTACCCCACCCAGGAGAAATCCCGGCGGAGCAGATCCTCCTCCCGCATCAGGAAGGTGGCCCAGCCCCCCTCCCCGAAGCGCAGGGGGGAGTGCCACTGAAACTGCCGCTCCACATCCCTGACAGGACTAATCATCTGGAACAGTACCGTATCCCAAGGGCACTCGCCGCCGGCGCACTCCGGCAAAACCGCCCGGGGGTCGTCCTTGGGGAAAGCGGGAAACCCGCCCAGCTTGCTGGGCTGACCCCTTCCATCGCTGTTCAGCTTCTTCCAGACCTCATCCGCCCGGATGAAGTCCATAGGCAGGGGCTTTCCCGGCTCCCGCTCCCGCTCAGGCCAGAACTGCACCGGCGGCGGCTCAGAGAAGCGGCTTCTCCAGATCTCCAGAAACTGCGGCCAGAAGCGAAAGTCGTCCACAGTGATCCCCTCCTGTAAGACCGGCTCGAAGTGGAGCTTATAGGCCCAGTTGTGCAAAAACACAGAACTGACCAGCCGCCGCTCCCGGCCCTCCTCCGCCACCGCCGGTTCCACGGTGACTTTCCTCTGGACCTCGTCCTCGGTGACAGAGGGGTCGATCTCCGGGTGGTAGAGCACCCGCCAATTTTTCTGCTCCGTCCAGTGCTCCATCCCCCGATAGCCCTTCATCCCCCAGTCGTGATCGGGGAGAAAAAACTGCAAAATCCCCCGCTTCGGAAAGGGCGGCATATCAGGCATCTGCGCAAAATTGATCTGCACCATCAGCCTCAGCTGTCTCCCGTCCTCCCCCACCGGCGGCTCCCCCTTCCGGGGACAGTAGGGCAGCCCGCCGATGTGGCTGTCAAACACGGTGACAGGCCCTTGAGACAGCCGCAGCGCACACGCGGGCCTGTGAGAGCGCCCCCGCAGTACCTCCATGACCTCCTCCGCCCGCATGGCCTCCCGCTCCGCCGGCCCCGGCTGCATCTTTGCTCGCTTTTTTATCATTCTAACTCCTGATTCCTAATTTTCAAGCACCTTGGAGAGATCGTCCGCCTGAACCACCACATGCTTGGCGTCAAACCGCCGGCACCGCTCCAGCCCTACCCGCCGGGCAAAGTCCTCAAAGGGCACGTACCCCAAGGTCTTGCCGGTGAGCTGTCCATTCTCCTCCCACACTTGGCTGAGGGATACCCGCCACTCCGTGACCTGCTCGTCGGTCACATGGAAGTCCTGCAAATAGACGCTGTACAGCGGCGGAACAAAGGGCCGCACGGGGAAGATGCTCTCCACCCCCTCGGTGACGGCGTAGAGCCCCAGAATATCCACCCCATTGTCGTGGCGGTAGAAGCTGGGCTTGGCGTAGTAGCGGTCCCCGGCCTGCTTCTGGGACAGGTAGCTCTGGAAGAGCGCCAAGTCCCCGCCCTTCAGCCGCGCGATAACCTCCGGCTCGATGTAGAGGGGAAGCACCGCCCCGGTGAGAACCCCTTCACCGTCGGCCTCCCACCGCTCCGCCATGGCTTTCAGCAGCCCGGAACAGCTCTTCAGCAGCCCCTCCTTCAGCCGGGGGATGTCGCTCAGGCGGTACTCCTCCCCGTCCTGGGTGAAGCGGTCGGTTTTCCAGCCCCGGCAGAACCGCTCCGCCAGCCCATAGAACACCTCCAGATCCTTTGGCGTACAGGGCAGGGTCTGGCGAAGCCCCACGCTCCCCTTCTCCCCCGGCACCGCCCGGAGGAAGCACCCCCGCCCCGGCTGGGCGCCGTCACAGAGCACCCGCCCGTCGGCAGCCGCCCCCGGGTCCAGAGCCCCGGCCTGATTCCAGTGGCCGACCCGCAGCCCGGCGGGGGACAGATCCGCCTCAGTGAGGGGTGTCTTAAAGATCCCCTTCTGTGTAATGACAATATCGACAGCCATAGTGAAAGCTCCTTTCCCAACATAAAAAGCGCCCCTGTCCCCCAAAGAGACAAAGGCGCAAACCTCTGCGGTACCACTCTTCTTGCCGGCGTCCAAAGCGCCGGCCCCTCAAAAGCTGCCCAATAACGGGGGCATCCGGAGGTGCCTACTAACCTTCAGCCCTCAGCTCCAAGGTGATCCTCCGCCGCCGGCCCCTCCGCCTCGCACCAAACGGCGGCTCTCTGCGCGGGCCCAAGCGGCGCACTGTCCTCTTCCTCACTGTTCACCGTATTGCCTACTATTCTATACAATTTTCCGGGGAATGTCAAGCGCCGCCCGGCCAAGAGGCCAATTCCCCCCGCCGCCCCAATCCCCGCAGAAAAATTTATGTTTTCCCTCAAAAACCCATTGACAAACAGAGAAAGTGCCTCTATACTATGTTTGCACAATTTCATACCTTATCAAGAGTGGCGGAGGGAACGGCCCAATGAAGCCACGGCAACCTGCTTCAGCAAGGTGCCAATTCCGGCGGTCAGCGCAAGATGAGGAAACGTCCCGGTTTTCAGCACGCTCCGCCGAGGGGCGTGTTTTTGCGTTCTCCCCCCAAACATTCAAACCACCGCCAAAGGCGGCGCCTCCATTCCTAACTCCTAATTGACGCAAGCTACATCATAGAAAGGAAGTATATCAAAAATGGCACACCGCATTTTCACCTCCGAGTCCGTCACCGAGGGGCATCCCGACAAGGTCTGCGACCAGATCTCCGACGCCGTATTGGACGCCATCATGGCGCAGGATCCCTACGGCCGCGTGGCCTGTGAGACCGTGACCACCACCGGCATGGTGATGGTCATGGGCGAGATCTCCACCAAGTGCTATGTGGACATCCCCCACATCGTCCGCCGCACCGTAGAGAAGATCGGCTACAACGACCCCGCCTGCGGCTTCGACGCCCGCTCCTGCGCCGTGCTCACCACCATAGACGAGCAGAGCGGCGACATCGCCATGGGCGTGGACGGCCAGAGCGACGAGGACATCGGCGCCGGCGATCAGGGCATGATGTTCGGCTACGCCTGCGACGAGACCCCCGCCCTGATGCCCGCCCCCATCGCCTTGGCCCACGATCTCACCCGCCGTCTGGCCGCCGTCCGCAAGAGCGGGGAACTGAGCTGGCTCCGCCCCGACGGCAAGAGCCAAGTCACCGTGGAGTACGGCGAGGAGGGCCAGGTCCTCCGCTGCCCCGCCATCGTCATTTCCACCCAGCACAGCCCCGACATCTCCATCGAATCCCTCCGGGAGGCCGTTGTGGAGACCGTCATCAAGCCCGCCATCCCCGCCGAATACATCGACAAGGACACCAAGTTCTACATCAACCCCACCGGCCGCTTCGTCATCGGCGGCCCTGTGGGGGACAGCGGCCTCACCGGCCGGAAGATCATCGTGGACACCTACGGCGGCTCCGCCA
>CANPBB010000119.1 GCA_947572235.1 uncultured Clostridia bacterium
CCTATACCGAGGATATGTCCATCCTCTCCGACAATGTGTTCCAGGGCCTCTACGGCATGGACGAGGCCGGCGGCGGCTACTGCAAGCTGCTGGCTAAGGACGTGGCCATCAGCGAGGACGGCATCACCTATACGATTACGCTGGTGGACGCCACCTTCCAGAACGGCGACACCGTGAAGGCCTCCGACGTGAAGTTCAGCTATGACCGGGCCATGGCCACCGAGCGCTTCAACTATGTCACCGACATGATCGACTCCGTGGAGGTGCAGGACGACAAGACCGTGGTCTTTACCCTGAAGTACCCCTACTCCGCCATCGACCACACCTTCTTCTCCATCAAGATCACCAGCGAGCGGGAGATCACCGAGGCCGGCGCGTCCTATGGCACCACTGCCCACACCGCCGCCACCGGCCCCTATGCCATCAGCAAGTATGATCCCGCCGGCGGCCTGACCCTCACCGCCTATGACGGCTATTGGGAGGGCGCTCCCGCCATCAAGACCGTGGAGTATGTGCTGATCACCGAGGACTCCGCCGCGGTTATTGCCTATGAGAACGGCGAGATCGACTTCATGAACAACGCCCCCACCTCCGACTGGGACGCTTTAGTCAGCGCCTCCGACGGCAACAACACTGTTTTGAAGGGCAACAGCATCCGTACCCTGTACATCAACTATCAGTCCACCACCAACAACAGCATTTTGGCCAACGACCTGGTCCGTCAGGCCATCTGCTACGCCGTGGATAAGGACGCCATCAACACTGTGGCCACCTCCGGGCTGGGCACCCCCTCCGACGAGTACATCCTCTCCGACTACGTGGCTACCGCTCCCGAGGCCAAGGACTTTGAGACCTACTCCTACAACCCCGAGAAGGCCAAGGAGCTGCTGCTCCAGGCCGGCTACACCGAGGCTGATCTCGCCGCCGGCGTCAGCGTGGGCACCCTGACCACCTACGGCCCCGCCACCGGTGAGAAGGCCAAGGCCGCCCAGGTGGTGCAGGCCAACCTGAAGGCCGTGGGCCTGCTCTGCGAGATCGACGTGGCCGACTCCAACATCAACGTGCCCAAGCTGAAGGCCCACGACTTTGATTTGGGCATCTACGGCGACAGCGGCAACTACGACTTCAACAACATCCGTCAGCAGGTGCTGGTGGACGGCGGCTACTGCATCGTGGATCTCACCGGCAACCCCGGCGGGCTGGAGTACAGCAAGGTGGAGTCCCTGCTGGCTGACGGCATCGCCGAGACCGACATCGCCGCCCGGAAGGCCATCTACACCGAGCTCTGGAGCATGGTGGCCGACACCGCGACCATGCTCCCCTACATGAATATGCCCGTGGCCGTGGTGTGGTCCTCTGCCCTCAACCCCGGCGACGGCGCCCAGTCCCCCACCTACTACCACCTGAACACCTTCAGCTGGAAGTAATCGCGCGCTTCCCTATGCCGGAGCAAGGAGGACTCGCAAAAGAACCCTCCGTGATTTCGGAACCTTGGCCTCAGGCCTTGTGAATCAGGGAGCGCCGCGGGATCAACCATCTTGCGGCGCTCCCTTTTTCTAAAGATTCCCCACCGTTCCCCCTATGGGAGGGCTGAACAAACCCATCAGATGGAGGCTTGTTCAGCTCTTCCGCCCACAAATCTGCAAAGGAGGCAGGGTATGCACAGATACATATTGAAGCGAATCGCGTTTCTGATCCCCACCATCTTAGGCGTCACCTTCATTATCTACGCGGTCCTCAACATCACCCCCAGCAGCCCCGGACAGGCCATCCTGGGCCCCAGCGCCTCACCGGCGGCCATTGAGGAGTTCAACCACCAGGTGGGCTATGACCAGCCGTTTCTCACCAAGTACTTCAACTATGTGAAGAACATGGTGACCAAGGCGGACTTCGGCATCTCCTACTTCACCAAACAGTCCGTCTTTAACGAGGTGTGGCCCCGGTTTATGGTGACTATCAAGCTCTCCCTCTCCGGCGTGGCCCTGGCGGCGCTGATCGGCGTCCCGCTGGGGATTTTAGCGGCGGTGAAGCAGTACTCCCTGCTGGACACCATCCCCTCGGTGCTCTCGTTCTTTATTGCCGCCATCCCCAGCTTCGTCTTGGGCATGGTGCTGCTGCTGGTCTTTGCCCAACAGCTGAAAATCCTGCCGTCCTATGGGCTGGACACCTGGAGGCACTACATCATGCCGATTTTGGCCATCGCCATCCCGCCGGCGGCGCAGAACATGCGCTTTACCAAGTCCTCCATGCTGGAGGCCATCCGGCAGGACTATGTGCGCACCGCCCGGGCCAAGGGCGCGCCGGAGCGGACGGTGATCTGGAAGCACGCGCTGCGCAACGCCCTGATGCCCGTTGTCACCCAGATCGGCATGAGCCTGGGGCTTCTCATCTGCGGCAGCGTGGTGATCGAGAAGATGTTCACCCTGCCCGGCATCGGCAGCCTCATCATTGACCGCATCAACTTCAAGGATGAGCCCATCATCATCGCCGGCGTCATCCTCATCTCCATCTGCTTTACGGTGGTCATGCTGCTGGTGGACATCATCTACGCCTTCATTGATCCGCGGATCAAGGCCAAGTATTCCAACGCAAAGGGGTGAGAATATGGAGAATACAACGAACACGGCCGCTGCGGTCGACAACAGCGAGTTTTCCTTCAAGCGTGCCAGCCAGGCCAAGGAGATCTGGCGGCGCTTCCGCAAGAGCAAGGGCGCGCTGATCGGTCTGATCCTCCTATTGATCATTGTAGGGGTGCTGCTGTTTGCCCCCCTCTTCATCAGCTATGACGCCGCCATCGAGTCAGACTTCGCCAACGTCTTAGCCAAGCCCTCCAAGGAGCACATCTTCGGCATGGACGGTTACGGCCACGACATCTTCGCCCGGATCATCTACGGCGGGCGCACCTCCCTCACCATCGCGCTGATCGCCACCGTCACCTCCTGCCTCTTCGGCAGCGCCCTGGGGGCTATCGCCGGGTATTTCGGCGGCTGGGTGGACAGCCTCATCATGCGCTCGCTGGACATCTTCATGTCCGTGCCGGACATCCTCTTCACCATGGCCGTGGTGGTGGCCCTGGGGGCCAACGCGGTGAACCTGATCATCGCGCTGACCTTGGCCTACTTCTCCAACTACGTCCGTCTGGTCCGTTCGCAGGTGCTGACCCTCTCGGAGCAGGACTATGTGGAGGCGGCACGGGCCGGCGGCTCGGGGAACGCGCGGATCATCCTCAAGCACATCATCCCCAACGCCATCGGCGTCATCATCGTCAACGTGACGCTGAACGTGGCCAAGATCATCATCTACGAGTCCACCCTCAGCTTCCTGAACTTGGGCATGCCGCCGCCCCAGCCGGAGTGGGGCATGATGCTCTCCGAGGCCCGTGAGTTCATGCGCCCCGCCCCCCACCTGCTGATCTTCCCCGCCGCGGCCATTGTTCTGTGCGCCTGCTCGGTGAACCTGGTGGGCGACGGCCTCCGGGACGCCCTGGACCCCCATCTGAAGTCCTGACGGCTCCCCTGTGGGGCCTCCACCCATCGCTCTCATTTTAGCCCATAATCGGGAGAAGGATCGCGGAGCCACCTCGGGTGCTCCGCAGTAAGGAGGGATCGAATGGCTGAAGAAAGAACGGATCTGATCCTTGATATTAAGAACCTAAAGGTCGTCTACAAAACCGATATGGAGGTTGTGGAGGCGGTCAACAACATTGATCTGAAGATCGGCAGGGGCAAGACGCTGGGGCTCGTGGGCGAGACCGGCGCCGGCAAGACCACCACCGCCCTCTCCATCCTCCGTCTGCTGCCGGCAGTCACCGGCAAGGTGCTGGAGGGGGAGATCCATTTTGACGGGCAGAACCTGATGGAGTTTGACGAGCACTTCATGCACGCCATCCGGGGCAACCGGATCTCCATGGTGTTCCAGGACCCCATGACCAGCCTCAACCCGGTGCTCACCGTGGGCGACCAGATCGCCGAGGCCATCAGCCTGCACAACGACCAGCTCTCCAAGGAGGAGATTGACAGGAAGGTGGAGGACACCCTCAGCATGGTGGGCATCCTCCCCAAGCGCAAGAGCGACTACCCCCACCAGTTCTCCGGCGGCATGAAGCAGCGGGTGATCATCGCCATGGCCCTGTGCTGCGAGCCGGAGCTGCTGATCGCCGACGAGCCCACCACGGCGCTGGATGTGACCATCCAGGCCCAGGTGCTGGCCATGATGCGGGAGCTGCGGGAGCGGCTGGGCATGGCCATGCTGATGATCACGCACGATTTGGGCATCGTGGCCCAGACCTGCGACGACGTGGCGGTGATGTACGCCGGGGAGATCGTGGAGGCGGGAACGGTGGAGGACATCTTCACCGGGGAGCACCACCACCCCTACACCGTGGGGCTCTTCAACTCCATCCCCAACCTGGACTCCCGGGCCAGCCGGTTAAAGCCCATCCCCGGCCTGGTTCCCGACCCCACCAATCTGCCCAAGGGCTGCGTGTTCTCCCCCCGCTGCGAGCACTGCACGGAGATTTGCAGGCAGCAGCGGCCGGAGACAGTGACCCACGGCACACACAGCCTGCGCTGCCACCTGTTCGCAGAGAAAAAGGAAGGAGGCGCCGCCCATGAGTGAGCGCACCAACGCCCAGCCGCTGGTCAAAACCGTGGATTTGAAGAAGCTCTTCAAGCTCAAGGGCGGGGCCCTGCTCCACGCGGTGGACGGGGTGAACCTGGAGATCTACCCCGCCGAGACCTTAGGTGTGGTGGGCGAGTCCGGCTGCGGCAAGTCCACCTTGGGCCGCACCATCCTAAAGCTCATTGAGCCCACCGACGGCAAGATCTACTTTGAGGGGGAGGACATCACCAAGTACTCCGTCCGTCAGATGCGCCACAAGCGCAGGGATATGCAGATCATCTTCCAGGACCCCTACGCCTGTCTGGATGCCCGCATGTCCGTGGTGGACATCATTGCCGAGTACATGTTCATCCACCACGTCTACAAGAGCCGGGCGGAGACCTACAACCGGGCGGCCCAGCTGATGGATCAGGTGGGTCTGGCCCGCCGGTACGCCAACGCCTATCCTCATGAGCTGGACGGCGGGCGGCGGCAGCGGATCGGCATCGCCCGGGCGCTGTCCCTGGGGCCCAAGATGATTGTCTGTGACGAGCCGGTTTCCGCGCTGGATGTGTCCATTCAGGCCCAGATTCTGAACCTGCTGATGGATTTGCAGGATGAGCTGGGGCTGGCGTACATGTTTGTAACCCACGATCTGTCTGTGGTGAAGCACATCTCCAACAACATCATGGTGATGTATTTGGGGCGGTGCGTGGAGCTGTGCTCCGCCGACGAGCTGTTCGCCAATCCCCTGCACCCCTACACCGACGCCCTGCTGGCCGCCATCCCCAAGCCGGACATCTCCCTCCGTGGGAAGGAGCAGAAGCTCATTAGGGGTGAGGTCACCAGCCCCATCAACGTGAAGCCCGGCTGCCGCTTCGCCTCCCGCTGTCCCTTCTGCACGGAGAAGTGCACCAACACCGATCCGGAGTTTGTGGAGGTCACGCCGGGGCACTTTGTGTCTTGCTTCAAGGTAAACAACAAATAATGCGTTTGAAATCTGCGGATTTCAGTCGCGCGAGGTTTTCACTCCGCTCTGCGCCTCGGACTAAGGCCGTCCCCCCATGGGGGGACGGCCTTAGTCCTGCGACGCTCGCTTCGCGCCCGCGTGAAATCTGCGGATTTCACGCGAAGGGGGTTGCGGACGCCTGCGCCGCACCCGCCCTCCGCTGGGGCGGAGGGCGGGTGCGCTTGGCGGCTGAGAGGAATTTTTTCCTCGGACGCGGTCCGCGGTCCCCGGAAAAATGATTTCAGATTTTTTCGCGCCCGCGGGCGCGAAACCCTCCCGGGGGGCTCTTTGCGGCTGGGGCCGCAAATTCGGGTGGGCGGAGAAAGCGCTGTCGGGTTGGCGGGGGTACAGGGGCGGTGGATTGGGGCCGGAGGGGCCGTTTTTTTGTTGGGAAAAAGAGGGTCGGAGGGGCGGTTTGGGTTGTCAAAGGGGGGAGTTTGTGGTATATTGAGGGTATGTATAACTTACTACAGGAGGAATCCCTATGACAGACATGGAGCGGCGGATTATTGCCGCCGTAGATGAACAGAAGGACGACCTGATCGCGTTTTTCCGGGAGCTGCTCCAGTGCCGCAGCTTTACGGGCAAGGAGCAGGAGGTGGCCGCTAAGCTCATCGGCGGTCTCCGGGCCCGGGGCATGGCGGAGGTGGAGCTGGTGGAGCGCACCCCCGGACGGCCCAATGTGCTGGCCTACTACCGGGGCGCGGAGGAGGGGCCCACCTGCACCTTCAACGGCCATTTGGATGTGCTGCCGCCCCAGGACTACGCCTCCTGGGACCATCCCCCCTTCGCCGCCGACATGGAGGACGGCAGGATCTATGGCCGGGGGACGGTGGATATGAAAACCGGCACCTTCAGCTCCTTCTTCGCCGGGCTGATCCTCCAGCAGCTGAAGGTCCCCATTCGGGGGCAGGTGCTCTTTACCGGCGTCTGCGACGAGCTGGTCTGCGGCAATGACGGCATCCTCTATCTCATTGAGAAGGGATACATCAAAAAGGAGCACCCCGAGGACTTCGGCATCAACTGCGAACCCACGGACCTCCGGGAGCTGGAGATGGCCACCAAGGGCGTCCTGCGGGCGGATATTCTGGTGAAGGG
>CANPBB010000120.1 GCA_947572235.1 uncultured Clostridia bacterium
GCGCTTTTGTCGGATTACCTGCAAGCGCCAAAAGGGAAGTGCGCTTTTGCCGGATTGCCCGCAAGCACTAAAAGGGAGGTGCGCTTTTGCCGGATCACCTGCAAGCGGCAAAAGGGAAGTGCGCTTTTGTCGGATTACCTGCAAGCGCCAAAAGGGAAGTGCGCTTTTGCCGGATCACCTGCAAGCGCCAAAAGGGGAGTGCGCTTTTGCCGGATTACCTGCAAGCGCCAAAAGGGAAGTGCACTTTTGGCGGATTACCTGCAAGCGGCAAAAGGGAAGCGTCCTTTTGCCGGATTACCTGAAAGCGCCAAAATGGAAAGGATGGGTGAAGGAAATAGGTTTTTCCTTCATGTTCAACCGCCTATGCCTCAAGGGCATTTCCCCGCCGCTGATGCGGCTCAGGCACAGGCGGCAGAGCGCCGCGGTATGCCGGCGCGGTTTCTGCGGGCTACTCATACCTCGCCACAGCCGTATGCGCCACATACTGATCCTTCAGCTTAAAAATCTCCTCCATATGGGGCTGCTTCTGGTGGGCTGAGAGGGCGGCGGCGTCCCGCCAGCCCTCGATCAGTACGACGGTGTCCCGCTCCTCGCAGGAGATATGATAGTCATATTGCAGACACCCGTCCTCCCCCCGGACGGCGGTCTGGAGGCCGCTGTCCCGGAGGGCTTTGACAAACCGCTCCCCTTGGCCGGGGCGGCAGGTGTAGGTCACGTGAAGCACGATCCGGTCCATGGCGTCAGGCCGCCTTCTGAAGGTCCGCTTCGCTGAGGACCTCCGCCCCGGCGGGGGGCGTCTGGAGGGTCTGGCCGCCGGTCTTTATGGCGGCGTCCACCTTGAAGTTCACGTCACAGATGTTCTGCACCTGGAAGGAGCCGGTGAAGCTGGACTTGCTGGCGGTGCCGCTGCCCTTCATGGTGAGCCTGATCCCCTCTCCGGCCATCTCCATGGACATGTCCATCCCGCCGTTCTGCCGGAGGGTCATGTCGATGGTGTACTTGGTGATCCCCGCCTCGGCGAGGGATACCTTCTCACCGGACATGTCCTCTGCCAGCTTCTCGAACTCCTTCTCGCCGAAGTGCCACTTGTAGGCGGTGCCGCTCTTGGTCCAAGTGTCGTCACCCATCATCCGCTGGTAGAACTGGGCCAGCTGGATCATGGTGTCATAGCCGAGGACGCTGTTGTGCAGGCCCATCATGGAGAACACCTCGTAGATGGCACCGCCGAAGGTCATGGTCTTCATCTGCTCCACCAGCTGCGCATACTGGGCCATCAGCTCGGTGAGGCCCTCCAGCTCACCGGCAAACCACACCTCGCCGTTGGGGACGCTATAGCCGGATTCCCGCATGATGTAACTGACCAGCGGGGACTTGAGGTAGAGACGGTTTCCGGAGGCGATCATGTCAAAGGCCAGCGGGCTGAGAACATCGGCCAGCTCCGAAGGGGCCGCCTCACCGGTGAGGGGCAGCGCCACCGCGTCCCACAGCTTCATCATATCGCCCAGCTCCAGTTTGCCGCTGAGGTTCAGGGTCTTCTCGTCTATGGACATATCAAGATCGCCGGAGATCTGATAGGTCTGGCTGCCGTTGATGGTGTCAATGATTTTCACGTCGGCGGAGAAGGCCACCTCCTCGCCGAGGGGCCCGCTGAGAGCCATGGTCTTGTACTGCTCGGCCATATAGCTGTTGAGGATGGTGAAGCTCTTGTCGAAGTCCGCCGCAAAGCCCGCCTTGTCAATCACAATGGCGGTGCGGTAGTCCTTGTCCCAGTACACATCATAGCCAAGGGCCTGGGAGAAGAAGCGCAGGGGCACCAAGGTGCTGCCGTTCCGGATGGCGGAGGCCACGTCCATGGTCAGCTCCCCGCCGCCCTCGCCTATGGTGATCTTGTCGGTGCCGATGACGTGGGTGAAGGAGACCGCCTCGCCGGTCACGGTGGCGGTGCGGGCGGCGGCGTCATAGTCCACCTTGGCCCCGAGGAACTCCAGGACGCCCCGCAGGGGCACCATGGTCCGCCCGGAGATCAGGGCGGGATACACCCGGTCAAAGGGGACGCATTGGCCGTCCACCATCACGTTGATCTGGCCGGGGGTGCCGCCCTTGGCGGTTAGGTAGGCGTCGATCTGCTCCTGCGTGGGGGGCTGAAGGGCGCCGGAGATGGTGGTAATGGAGATCATGGTGGGGCCGTCGGCGCCGCCAATGACGCTCACATCCGCCTCCCCCGCGGCGAAGGCGGGGACGGTCAGGGTCAGGGCCATGACCAAGGCCAAGCAGGCTGCAAGCAACTTTCTCATGGGGATACCTTCCTTTCCAAATTTTTTATTGAGCATCAGGCAGAGCCTGTAACTCACACGGGCAGGTCCTGCCGGGAACGCTGCCACCAGATGTCGCCGGAGCTGCTCTCCGGGTCGTAGCCCTGCCAGTCCAAACCGCAAGTCCTATTGATCTTATGGGCCCGGGCCACGGCGTCCAGCTCGTTGTGGAGCCGGGAGCGGCCAGGGCTCGCGCCGGCTGCGGGGCCTTTGCTTTCGGCCACGCGCCGAACGGCCAAGAGGGTAATCAGTTTTTCCCGCCGGATCTTCCCTTCTATTTTTTCCTTTGCCGTTCACGCTCCTCGGGGGGCATGGCGGCCCGCTTGGCCTCGTACTCCGCCACCCATGCCTGATATTTCGCCTCCCGGGCCTGCCGCTTTGCCCCCCGCCTTTCCCGCTCATCTATCTCGTCTCTCTTCCTGCCGGCCCACTCCGCCAGACGATTAAACGCCGCCCGCAGGAGGCCGAAAACCAGCAGTATGGGCAGTATCGCTGCCATCACCCATCTGCCGCCTTCACTGAGCGGCCCGAAATGATAAAGGCCGAGTGATTCCACCACGCCGCATATAAGCACAAGGGCCAGCAGGAAACAGCTGATCGCGCAAAGACACGCGGGAATCACAGCGGCGCCTTAGAGCAAAGCCCACAGACGGTTTTTTCATCGGAAACCCACTTTTTTACCGTCTCTCCCGGCAGCAAACAATTCCTAATTCCTAACTCTACGAAATGTCCGCCAAGTCCAAAAACCGGTGCCCCTCGCTGGCGATGTGCTCCTTGCGCCCCTGGAGGTTGTCCCCCAGGAGCAGGTCGAACATGGCGGCGGTGGCCTCCGCCTCCTCGGGCATCACCTTGATGAGCCGCCTCGTCTCCGGGTTCATGGTGGTCAGCCACATCATGTCCGGGTCGTTCTCGCCCAAGCCCTTGCTGCGGTCAATCTTTACCTTTTTCCCCTCCAGTGTCTTGAGAATCTCCGCCTTCTCCTTCTCGGAGTAGGCAAACCAAGTCTTCTCCCCGCAGTTGATCTCAAACAGCGGCGACTCGGCGATATACACGTACCCCTCCTCAATCAGCGTGGGGCAGAGGCGGTAGAGCATGGTCAGAATCAGTGCCCGGATCTGGTAGCCGTCCACGTCAGCGTCGGTGCAGATGACCACCTTGGACCAGCGCAGGTTCCCTAAATCAAAGGAGGCAAGGTCCTTTACGTGCTTGTTCTGCACCTCCACCCCGCAGCCTAAGACCTTCATCAGATCGGTGATGATCTCGCTCTTGAAAATCTTGGCGTAGTCCGCCTTCAGACAGTTCAGGATCTTTCCCCGGACAGGCATGATCCCCTGAAACTCCGCGTCCCGGCTCAGCTTCACGCTGCCCAGGGCGCTGTCGCCCTCCACAATGTAGATCTCCCGGCGGCTGGCGTCCCGAGTGCGGCAGTCCACAAACTTCTGCACCCGGTTGGCGATGTCGATGGTCCCCGACAGCTTCTTCTTGGCCCCCAAACGGGCCTGCTCCGCGTGCTCCCGGGACCGCTTGTTAATCAGCACCTGCTCGGCAATCCGCAGCGCGTCGGCGGGGTTCTCGATGAAGTAGATATTCAGCCGCTCCCGGAGGAGCTCCGTCATGGCCTCCTGCACAAATTTGTTGGTGATGGACTTCTTGGTCTGGTTCTCATAGCTGGTCTGGGTGGAGAAGTTGCTGGAGACCAGCACCAGACAGTCCTCCACGTCGGCCCAGGTAATCTTGCTCTCGTTCTTCTGGTACTTGTTCCCTTGGCGGAGGTAGCCGTCAATGGCGGAGACGAAGGCGGATTTGGTGGCCTTCTCCGGGCTGCCCCCGTGCTCCAGGAAGCTGGAGTTGTGGTAGTGCTCGATTACCGCCGTCTTGTTGGAGAAGCAGCAGGCCACGCTGAGCTTCACCTTATACTCGTCCTTGTCCGAGCGGTCCCGGCCCCGCCGCTCCGTCTCCCAGTACACCGGCAGGGTGAGGCTGTCCCCCCCGGCCAGCTCGGAGACGTAGTCCCGGATGCCGTTTTCATAGAGGAACTCCGTGGTCTCAAAGGTCCCCGGCGCCGTCTCACAGCGGAAGAGGAAGGTGACGCCGGCGTTGACCACCGCCTGGCGCTTCATCACGTCGGCAAAGTAGTCGGGAGGGATGTCGATGTCGGTAAACACCTCTAAATCCGGCAGCCAGCGGGTTCGGGTGCCGGTTTTCCGGCGCTTCAGGGGGGTCTTTTGCAGCTCCCCCACCACCTCGCCCCGCTCAAAGCGGAGGGTGTACTCAAACCCGTCCCGCCAGACGGTGACATCCATGTAGCGGGAGGCGTACTGGGTGGCGCAGGAGCCAAGGCCGTTGAGCCCCAGGGAGAACTCATAGTTCTCCCCCTCGCTGTTTCCGTACTTGCCGCCGGCGTAGAGCTCGCAGAATACCAGCTCCCAGTTGTACCGCTGCTCCTTCTCGTTCCAGTCCACGGGGCAGCCCCGGCCCTGGTCCTCCACCTCCACGCTGTGGTCCAAGTAGCGGGTGACGGTGATGAGACGGCCGTGGCCCTCCCGGGCCTCGTCAATGGAGTTGGATAAAATCTCAAAAACGGCGTGCTCGCAGCCCTCCAGCGCGTCGGAGCCGAAGATGACGCCGGGGCGCTTGCGGACCCGGTCGGCGCCTTTTAAGGCGCTGATGGAGTCGTTGCCGTAGGTTTGCTTTGCCATAGGTGCCTCCTGAGTGGTTCTTTTGATAATTTCTTAATTTATTAGTTTATCAAAGTTTTAGAAAAATAGCAAGAGCGGAGATTGTCGGTTCTGTCCCCTTCGCCGCGGAGGCAAAAGGCGCCGCGCCCCCCTTGCAGAACCCCCTGCCCTGTGATAAAATACCCTCAAATCTTTGATCAAAACGGAGGCTACGCCATGAAACAGGACATGATCCTCATTCTGGACCTGGGCAGCGAGGAGAATCCCCGCTTGGCCCGCGAGATCCGCGCCATGGGCGTCTACACAGAGATCCACCCCCACGACCTCTCCGAGCAGGCCCTAAGCGCCCTGCCCAACGTGAAGGGCATCATTTTGAACGGCGGACCCAACCGGGTGGTAGACGGCGCGGCAATCGACGCCTCAGCGGCGGTGTACAACAGCGGCCTGCCCATCCTCGCTTTGGACCACAAGGGTCAGGCTGCCCTGCCGGAGAGCGGGGAGGGCCGGGAGAGGGCTCTGCGCGGCTTCGTCTTTGACCGCTGCGGCGCGGAGGCCAACTGGAATATGGACAACTTCATTGCCGATCAGATCGAGCTGATCCGCCGAAAGGTGGGGGACAAGCAGGTGCTTCTGGCCCTCAGCGGTGGGGTGGACTCCTCGGTGGTGGCGGCG
Source organism: uncultured Clostridia bacterium (assembly GCA_947572235.1). Lineage (GTDB taxonomy): Bacteria > Bacillota > Clostridia > Oscillospirales > Oscillospiraceae > CAJFPI01. The sequence continues at coordinate 5,663 of CANPBB010000120.1, forward strand.
CTGCTCATCAAGGCTATCGGCAAGCAGCTCACCTGCGTCCACGTGAACCACGGCCTTCTGCGCAAGGGGGAGCCGGAGCAGGTGGTGAAGGTCTTTCGGGAGGAGCTGGGGGCCAATTTAGTCTATGTAGACGCGGTGGACCGCTTCTTGGACAAGCTCGCTGGTGTGGCCGACCCGGAGCGGAAGCGGAAGATCATCGGCGCGGAGTTTATCCGGGTGTTTGAGGAGGAGGCGAGGAAGCTTCAGGGCATCGCCTTCTTAGGCCAGGGCACCATCTACCCGGACATCATTGAGAGCGGCACCAAGACCGTGAAAGCGGTGAAGAGCCATCACAACGTGGGCGGTCTGCCGGAGGATTTGGATTTTGAGCTGGTGGAGCCGCTGAAGATGCTCTTTAAGGACGAGGTCCGCCAGTGCGGCGCGGCCCTGGGGCTGCCAGACTCCATGGTCTACCGCCAGCCCTTCCCCGGTCCAGGCTTGGGGGTGCGGTGCTTGGGGGCCATCACCCGGGACCGCTTGGAGGCCGTCCGGGAGAGCGACGCCATCTTGCGGGAGGAGTTTGCCAAGAATGGCCTGGAGGGGAAGGTTTGGCAGTATTTTACCGCGATTCCTGATCTGAAGAGCGTCGGCGTCCGGGAGGGCCGTCGGGCTGACGAGTGGCCGGTGATCCTTCGGGCGGTGAATACGGTGGACGCTATGACCGCTACCGTGGAGGATGTGCCCTTTGCGCTGCTCCAGCATATTACGGCGCGGATTACCAGCGAGGTGAAGGGGGTCAATCGGGTGCTGTATGATTTGACGCCTAAGCCTACGGGGACGATCGAGTGGGAATGACCGTCAAAACGGCGCAAGCCCGCATGAATACAGGGTTTTTGACCTGTCACTTTGCCTTGTGATACTGGTTTGA
>CANPBB010000121.1 GCA_947572235.1 uncultured Clostridia bacterium
CCAAAGTAGATGGCATAGAGGTAGCCGCCGGCAACGACAAGCTGATGAAGCACCTAAGCATCCCCCATATCGACTGCCATTCTACCGGCACCATTATCCACATGGCCATCAATGGGGCCTATGCTGGACACATCGTGATCTCCGACATCGTGAAGCCCCGTTCCAAAGCCGCGATTTCCTCCCTGAAGGCGGCGGGCGTGGAAAAGACCGTCATGCTCACCGGCGACGCAAAGAAGGTGGCGGATCAGGTAGCGGCCTCCCTGGGTATCGACAAGGTTTACAGCGAACTGCTCCCGGCGGATAAGGTGTCCAAGGTGGAGGAGCTTCTGCACATGAAAACCGGCAAGGTAAAGCTGGCTTTCGTGGGTGATGGTATCAACGACGCTCCCGTGCTGTCCAGAGCCGACATTGGTGTGGCTATGGGCGCCATGGGGTCTGATGCGGCCATTGAAGCGGCGGACATTGTTTTGATGGACGATGATCCCATGAAGATTGCCAAGGCCATCAAGATCTCCCGGAAGTGCCTGCGGATCGTCTATCAGAACATCACCATGGCCTTGGGTGTCAAATTTGCCTGTCTGATTTTGGGCGCTGTTGGCATTGCCAGTATGTATCTGGCAATCTTCGCGGACGTGGGCGTGATGATCCTGGCGGTACTGAACGCCATCCGCTGCCTGTTTGTCAAGAAGCTGTGAGAAAGGAGGGGCTCCCTTGCGGGATGAGAAAAGCAACAGCTCGTACAAAGATCTGCAAAAGCGGCAGCTATAGCATACTGCTGGTTTCAGCGTTACCAGCTGAGTGAGGAGCTGCCCCGTTTTTCCATGGTGAGCGACAACTTTCGGCACCGGTATACCCCGGAAACGATAGAGGCGGTGTTTCAAATGGTCCCCCCGCAAAAGCAAACAGGGTTGGATATTGGCAGCTCCTGCTTCCTAACTCCGCTAAGCTCGTCCCTGCGTCACCTCTTGAATCGTCTTGAGCAGAAGAGGAATATCAATCGGTTTCCCGAGGTGCGCGTCCATCCCACACTCCATGGACCGCTGTACATCGCTTAAAAAGCAGTTGGCCGACAGCGCAATAATGGGGATTCCCGCCAAAGCGCTGTTGGAGAGGCGGCGAATCTCGCGGGCGGCCTCCCAGCCGTCCATTACCGGCATCTGGATATCCATCAAAATAAGGTCGTACGTCCCCACAGCGGAGGCACTGATCTTCTCCACGGCAATCAGGCCGTTGACGGCGGTGTCGATGGTGAAGCCCAAGTCCGACAGCAGCTCCGTCTCGATCTCCAAATTCAGCGCGTTGTCCTCCACCAGAAGGATCTTCTGGGGCTGCAGGGATTCCTCCGGCAGGTCCGTGCCGGTCTTGGCCGGGATCCCTTGGGGCCGGAGGAACAGCGTCGCCGTAAAGGTGCTCCCCACGCCCACGGCACTCTGCACGTCGATGGTGCCGCCCATCTTGTCCACAATGCTCTTGGCGATGGTAAGGCCCAGACCGATACCGTGGACGCCGGAGAGGGTGGTGTTCTTCTCCCGTGTGAAGGGCTCAAAGATGCTGGCGCGGAACTCCTCGCTGATGCCCACGCCGGTGTCCGCCACCGTGAGCTGGTAGCGGCGCAGCTTTCCGGGGAGCTCCTCCCCCTCGCTGAGGGACATGGTCACGGTGCCGCCGTGCTTGGTGTAAGTGATGGCGTTGTTGACAAGGTACATTACCAGCTGGGAGAGCTTCTCCTCATCGCCGTAGACGCCGGAGTGAAGCAGGCTCTCGTGGCGGAAGGTAAAGTGGAGCCCCTTCTCCTCCGCTTGGGGCAGCAGAAAGTCGTAAACCTCCTGCATGAGCTGGCAGAGGTCGCAGGGCGTCTCCGTGGTGGAGGCGTTCTCCCGGGTCTCCTCATAGGCCAGCTCCAGCACGTGGTTGATCTGGTCCAGAAGCTGGCGGGTGGAGTCCTCCACCCGGTTCAGATACTCTGTCACCGCCGCCGGATCGTTCAGATTCCGCCGGGCCAGCGCCGTGAAGCCGGAGATGGCGTTGAGGGGGGTGCGCATGTCATGGGACATGTTGGAGAGGAAGGTGTTCTTGGCCGTGATGGCCAGCTTGGCATTCTCCAGAGCCTCGGTGAGGACCTGTGTCTGCTCCATCTCCCGGCGCAGCTCCTCGTCCACCCGGCGGTAGCCCATGACGATCTGGGAGGCATGGTCCCGGTGGCCCACGCGGACAAGGCGCAGCTGCAGATATTGGATCTCGTCGTCTACCACCACCCGGTAGTTGACATAGTAGGTGCTGCTTTCACTGAGCTTTTCCCGGATATAGTCCGGTGTGGTCACGCGGGCCACCAAGGCCCGGTCCTCCGGGTGGACCCAGCGGTCCACATAGGCGGCCACATACCACGCGAAGGGCTTGCGCTGAAACCGCTCCTCAAAGAGCACCTTGGTCCGGCGGCTGAGGCGGTAGGGGAGGATTTTGTCCTTGTCCATATCGGCGTAGAGGATGGACTCATAGGTGATGCTCAGCCCCTCGATGACCCGCAGTCGGCGCAGGTACTCCTGGTCGATGGTGGTGCGCTCCTGGTCGTAGCGGGCGATGATGCTCCGAAGTTTCTCCTCCTTCTCCCGGAGCAGGTCGTCCTGCTCCTGCCGCTGGCGGCTGCGCTTCTCCGTGGCGTCGCCCAAAAAGACGTAGAACACCCCGCCTGTGGAGGGACTGTGGAGGTAGTGGCCATAGTCCTCGATCCAGCGTGTGTCTCCGTTTTTGGTGACTATGCGGTATTCCACGTAGTCAAGGTCGTATTGGCTCTCTGTCACCTGGCGCCAGATGGTTCGCTCCACGGACTCCAAGTCCTCATGAAAGACCAGCCCGCGGAAGGAGTTTTTCGTGTGGGCGCGGAACTCCTCCATACTGTCACAGCAGAAGAGGCGCAGCAGGGCGCGGTTGGCGTGGATGATCTCCTCGCTGCCCTCCGCCCGATAGATCAGGAAACCCCCGGGCATCTCGTCGATGAACCGGGCGATCTCCTTGGCGGTCTGCCGCTCCTGCTCCGACAGGCTGTCGCTGCCGCTCCTCAGGGCGCCTAACAGTTTTAAAATGTGCTCCATCCATGCGGTGTTCCGGTCCTGTCCCTTCATAAGCGGCTTTCCTTCCTGATAGGATGCGAATCCTTCGCGGCTTTTCTCTATTCTATCAGAATGCCGCCCATCCCGCAACGGTTTTTTTCCAAATTGCCGCCGGGGCGGTTTGGGGGGCGCCTTAATAAAATCTTTAGAATAACTTAATTCCTTGGCATATTGTCTTTCTGTCCGCCCTGCGCTATACTACCCTATAGCAATTTTGACGGCGAGGCCCGCCGCCGGTTTTCCCGGTCTGGCGGCGCGCGGGAAGGGGGCGGGGAATTTGGACAGGCACCACAGGGAGCTGACCGAGAGGCAGCAGCGGTGGCTGGCGGGCCTCTCCTTTGCCGCCTTCCTCCTCCTGTCCCTTCTGGCGGCCTGGGTGATCGGCCGGCCTATGATCCGCCTGGCGCGGACGCCGGAGCTCTTCCGCGCTTGGGTGGACACCCACGGGCTGTGGGGACGGCTGCTGTTTGTGGGTATGGTGGTGCTTCAAGTGGTCATTGCCATCATCCCCGGTGAGCCGCTGGAGATCGGCGCGGGCTACGCCTTCGGCTTCTGGGAGGGGACGCTGCTGTGCGTCCTGGGGATCACCATCGGCAGTGTGCTGGTTTTCGCCCTGGTGCGGCGGTTTGGGGTGCGTTTGGTGGAGGTGTTCTTCCCCAAGAATAAGATCCGCTCCCTCCGGTTTTTGCGGGACAATCGGCGGCGGGATCTGCTGATTTTCCTTGTGATGTTTATTCCCGGTACGCCGAAGGACCTGCTGTCCTACTTCGTGGGTCTGACAGAGATCCGCTTCTCCCGCTGGGTTTGGATCGCCATGCTGGCGCGGATTCCCTCCATTGTGACCTCCACCGCCGGCGGGGCCGCTGTGGGGGAGAGGCAGTACCTGTTTGCCGCGGCGGTGTTTGGCGCCACGCTGGCTGTCAGCGGCGCAGGCGTCTGGGTGTACCGGAGACTGTGCCGCCGAAGGCAGGAGCGGGACGGCGGAGGCGCCCGGTAAGAGAGGGACAAAAGCCCCCTGCGCAAAGCGCAGGGGGCTTCTGCTATGAGAAATAAGACGAATGAACCACACATAATGGTATAAAATAACAGGTAAAAAAGGGGAAAAAAGGGCGGAAAAAGGGCAAAAAACGCGGTTTTTTAGGGGGTGCGTTGCATCGGAAAAGGCAACGGATGGCCTTGGGACCGGCTCAGCCCTGCCGGGAGAGGACCTCCCGGTAGTCCTTCAGATTTTCCTCCAGCAGTTTGGGGGTGTTCAGACCGTAGGGGCACTTGCCGGCGCACTTGCCGCAGTGGAGGCACTCCTCAATCCGCTGCATCTTCTCCTGCCACTCCGCTGTCAGCCAGGCTGCCGCCGGGGCCCGGCGGAGCATCAGGGACATCCGGGCGCACTGGTTGATCTCAATCCCCTGGGGGCAGGGCATACAGTAGCCGCAGCCCCGGCAGAATTCACCGGAGAGCTCGGCGCGGTCCTTGTCAATAATAGCCTGCCGCTCCGCCGTCAGCGCCGGAGCCTCCCGGACGCAGGCGAGGAACTGATCCAGCTCCCAGCGGTGCTGGACGCCCCAGATGGGCACCGCGTTGGGCACCGTGTCCATGTAGGCGGCGGCGGTGAGGCCGTCCCGGATCAGGCCGCCGGCCAAGGCCTTCATGGCGATAAAGCCCATGCCCGCCTTGGCGCAGCCCTCCACCAAGGAGAGCTCCTGCGGGCCGGAGAGGTAGCTGAAGGGGAATTGCAGGGTGGCGTAGAGCCCGGAGTCGATGGCCTCCTGGGCCACGGCCAAGCGGTGGTTGGTGAGGGAGATGTGGCGGATCTTCCCCTGTTTTTTGGCCTCTAAGGCCGCGCTGTAGAGGCCGTCGGCCCCGTCGGGCTTGGGGCAGAAGGCGGGGTTGTGGAATTGATAGATGTCGATGTAATCCGTGCCCAAGGTCCTGAGGCTGGTCTCAAGGTCTTTCCAGAAGGCGTCGGCGGTCTGGGCGCCGGTCTTGGTGGCCAGGACGATCTGGTGGCGCATACCGGCGAAGGCGAAGCCCACCTTCTCCTCGCTGTCGGAGTAGGCCCGGGCGGTGTCGAAGAAGTTGATGCCGCCGTCGAAGGCGGCGCGGAGCAGGGAGGCCGCCTCCTCCTTGGTGATCCGCTGGATGGGCAGACAGCCGAAGCCGTTCTTCTCGATGGTGAGGCCGGTGGAGCCTAAGGTGATCTGGCGCATAGGGTGTCCTCCTTTTGATAGTGGGTGGGGGGATGGGGGCGCCCCCGGCGCCGGCCGGGGGCGGTATGACAGAGTTCAGGACCGCATGGCGGCGGCGGACTCGTCCAGCTTGGCGATGAGGGCGCGGAGCTTCTCCGCCTTCTCCCGCTCGGCGCTGACCACGGCCTCCGGGGCCTTGGCCAAAAAGGCCTCGTTGGAGAGCTTCTTCTCGATAATGGCGAGGCCCTTCTCCGCCTTCTCCCGCTCCTTGGCGATGCGCTGGAGCTCCTCGGCAATGTCCACCAGCTCCGCCAAGGGCATGTAGATTTTCGCGTCATGGGTTACGTCGCAGACCAAGCCGGTCACGTCGTCGGGCTCCTCTCCCCGCACGTCGATGGAGGAGGCGCACATGAGACGGGGCAGGTAGCCCGCGCCGGCGGCGAACTCCTCTGAGCGCTTGGTGACCACCATGACGGCGGCCTTCTTGGAGGGTGGTACATTCAGCTCCGCCCGGCGGGAGCGGATGGCGCGGATCACGTCCATCACCCGCTCGATGCCGGCCTCGGCCACGGGGAAGTTCAGCTCCTCCTGGTATTCCGGCCAGCTCTGGACCATCAGGAAGCTGTTTTCGGGGACCTCCGGTCCGTGGGGCAGGGCCTGCCAGATCTCCTCGGTGAGGAAGGGCATAAAGGGGTGGAGGAGCTTGAGCACTTGGGTGAGGACATAGCAGAGCACCTGCTGGGCCTGTTCCTTGGCGGCCTCGTCCGTCCCCTGGAGACGGCCCTTGGTGAACTCGATATACCAGTCACAGTAGTCGTCCCAGATGAAGTCGTAGACCTTGGCGCTGGCCACGCCTAACTCATAGGTCTCCATATTCTCCGTGACCTCTTTGACAAGGCGGTTGAGCTTGGAGAGGATCCACTTGTCCTCCCGGGTGGTCTCCGCGGGCAGGACGCAGCGGTCAATGGTCAGGTTCATCATGAGGAAGCGGCTGGCGTTCCAGATCTTGTTGGCGAAGTTGCGCATGGCCTCGCACTTCTCGGCGTAGAAGCGCATGTCGTTGCCGGGGCTGTTGCCGGTGATCAGGTTGAAACGGAGGGCGTCGGCGCCGTAGCGCTCCGCCATCTCCAGCGGGTCGATGCCGTTGCCCAGGGACTTCGACATCTTCCGACCCTTGTCGTCCCGGACCAGGCCGTGGATGAGCACCTTCTCAAAGGGGTACTTCTTCATCTGCTCGCAGCCGGAGAAGATCATCCGGGCCACCC
>CANPBB010000122.1 GCA_947572235.1 uncultured Clostridia bacterium
CCGGATTTCGCGGATATTTTGCGAAATCCGGTCTTTTGGTTTTGATTTGTGCGGAGCGGTTTGTTACAGATTGCCCTTAAATAACCTGTAACAGAAAAAAGCCGCAAAAATTACCCTCTTAGGTCCCTGATTATATAGCTTATTTCCGTGTTTTTGTTGCATAGTACCCGCAAAATCTGCTATAATAGACCGATCTGTGCGTGGCAAAAAAGCTCTCTGCGTTTTTTGTGCATCCGGGCCATACTACTATCAATAAACGAATCGTTTGCGGCAGCTTGCCGCCTGCCCAAAAAGGAGGGGATGCCGTGTCCCGGCGCAGCAACGGAAAATACATGACCGCCACCATGCTCAAACAGCGGGGCTGGTCCAGCGAGCTGCTCAAGGAGCTGCTCCCCAAGCCCCGCATCTTCCACGCCGGAGCGCACCCGGTCCGGGCTTGGGACCGGGAGGATGTCCAGAGGGCGGAGCAGGATCCCCGCTTCCGGGAGGGGCAGCTGAAGGGCGGCCGCGCCAAGACCGCCTCCCCTCAGAGCAAGCGGGCCTGCGCCGCCTTGGAACGGTCCTTTCAGTCGGCGGAGCGGGATGACACCGCCCCTTGGATCTTGGCCGGATACTACCACCAAGCGATCCTGGCCCGGATTCCCACCATCCCCCGCAGCCAAGAGCTGCGCCCCGGCGGCGCCATGGGACAGATGAAGGAATTTCTGGCGCTGGAACAGGGGACCGGCGGCGCCCATCTGGCGGCGGTTCTGCGGAACTTTCTCCGCTCCGCCGGCTGGCTCACCTCCGGCGCCTCCCACCCCCTATCCCAAGAGGTGCTGGCCCGCTACCCCTATGTTCTCCGCGCCGCGGCCAAGCAGGTCCTCTCGGAGTTTACCGCCGCCCAGCCGGAGGCGGATGTGGAGGCTATGCTCCAAATGGAGCATTTTCCTGCCGCCCAGCTCTTTGCCGAGGGCCTGCCCGCCGTCTGGTCGGTGTGGTATGTGCCCCGGGCCATCCGCACTAACCTGTCCCTCCTCATCGCCCTGAATCCCAAGGACGAGTACCCGGAGGCCCGCGCTATGCGCCGCCGCTTCATCCTCCACTTGGGGGGCACCAACACCGGCAAGACCTACGCCGGCTTCCAGCGGCTTATGCGCGCCCCCACGGGGGTCTATCTGGCCCCCCTGCGCCTTCTGGCCTTGGAGGCCCAGGAGACCCTTCTGAAGGCCGGCGTGGCCTGCAGCCTCACCACCGGTGAGGAGGAGGATCTGCGGGAGGAGGACACCCACGTGGCCGCCACCGCGGAGAAGCTGGACCTCCGGGCGCACTACGACGTGGCGGTGATTGATGAGTGCCAGATGATTGCCGACAAGCAGCGGGGCTACGCCTGGACCCGCGCGATCCTCGGCGTTTTGTCCCCGGAGGTCCACCTCTGCGCCGCCCCGGAGGCGGAGGAGCTGCTCGTGCGCCTCATCGAAAGCTGCGGCGACACGGCGGAGGTGGAGCGCCACCAGCGGACCACCCCGCTGGTATGCATGACCCGGACCGTTGACTACCAGCGCCTCCAGCCGGGGGATGCCCTGATCACCTTCTCCAAGGTGGGAGTGCTCAGCGTGGCGGAGGATCTGCGGCAGAACGGCAAGGAGCCGGCCATCATCTACGGGGCTCTGCCCTACGCCACCCGCCGCAAGCAGATGGAAGGCTTTTTGGCCGGGGAGATGGAGTATATCGTCTCCACCGACGCCATCGGCATGGGGTTAAACCTGCCCATCCGCCGGATTATCTTCATGGACACGGAGAAGTTCGACGGCGTAGAGCGCCGGCAGCTGAGGCCCGAGGAGATCAAGCAGATCGCCGGGCGGGCGGGCCGGTTCGGGATGTACAACAAGGGCTACGTAGGGGCCACCCAGAATTTGGCTGTGATCCGTGCGGGACTGGAGGCCTCAGTGCCCCCCATCGAGACTGCCGTGGCCGGTTTCTCCGACTTGGTGCTGGAGGTGGACTTTGATCTGCTGGAGGTGCTGACAGAGTGGAACCAGATGCCCACGGTGGAGCCCTATGAGAAGCTGAACATCTCCCGGTATATCGCCCTTATCACCAAGATGCGGGAGTCCGGCTTCCTCCTCACCAAGGAGCAGGAGCTGCGGGCCGCCAACATCCCCTTTGACGAGAGCGAGGACGCCCTGCGGGACCTGTTTTTTCAGCTCCTCCGCCGCTGGCAGCAGGGGGAGGAGCTGGATCAGCCGGGTCTGGGGGAGGACACCCCCACCCTGCCGGAGCTGGAGCTCTATTACCGGAAGCTGGATCTGTACTTCTCCTTCGCCAAGGCCTTTGGCTGCCCAGTGGACGAGGACAAGCTCTACGACACGCGGGAGGAGGTGGCCGAGGAGATCAACGAGATCCTCCTCTACCGCCTGCGCAGCAACATCCGCTTCTGTGCCCGCTGCGGCAAGGCCCTGCCCCTCCACCACCGGGGCCGTTTGTGCAACGGCTGCTACCGCTCCGGCCGCGATGCCGCCCGGATGTTCTGAAGACGCAGAAAGGGAACCGGATTTTCCGGTTCCCTTTTTAGCTTGGAAAGCAGGCGGCAGAGGAGAGGGGCAGATGTCAGTCCGGCTGCTGCCCATCGTGTGCTTTCCACTGGCACTCCGTCAACTGCATGTCCGTGAAAACCGCCTTGAATGAGGAATTCTCCGGCGAACAGGCATAGATCCCGAATTTGATTCTGCCGCCGCCCCTGTTCATATGGCAAATGCGTATTTGGCGGAAATCAATACCATTTTCAGAGCATTCGATACAGTAATCGTCCTCACGGCGGCTGAAACGATACCACATCCATTTGATTTCGGCGGGAATGGCAGTCGTTGCCCAGTCGGAGTATCCGCCGTTTGTGACCACACTGCCTAAATGTTGAAAGGCCTCATTCTCATATTCAACGGAGCCCTTCAGCCAGTTCTCGCTGTCCAAGTACATAACAATACCGCACTGGTCAAAGCGGTGGTTGCTTTCGGAAAAATCCGTTTTCACAATAAAGCTGAAGAACTGTTCGTCGGTCTCCATTTGAAGCACCGGCGCATTGTCATTGCGAAAATGGTAGTAGGTTCTCTGCCACAGATCGGTGTGCGGCTCTGTAACAATCTCTGTTTTCTCGCTGTCAATATGATACCGCATCGGCTCTCGTGTCCATTTGAACTGCGCCATATCCATATGATCACTCTCCTTCCCGCCGGCTATTTCATTTCCAGCACGATCTCGACAGCTTTCTGGATGATCTGGGGGGTGCGCTCATAGATGTCCTCTTTCAGCACCCGCTCGGTGAGCTTGTGGAAGTCCTTCCCCCAAGGCCCGATGTTGATGCAGGGCATGGAGACCGCCTCAATGTCCTCCACCGGGATGTGGTAGAGCTTTTCAAACAGGGGCATGGACCGCTTTAGGGCGTTGACGATCTCCCCGCTGTCCTCAATGCTGGTGTAGCTCAGATCAGAGATACCGGTGAAAAAGTACTCCGAGATGTACTCCTGATCGAAGGCCTCCTTCGTAAACGCCCCCAAGCTCTCCCCTATGTCCCGGATCTCTGGAGACAGGCGGGGGAAGAACAGGTTGGACACGTTGGGGTAGTAGGGCGGGATCAGCCCGTACACCACCCGGGGGGACAGATCGTCCACGTAGTCGTAGACAAAATCCACCAGCTGTAAGCTGCACTCCAAAAGGGACAGCCGCCCGGCCCCGTTCTCCTCCGACAGGTGCCGGATCTCCCCCTCATAGGCTCTCTGGAAGTCCTCCCCATGGCTGGCGCTGGCTTCGGCGTAGAGGGTGGCGAAGTCCGTCACCTTGGTACGCCAAGGCAGGGGCCGGGGCCGCCGGCCGGTGACGTCCTGGAAGCTGTACCAGCTGCTGTTCATCCGCTGCACCACCGCGTCGAAACTCTCTTGGCAGATGTCCCGGATCTTGCTGAGCACCTCCGCCGGGGTCTGGTGGAGGGTCAGCACGCTGAGGCAGCCGGCCACGGACAGGGGCATGGACACGTCGTACTGGATCTTCCGGTCCCGTAGATAGAGCCAAGTGGGGGGCGGAGACGCCTCCTGACCCACCGCGTCGGAGAGGTCCATGTTCAGCTCCGTCCGCCGGACGATCTCCCCCATCACCCCGGCGGGGTTGAAGCCCTCAAATACCTTTCCCGCGTGGGAGAGGGAGCCCCGGACATAGACAAAGGGCATCAGCTTGCCCACCGACCCCAAGGAGAATACCCCCTTGGCCGCCTCCCGGCGCTGATGGGGTTCGGAGTTGATCATCAGGCGGTAGCGGAGAGCGTACTGTGTTTTCAGCTCCCGCAGCAGGGGTATTGCCGCACACATCCCCGCCGACAGATTCTCCTCGTCGGGCACCGCCAGAACAATCAGCGTGCCGGGGAGGGCGGCGGGGTCTGAAAGCACCAGCTCTCCGTATCGGGCGAGGAGGGCCATCTGCACCGCGCCGCCGCCCTTCATGTCGCAGACCCCCCGTCCGAAGAGCCACGCGCCGCTGTCTATGTCCTGCCGGGCCTCCGGGGACAGGGTGTGGCGCAGTTTTTTCAACTCTTTCTCCAGTGCCTCCGGGGAGAAGGCCAGCGGCTTGAGCAGCTTAAAATCCTCCACCGTCACCACATCGCTGTGGTGGACAAAGGCGACGGTGTCCGGCCCGCCGCCCCGGACCATGGCAAAGACGGCGGAGCGTCCGTGGGGATCGCCGGGGATCGGCCGCTTTCCCACGTCCTCCGGGTGGGCCTGCCAGTAGGGCTGGCCGTGGAAGAAGCGCAAAAAGAACTCCTCCGCCTCCCGCTCCCCGGGGGAGTTGGTGATGCTCTCCGCCTGCACATAGTCGTAAAGGATGCGCTGGATCTCCGCGCCAATGCCGCTCAGGGACAGTTTCATGGTTTGTCAGCTCCTTATATGGGAAATTCACATGTTATGTGATATGATTATAGCAGATTTTTGGAAAGATGCAACAAAAATATGCGGCAGCCGCCCTGCCCAAAAAGGAAAAGCACAGCAGGACAACCTGCTGTGCTTTTCCCTATTCCCCCTCTCCTCTGCTCCGGTTCAAAAACTGCCTGCGGTACTGGGAGGGGGTCATGCCGAGTTCCCGCTTGAACAGGCGGCCGAAGTACAGCGGATCTGCGTATCCCACAAAGGAGGCGATCTCCGTAATGGAATAGCTGCTGTTCTCCAGAAGCATCTGGGCGTTGGCCATACGGATGGAGGCGATATACTGCTTGGGCGTCATGCCGATATACTGCTTCAGACTGCGGATAAAGTGGTTGACGCTGATGTGGTGGGCCTTGGCGTAGTCGCTGATGTTGATATCCCGGTTGTAGTGCTCGCTGAAGTAGGCGATGGCCTCCACCATCATGTCTTGGATGGTATCCGGCCGGCGCTCCAGCTGGCGGCAGATCAGCAGCAGCAGATCGTAGAGCAGGGAGGAGACCATCTCCTCGTACAGCGGTTTGCACAGCTGCAGTTCTAAAATCATCCGCTGGAAAAGCCAGCGGAACTCCGAGCGCGTCCCTGTATAGTAGATGTGCTGCTGGTTTGTCATGCGGTAGCAGCGCAGGATTTTTTTTGCGTCGCTGCCGGTGAAGTGGACCCAGAATACCTCTGGGCGGTCGGCGGCGCGGAGGATGTAGCGCTGCTCCTCCAATGGGCTGTAGAGCACCATGCTGCCGGCTTCTACTACGGTTTCTTCCCTGCCGAAGAAGAAGCGGGCTTTGCCGCCGGCTACGTACAGCAACTGGTAATCCAGACGGCCGCGGGGCCAGTGGACGGGGATGTCGCTGGGCTGTCCACTTAGGCGATAAGTGCCGCAACTGCCCACTATTAGGGGTTTTGAGCAATCTTTTAGGTCGATTTTTGCGTTTTTAAGATAGGCGGAGTTGATATACATAGGCGCCTCCCTGCGTGCCTTTTCCCCATCATGCCTGTTTTATGCAGGAAAATCAAGGGGATTGGTCAACACCGGTGATTTTCTCGCTATTTCGGGTGATTCCTTCCATAGGATTCCCTTAAATTTTGATTTATTCCCGGTTTGCCGCAGCGGCAATAAACGGCTTTTTAGTTGCGTTTTGGCAGAAACAGGGCGGTCAGAGAGGCGGTTTTATCGCGCTTTTTTGCGTTTTTAAGCGAAAAAACCGCGATTTTTAGGGGGCGTGTTGCATCGGTTCGCGCAACGGGTTGGAATAAATTTACAATTTTGGATTGGGATAAGGCCCTCCTTCGTCACGGCTTTGCCGTGACACCTTTTTTGGCGAGAGAGGTGGGGGCGAGGTGGGATTTTGGCGAGGAGAGAGGTGGGGGGCGAAGTGGGATTTTGGCGAGGGGCGAGGTGGGGGAGCCGGCGGAGGGCGGGGGGTAAAAAAGTAAAAAGGCCCGCCCCGGGTAGGGGCGGGTCTTTTGTGCGTATTGCGCGGAAATAGCTTCCGGATTAGCCCAGCAGCTGGAGAACGCCCTGGGGAACCTGGTTGGCCTGGGCCAGCATGGCCTGAGCGGACTGAACCAGGATGT
>CANPBB010000123.1 GCA_947572235.1 uncultured Clostridia bacterium
TTTACCACATTGGGGGACTTGTTCATAGTTTTTTTACTCATGCGTTTGTCGTGGGAAAGAAATCGGCAGGCGGCGGATGGGGGAAAAGAAATTGCTTTGACTGGCGGTCTATGGTATACTGGGCACTGTTATATTGCTCCATATAGGGAAGGAGGCGCATGCTTGATGACAGCGGAGGAAATGCTCCACAGCGGGGAACTCTATCTGCCTACAGACGACGCTCTGACGGCCCAGCAGCAGCGGTGCATGGAGCGGCTCTATGACTTCAACTGCACCCGTCCCTCGGAGCAGGAGAAGCGGCAGGCGCTGCTCCGGGAGATGTTCGAGGAGATCGGGGAGGCGTGCTACATCGAACCGCCCCTCCGCGCCAACTGGGGCGGGCGGTTCGTTCACTTTGGCAGCTTCATCTACGCCAACTTTAACCTTACCTTGGTGGATGACACCCACATCTATGTGGGGGACCACACCATGATCGGGCCCAATGTGGTAATCGCCACCGGAGGGCACCCCCTCCTGCCAGCGCTGCGGGAGCGGGGGATGCAGTACAACATGCCTGTCCGCATCGGCCGCAACTGCTGGCTGGGGGCGGGGGTCATTGTCCTGCCCGGTGTCTCCATTGGGGATAACACGGTGATTGGGGCGGGCAGCGTGGTGACAAGGGACATGCCGGCCAACGTGCTGGCGGTGGGCAATCCTTGCCGGGTACTGCGGGAGCTGGGGAGCCGCGACCGGGAGTTTTACTGGCGGGACCGGCAGATCGACAGCGTGCTGCTGGAGTCGGACAGGTGAGAGCGAGGGGGACGGTATGGAGGATCGAAATTCGCTGCAAGCGGCATTTTTAGCGGCTATGGGGGATATTCAGGAGGTCTGCGTTCAGACCTCCCTGTGTCAGGCGCGGGAGGTGCCGCTGGAGGAGCGGTTCTACGATCTGGCGGGCGAGGTAATCCTCCGGGTGATGGAGGTGCTGGACGGGTACGGAGGGCCGGAGATTGGGCGGCTGTGTATCGTCTGTCCGGAGACCGGCAGCAGCTTGAAGGAGTCCCCCAAGATCGAGCTCCACGACGCGGTCTGCGATTATCTGCGAGGGATGGAACAGCGCACAAAAACCGGCCCCCACCGATAGGCGGGGCCGGTTTGCCGCTAAATGGGGGGCAATCAAACGCAGAAAGCCGGAACACTCCGCGGTGCCGGACAGAGCGCGACGAAATCGTCACACCCTGTCATATATCCAACTCTGTCCCACGGAGCGGGACGCCCTCATTCATTCCTAATTATTAACTCCTTATTCGCCTAAAACGCAATCACAATCCCGCCATCATTGGCGTACACCGTGGAGATCCCCGCCGTGGCGGTGATGAGAATCTCCCCGAACCGGCAGTGCTTTCGGGCCAAGGCCATGACCTCCTCCGCCCGCTCCTGGCAGTTGCAGTGGGAGATTACCAGCCGTCGCCCGACGTGGGAGGCCATGCCGGCGGCGTGGGAGATCATCTTGTTCAGGGCTTGGCGCATGGTGAAGCCCTGCCCCAGCTTCATGATCTCCCCCTCCACAGTGGCGGCCATAAGGAGCTTGATCCGGAGGCTCCCGGTCACCAAGGACTGCACCTTGGTCAGACGCCCGTTTTTGCGCAGGTTATCCAAGTCCTCCAGCACGAACAGCGTCTGCATCTCCGCCAAATACTGCTCCACACGGGCCACCACCGTCTCAAAGGGGAGGCCCTGCTCCGCCAGCTCCCAGATCTTCAGCGCCGCCTGCACTTGGCCGGCGGAGGCGGAGCGGGAGTTGAACACGTGGACATTGTGCCGTCCCCCCTCCTCCTGGTAACACTTCACCGCCTGCTCAGCGGCGTTGTGGGATCCGGAGAGCCGGGCGGACAGCGTGACAATGTAGATGTCCTCCGCCGTGTCAAAATAGCGCATGTACTGCTCCGGCGAGGGGCAGGCGGTCTTGGTGCCGGAGGCAGAGGCCTTCATCGCCCGCAGCAGCGCCAGCGTGTCGATCCCCTCGTCATCCACAAATTCCACGCCGCCGGCATCTATGGTCAGAGGGATACGGACAAAGTAGTCCTTCACCTGCATCTCTGGCGTAAAATCGGTGCAGCTATCGCATAAGACTTTGTATCCCATATCAAAAACCGCCTAACATAATATTGTAAATTAGATTATAGGATACCTTTTCAAAAAAGTCAAGTGCGCAGCGGCGTATTATAGCGGAAATCACAGGAAAAAACGAGACTGGCGGCATCGCCGCCCGCCGGCCTTTGCTTTTTGCCCGACGGTGTGGTATACTGCCTTCATACATTTACTATGGCTGTTCTGTTATCGGCTAGGACTATCGGTCGGGACGGCGAGGGGGAGGGCGCTATGACAGAGCGGAAACGGATTGTCGGAACGGCGGGGGAGTGGTGCGAGATGGAGCTGCTGTCCCCCAAGGCTTTCCCCGATCTGACAGAGGCGGAGTGCATCGCCATTCAGCGCCAGCTCGCCCCGCTGACGGTTCAGCGCGGCCCTCTCACCGCTTGGTCTGTCCGCACTGCGGCAGGGGTGGATATCGCCTACTGGCAGGAAGGGGAGACGGAGCGGGCGGTGTGCTGCATTGTGGTGATTGACTGTGAAACGGGGCAGGTTGTGGAGAAGCGGCATGCGGCAGGGACGGTGTCCGTCCCCTACCGCCCTGGGTGTCTGGCCTTTCGGGAGCTGCCTCTTGTGCTGGAGGCCGCGGAGGGGCTGTCCGCGCTGCCGGAGCTGTATCTCTTTGACGGCAACGGCATCCTCCACCCCAGAGGGATGGGGCTGGCCACCCACGCCTCCTTCTACCTGAATGCCCCCACCGCCGGCCTCGCCAAGCACTACTTTCGGGTGGAGGGCGCCTCCCTCACCCAGCCGCAGGCGGCGGCGGGCAGTTACAGCGACATCGTCAAGGACGGCGCGGTGCTGGGGAGGGCCCTCCGCACCCACCAAGGGGTACGGCCGGTGTATGTCTCCGTGGGCAATCGCGTGGATATAGACACGGTGACGGCGCTGGCTCTCCGGCTGACGGATCGGGAGAGCCGCGTCCCCCGCCCCACCCGTCTGGCGGACTTGGAGACCCACATTATGCGGCGGGCTCTGCAGGGCGGGCCGCAACAGGATTAAGGGGAGGATTTTTCCGGTTTTTCTATCCCTTTTCCCTTCCATATTGATAAATACCTACTAATTTCCCCTCTCGTCAAAATGACGGAACGCGCAGTGAGACACCTCGTTTTCATCGCCCATTAAAAACAGATTGTTTCCGGCGAATTCTTCTCTGTATGGATTCTTTTACAATTTTACTTCCAATTTACTTCCAAGTGCCGTTTCATCGCCATGATATGCGCCTTTTGCTTCATGAAGTTCTGTAGAAATGCCTTCTGCCCGCAGCCTTCCCGCAAAGGCGATCCCTTCGGCATGAAGGCAGTCAAACTCTGCTACTCCCATATAAACGTTAGGAAAATGCTTTAATGATTCTGCTTCTATTGGCGAAGCACATTGAACCTGTTTTGGTTCTTGATTTCCTAAATAGGCATTCCAAAACATTTTTGTTCGTGCTGCATCCCAAACAGGCGTATCCGCAAATTTTTTCATAGATTCCGTTATCATACGTCTATCTGCAACAGGATATATCAGCATTGCTCCCAAGGGTGAAACCCGAACTCTATCTCATAGCATCAAAGTAACCGCAGCGGCAAGATTTCCCCCGGCACCGCCGCCTGCAACAACTATTTTATCTTTATTGATTCCTAACATTTCAGCATAATCAAGTATCCACTGATACATGCAGCAGCAATCTTCAACGGGAACAGGATATTTATTTTCAGGTAATAATCTATAATCTGTAAAAACAACCTTTACAAATATATATTTGAGGGTGCTTTCTGCTTTGCCAGCTTTGTCAATCTGCTGTCTATTTCGTATTTTGTCATATGTCATCCTCCTCTTTCAATCGCCATAATCAAATCCCAAAGAATTCTAATTTTCTGCTTTGATTATAGCACTGATGCCGATTAGTTCCCATCTGCGATTCGTAAAATCGCCGGTGCTTCAATCCATCAGCACGAAAGGCAAAAGAAACGTTTTTCTTGATTTTTCCGCCCTTTTCCGCTACAATGGGCCGGAGGAGGGATAGGCCAATGAAAAACTTCCAAAACTATACCCCGGAGAAGTACGCCTCCCCGGACTACCAACTGGTGGAGGAGGGGATCTATTTGACCGCCAAACCCAAGAACATGCTCTTCGGCTTCCCCTACGAGTCCAAAGAGCACTATGTGACCTCCCTCTCCTTCGAGATGGAACCGGAGAGCTTCGGCGAGGAGGGCGGCGGTCCTCAAGACATCACACAAATTCCCTTCGAGGGGATCTTGGACGAGTTCAGCGTCTATATCAGTGACTTCTATGACCAGCTTAATGCGGAGAGCGAGGTGCTCTGTTATCAGGAGTTCGCCTCCAGTGATTTAGAGGACATCCGGCGGCTGCGCTCCATCATCGGCAGGCGGGTCTATGCCCAAGAGGTCCTTGGCGCCGGCAGGGACGAGGCGGACTGGACACTTGTTATCGAATAATCCCTGCAGGCCTGCTGGGGGGCGGAGCGGATTCGTCCGTCTTTTGGAGCACGCAGAAGAACGGACAGGTGCTATCCGCCCCTACCGGCGTACCGTTATCATACAATCTTAGAACAGGAGGCATTCTATGGCCACATCCTTTGTTGATAAGGCCCGGATCACCGTGAAAGCGGGGGCGGGCGGGAACGGCTGCGTGTCGTTCCACCGGGAGAAATATATTGCCGCTGGCGGCCCTGACGGCGGGGACGGCGGCTGCGGCGGCAGCATTATCCTGCAGGTAGACGACAATCTGTCCACGCTGATGGACTTTCGCTACAAGCGCAAATACACCGCCGAGAACGGCGCCGACGGCCAGAGTTCCCGGAAAACCGGGAAGGACGGGGCGTCGCTGACCATCCGGGTCCCCCGGGGCACCTTGGTCCGGGACGCGGAGACCGGCGAGATCATCCAAGATATGTCCGGCAGCGAGCCCTATGTCCTCTGCAAGGGCGGCAAGGGGGGCTGGGGCAACTCCCACTTCGCCACCCCCACCCGTCAGGCCCCCCGCTTCGCCAAGAGCGGCCTCCCCGGTGAGAGCCACGATGTGGTGCTGGAGCTGAAGCTCCTGGCTGATGTGGGACTGGTGGGCTTCCCCAATGTGGGCAAGTCCACCCTCCTCAGCGTGGTAAGCAAGGCCCGGCCCAAAATCGCCAATTACCACTTCACCACCCTGTTCCCTAACTTGGGCGTGGTCTACGTGGAGGAGGGCCGCTCCTTTGTCATGGCGGACATCCCTGGCATCATTGAGGGGGCCAGCGAGGGGGCGGGCTTAGGCCACGACTTCCTCCGCCACATCGACCGCTGCCGTCTCTTGGTCCATCTGGTGGATGTGTCCGGCAGCGAGGGCCGGGACCCGGTGGCGGACTTTGACGCCATCAACTTGGAGCTGCGCCAGTACAGCCCAGACTTGGCCTCCCGGCCCCAGATCGTGGTGGCCAACAAGGTGGACATCATGGCCGACGCCAGCCTCTTGGAAGACCTGCGGAGCCACGTAGAAGGGCTGGGGTACCCTCTGTTCCCCCTTTCCGCCGCCGCCCACCAAGGGGTGCAAGAGCTGATCTACGCTATCGCCCAGCGCCTGCAGGAACTGCCCCCGGTAACAGTTTACCAGCCGGAGTACGTGAAGCGCCCGCCGGTGGTGGATACCTCTGTTCCGGTGGAGATCACGGTGGAGGATGGTGTCTACTTTGTGGAGGGCCCGTGGCTCCAGCGGCTGATCGCCAACACGAACTTCGGGGACTATGAGAGCCGGATGTGGTTCGACAAGATGCTCCGGGAGGCCGGGGTATTCGCTCAGATGGAGGAGCTGGGGATTCAGGACGGCGATTTGGTCAGCATGTACAATTTGGAGTTTGAGTACCATCACTGACGAAAATAGGCCTTGGGCGCCCCCGCGCCCAAGGCCAACTTGTTCCTCCGCCGGACCGGAGCCCGCCGCGAAGCCGCCGGTGAAACCACGTTCTTAGAACCTGTTTAAAATCTTCCAATATGTGCAGTACGCATAAAGGATCTTTTGGGAATTTGGTGGGCAACCGCATGATGCCGTAGTATCATGCGGTTGTCTGTTTGCTATTCCTGCCATATTCTGGAGAAAAATCAATTTTTCCGATAAAGTTGTAGTATACGTCAATACGCTGGGTGCGATGACCGCTGGATTTGTCCGGGGTGTGGGCAACTACTTTTTCCACAAACTCGCGCAAAAGGGCTGGGGCCAATTCTGTCGGTGCGGTGTACTTTCGTACAATCTTCAGAAAGCTCTGGACATTGACAGCTTGGGTTTCAATTTCATTTACAACAGTCTGCACCTCGTATAATAAGATTTGCAGACGATTTATAGTGGGTCTGCTTAGTTCACTT
>CANPBB010000124.1 GCA_947572235.1 uncultured Clostridia bacterium
CGGACATCGTACAGCAAAAATCACATCCAGCAGATTGAGACGGCGAAGGCCACGCCCAGCGTGATTGCGCTGTTTGATATTGCAAAGGCGTTGGATATTCCGGTTTCCAAGTTGTTTGAGATTAGATAGATAGACATATATGTGATGAGGGCTGATTTGTAGGGGCGCACATTGTGCGCCCCTTTGTCGTTGTGCGGCGGTGTGGGGGGAGAGCGGGCGCACAATGTGCGCCCCTACGGGTGGGGTGTTGGGGGATTTGTAGGTGGCGCCCGTTGGTTTCGGTTGGTTGTCGTGGGGCGGTGTTCGGTGGATTTTTGTTTTAATTATTGCGGTTGAATTTGCGGGATTTTTATGGTAAAATAGGACAAGGAGGTGACTATTATGGGAATGACGGATTTACAGTTTAAGAGTTATGTTCGTAAGCTGCTCCACATGATAGACGAGGCTACGGAGAAGGAGACCAAGGAGGAAATTCTTGCCGCCGTTGTGAAGCTGAAGGAGGAGCTGGAGCTGGACTTGCAGGGCTGATTTGCTGCTGGGCTGGCGAAAAAAGGACCGTATCCCGAGGATACGGTCCTTTTTTTAGCTCTTCAGCCAGCCGAAGAGGCCCTCGGGCTGGGCTTGGCTCTCTATGAGGCGGAGGGCGGAGACCAGCATCTCGGCGGCCTCGGCGCGGGTGATGGGCTCGCTGGCGGCGGTGCTGCCGAAGCTGCCGGCGGCGATGACCTGCGCGGCCTCCATGTTGGCCACGGACTGGGCGGCCCAGTTGCGGCCGGTGGAGACGGAGGAGACGGCGGTGTCGCCCGTGTTCAGCAGGCGGTCCATCACGGCGGCGGCCTCACATAGGGTGATGGCGTCCTCGCCGCAGAAGCTGAGGCCCTCGGCGGTGGAGACGCCGGTGATGAGGCCCTGGCGCACGGCGGCGGAGGCGTAGCTCTTGGCCCAGGTGGGGATCACGCCGTCGTCGGCGAAGCCGGTGAGCTGGACCTCCTCCGGCACGGCGAGGGCGGCGGCGTCCATGGCCATGGCCAGGAACTCCGAGCGGGTGAGGGGCTGATCGGGCTCAAAGAAGTAGGACGCGCCGACCTGGCGGCCCACGTAGAGGCCCCGCTCGGCCAAGGTGAGGGCGGCGTTGTGGGCGGTGCTGCCGGCCATGTCGCTGTAGAACACGGCGGTCTTTTGCTTGAGGATCTCCACGGTGACGGCGGCGGGGGCGGAGGTGCGGCCCGCGGCGTCTGTGGCGGTGTAGGTGAAGCGGTCTGTGCCGGACTTTTTGGCGGCGGGGGTGTAGGTGAAGGTGACGCCGTCCTCGGCAAGGACTACCTCACCCTTCTTAGGGGCGTCCACGATGGTGAAGGTGAAGGTGCCCTCCCCGGCGGAGAGGGCGCCGGTATAGGGGACGCCCTGGTAGGTCTCCACCGACAGGCTTACGGCGGTGGGGGCGTCGGGGGAGAGGGGGGGCTCCTTCTTTCCGAAAAGGGCGAAGGCGGGGACGGATGCCGTCAGGGCGACGGCTGTCAGGGTCAGCAGGGCCAGCGCGTGACGAATATGGCGCAAGATGATTACCTCCTATGCAGTAAGTGTGTGGAGGTAGTGTCTGCCGGAAGCGGTAAGTTATGTGTGTTTTTTTGTTTTTGGCATTGGGAATTTTTTGCGGCGGGGGTGAAAAAAGGCTTGACAACCGGGGAAGTTTGTGCTACAGTAGCTCCATCAAACCGATGAGGAAGGGTAAGTACCTCCTGTGTTCAGCGTTTCAGAGAGCCGCCGGCGGTGGGATGGCGGTACGGTGTGCAGGCGGGGAATGGCCTTCTGAGGGCGGACCGAACGGGAAGTAGGCGAGCCGGAGGGGAGCTCCGTTATCAAAGCCGGCGTATGTCAGTACGCACAGAGTGGGCGGGATGTGTTTCCGCCAAGCCGGGTGGCACCGCAGAAGCTGTCGCTTCTGTCCCAGCAGATGAGCTGAGGGACAGAGGCGTTTTTCTTTTGTCCCGATGAATATTGGAAAGGAGAATATCACCATGAGCGAGTGCAAAATTCCCTACAAAATCTACCTCTCTGAGGAGGAGATGCCCCGGGTATGGTACAATGTGCGGGCGGATATGCGCAACAAGCCGGCGCCTCTGCTGCATCCCGCTACCCATCAGCCCATGACCGCCGAGGAGCTGTCGGTTGTGTTCTGTGAGGAGCTGGTGAAGCAGGAGCTGGACGACACCACGCCCTTTTTTGAAATCCCCGCGGAGATTCGGGACTTCTATAAGATGTACCGGCCCTCTCCGCTGGTGCGGGCCTACTGCCTTGAGGAGGCGCTGGGGACGCCGGCTAAGATCTACTACAAGTTTGAGGGGAACAACACCTCCGGCTCCCACAAGCTCAACAGCGCCGTGGCCCAGGCCTACTACGCCAAGAATCAGGGGCTCAAGGGCGTTACCACCGAGACCGGCGCCGGCCAGTGGGGCACCGCGCTGTCCATGGCGTGCAGCTATTTGGGGCTGGACTGCAAGGTCTATATGGTCAAGTGCTCCTATGAGCAGAAGCCCTTCCGCCGGGAGGTGATGCGGGTCTACGGCGCGTCGGTGACACCCTCCCCCTCGGAGAGCACGCAGGTGGGCCGGCGGATTCTCTCCGAGCATCCCGGTACCACCGGCTCTTTAGGCTGCGCCATCAGCGAGGCGGTGGAGGCGGCCACCTCCCAGCCGGGGTACCGCTATGTGCTGGGGAGCGTGCTCAATCAGGTGCTGCTCCACCAGAGCATCATTGGGCTGGAGTGCAAGACGGCGCTGGATAAGTACGGCGTCAAGCCCGATATTATTATCGGCTGCGCCGGCGGCGGGTCCAATTTGGGCGGGCTTATCTCCCCCTTTATGGGCGAGAAGCTGCGGGGGGAGGCGGACTACCGCTTTGTCGCGGTGGAACCTGCGTCCTGTCCCAGCTTTACACGGGGACGGTTTGCCTATGACTACTGCGACACGGGGATGGTGTGTCCCCTCGCGAAGATGTACACGCTGGGCAGCGGGTTTATCCCCGCGCCCAACCACGCCGGGGGGTTGCGCTACCACGGCATGAGCGCCACACTGAGCCAGCTCTACCACGACGGGTATATCGAGGCTGTGTCGGTGAAGCAGACCGAGGTCTTTGAGGCGGCGGAGCGGTTCGCGCGGATCGAGGGCATCCTCCCGGCGCCGGAGTCCAGCCACGCCATCAAGGTGGCTATTGACGAGGCCATGCGGTGCAAGGAGACCGGGGAGGAGAAAACCATCCTCTTTGGGCTCACCGGGACGGGCTATTTTGATCTGGTGGCCTATGAGAGGTTCCACGATGGGCAGATGACCAACTATGTGCCCACCGATGAGGACTTGGCGGTGGGGTTCGCCGGTCTGCCGAAGATGGATTGAGGACTGATTGGGGGGTATCCCGCTGTAAGGGCGGGGTACCCCCCAGTTTGTCACTTGTGGGCGGGTGATTGGACGTGAAAGGAACCCTCTTGGGTAATCCCGGTAACATCGTTACCGGGATTACCAGCTTTCGGCCTATGGCCGAAAGCTCAGCCTGTCGAAAAAGTCTGCCCAAGGGAGGCTTTTTCGTATTCATATGGAAAAATAGAGCAGGGGGGGGAGAAAAATGCTGGAGCGGGGGGCGTGGTGGAACTGGTGGACACGGAGAGCCTTGTGCCACAGGGGCGCCTGATGCGGAACATCTGCTGGGCCTCTTGCTGAGTGAGCTCGTTCCGCTCTATGAGTATCTGCACTGTGCGGTTCATCATCAAATCCATGCCCGATAGGACAGGCTGCGGATTTAGGCGGCGGGCTACTCGGCCTTGGCCTGCTCCGGTGCGGCGGTGTCCGCCTTGCCTTGGGCGGCCTTGGTGCCGCCCTTCTTCCCGATGGGCTTCTTTTCCCCTGGCCTTGCCCACAGCGGGCTTGCTGGCTTTCCCGTCGGCCTCGCAGATGCGCTTGGCAATCTCCATAGCCTTGGGGGTGATGGCCTCGGTCTTGCTGCTTTGGCGCTTGGCGCTGAGCTTGTTGTTCCAAAGGGGGTGGCAGTTGTTCTCGCTGTTGGGCTTGACTTGATGGTCTGCCCAGCCCGCGATCATTTCCAGCCTATCCAAGGAGACATCGGTCCACTTGTGGAGAGTGTCAGCCAAGATGCGGATAATCCCTCTTGAAATTCTTAGATTTCAAACGAAACCTTAACCTATAAACATCTGGGTACAGTAGTTGCCATTGGCCACATACCCCACGCCGATCTGGGTGAATTTGGCGCTTAAAATGTTGGCCCGGTGGCCGCTGGAGTTCATCCAAGCGTTCACAACGGCGGCGGGGGTAGCGTAGCCCATGGCGATATTCTCCCCGGCGGCGCGGTAGGTGATGCCGAAGCTGCGCATCATGTCAAAGGGGCTTCCGTAGGTGGGGCTGGTGTGGTCGAAGTACCGCTTCTGCCGCATGTCCTCGGACTTGTATCGGGCCACCCGACTCAACTCCCAGTTCATCGTCAGGGGGCTCAGTCCGACCTTGGCCCGCTCGGCGTTCACCAAACGCACCACCTCCTCCTCATAGCTGAGGGTGGTCTGGTCCTCCTTGGGGATAGTCAAACGCTGGCCGGGGTAGATGAGGTCCGGGTTTTGTACCTGCGGGTTTGCCTCGATGATCTCTAAGGTGCCCACTTGGACCTTGGCGGCGATCTTCCACATGGTGTCTCCCCGCTGTACCGTGTAGGTCTCGGCGGCGAAGGCGGGTACAGTAAGTACCAGCAGTGCTAAAACGGTGCAAAAAAGTTTTTTCATGGTAATACCTCCTTGGCGAAATTGTAACCAAATTGTAATATAAATTGCAAGGCTTAAAATCTTCCAGAGGAGGCAGGGCTTGGGGGCGGCATCAAAAATACAGGCGCGGCAGGGGATTCCTGCCGCGCCGGTTTTTGTTTCCAGCAAAAAATCTTCCTCAGTTGGGGTCCGCTGGCTCGTAGGCAATGGCGTCGTCCTCATTGGGAACGGGGGCGGTGGGGTCGCCGAAGTATAAGGCCGGGGACTCAATGTCGTGCTGCTCCGAGACCGCGTCCGACGCCGGTCCGTCCTCTGTGGCGATGGCGGGATAGGGGGTGATCTCCACATAAATGGCATCGTCCTCCGGATCCAGCTTTGCCAGAAGCGTCAGGGCCTCCCGATTGACCTCCCGGATGGCCAAGCACAGCCGGTTGGCCTCCACATCCACACCGCAGCCGGCAAAGATACCCAAGCCCAGCATGGCGTCCACCACCTGCTCTTGGAGGCTCAGCAGGTAGGCGTAGGAGTATCTGGCCCGGCTCTCTAACAGCACCGCGGCGCTGTCTCGCAGGGCCTCCGGCAGGTCGGGAGTGCTACCTATCACCGTTAGTACCACCAAGCGGCCCTCGTCGTTCAGGTAGGCACCGCCGTACCAGTCCGGATAGGACGGGTGCAGGCTACCGCCAAAGCGGGACAGTAGGCTCTGGTAGGCTGCCAGTCCATCCCCTTCGTAGGGCTTGCTCTCCGGGCCGGGGGGGGCATCTACTGGAGTGTCCTCTGAAGAGGTAACGTTCTCCTCTGCGAAATAGCTGTTATCGGTGACAAAGGAGTCTCCCGAATCCAAGAGCACATAGCTGTGCTGGTGCGGGGCGGTCAGGCCTCGATAGACCGGGTAGGCGCACAGCAGCAGGGCCGCGCAGGCGGCAGCGGTCAGGCAGGACCACCGGGGCCGGCGGCGGGGGGCGCTCTCCGTCAGACGGCGGCGGAGGGTTTCCTCCGCCTCGGCACTGGGGCCTAACTGGGCCCGCATGGCGGTAAAACGGGGGTCATTCATCAAAAATCTCTCCTTTCAGGGCCTCTCGAAGCTGCTCCCGGCCCCGTGTAAGGCGCATGCGCACCGTCCCCGGACGGAGGGAGAGGGCGGCGGCAATCTGGGCGGTGGACAGCTCCTCAAAATAGAACAGGTACAGCGGCAGGCGGTAGTCCTCCTTCAGGGCGCAGAGGGCCTCCCAGAGGGTGTTCTCCTCCGCTTCTTGGAATACCGGGGCCGGCTCCGCCCCGGTGAGGGGCAGGGCCTCCCGCCGGCAGGCGGAGCGGTACAGCCTGTGGCATTGGTTGAGGGTGGTGCGGAGGAGCCACGCCTTGCGGTGCTCCTCCTCCCGGAAGACTCGGGAGGACTGGAAATAGGCAATGAACACCTCCTGAAAGATGTCATCGGCGTCAGCAGGGGAGTTGGTTTTAGCTAAGGCCAAGCCGTACACCGTGGAGCGGTAGCGGCCGATGACCTCCTCCATCTCGCCGCCCGCGCGCAGCGGCAAATGATCCATAGGTGCGGCACCTCCTTTCACTGAGAACTTCCCGGGGAGAGGTAAAATGTCACAGCGGAGAGAAAAATTTTACGGGCCAAAACTGCCGCCGACGGAGCGGGACGCGGAGATTTATGAAAGCGGTCAATGCCTATTACAAGAAGAACGGCACCTGCCAGGGCTTT
>CANPBB010000125.1 GCA_947572235.1 uncultured Clostridia bacterium
ATTGCACACTAGAACCTGAATCTAGCGAGTCTGCCAATTCCACCACTCGCGCATGCCGCTGTCCTAAAGGAAAGCTGGTGCGAGTGACGGGACTTGAACCCGTACGACGGTTGTCACACGCCCCTCAAACGTGCCTGTCTACCAGTTCCAGCACACTCGCATTTTCTTCTTCCCTCGCGGGACAGCAGGATTATTATAGCCGCTTCCCACCGGTTTGTCAACCACTATTTTCGGCTTTTACCGCAAATTTCCGCCCACCATCTCAAAACCACCCCTCCGAACCGGCGAGATTACCTTCTGTAATGCACCCATGGGAATGATCAGACTTTTCACGAAAAAATGAATATCCGCCTGCATCAGCCCTCACTCTCTTCTGAAGAGCCGATTTTTCCTCTGCCATATTCTACATATCCGCTCTTTTTTAGCGATTTTCTCCCGATAATCTCATGAAAAATTGCCGGCTTGACAGGCTCTCTCTAATTTACATAAATTTCGCAACAACACCTCACAACATCGAGTTATACACATTTTCCACATGGTTTTCCACATAGAAAAAACTATCTATTTGCAATGGTTTCATCAAATATTTACAGTTTATGGAATCCCCTGTACCCACACTTTCCACACCTCCCTATCCCCCCAAATTAGTTTACATAACGACAGCACCTGCATATATTCACCACTTCCCCGGTTTTCCCGTGTTGTTCATACACTCCCCCTGCTTCCCCGAAGCGGCAGGTAGACGATACTCTGTACAGCGGCGTAAAATTCAGCGGTTGAGCGCGGTAATTTTTTGTCTTTTCTGCCCCATGGACACCGAAGGAACAGCGCGCCTCCTCCGCTGCAAACCGCATCCAAAAATCGCCGGCGCATAAAATACACCCCCGGCGAGGCTCTCCTCCGCCGGGGGTGTATTTTCTCCAGATCCATGTGTTGAAACACCGGCAGAGGTTCACCCCCTGCCGATGCCCATGTTCCAGAACTCATCCACGTAGTTGTCCACCCACTTCACGCCATGAGCCATCCAGTGCTGCCGCACCCGGGGCTTGACGCTGGTGTTGTCCAAGAGGGGCTGGAAGAGGGCCAGCCGGGCCGGAGGCGCGGTGTAGATCTGGTTGAAGATATCCAAGTCCTCCGGATAGTGATACCAGAGGGACCGGTTCGGATGGTGGTTCTCCCGCCTCCACAGGGCGAAGGCGGGGAGGAAGCTCTTATAGTCCGGCAGCTCCAGCTTGTCAAAAACCTCCTCCGGCAGCAGCAGCTGGGCCAGACAGCAGAGCCCGTGGGCGTAGGTGCAGAAGGGCCGGGCCCCCAGCACATAGCGCTTATCCCGGCCAAAGGCCTTGCATACCGCCAGCAGATCCTCGCTGCCCTTCACCATGTCCCCGCTCGCGATATCCAGCAGGAAGGAGAGCATAGCCCGCTCCATCTGGTTGACCTTCTTGGTCCCCAGCAGGGCCTCCGCCTCGGGGACAGCCCACTCCAGCACCGCGGCGTCTTTGTACCAAAGCCCAAGCATCAGGTGGGCCGCCACAGGGAAGAAGGGGGTGTAGCTGTCCTTTACCTTGGCCAGCTCCGGGGGCAGCAGCCGCTCAATGGCCAGCACGTCCCCTGTAACCAAGCACTCCAAGGCACAGTGAACGTTCTTCTCATGGGTGTAGCTGCCGTAGATACAGGGCAGCATCAGCAGCTTGTCCCACTGGCTGAGCACCCGGCACAGGCCGGGCCAGTCCTCCTCCTCGATGCACGCCTCCGCCCAGGTCCTCCAGTTCTCCCACTCCGGGGCGATGGAACTGAAAGAAACACGCTGGCTGTGGAACAGATACCGCAGGCGCTCCTTGGCCTCCGGCTCCTTGCCCGTATAGGTGAACTGCTCCATGGCCCGGCTGTACTTCTCCCGCAGGGCCGCGGGATCAACCTGCATTTCCATCTGTCCTTTCCTCCTGTTCTTTTGTGAAACTGTGGAATATATCTGAGAGCATCCAAACACGCAGCTCTTATGCGGGGCGCGCCGACCCTCTAATCTCCCATGCACTCTCGGTAAAACCGATACCCCCTTGATTTCCCATGTACCATCGGTAAAACCGATGCACCCTACATGAAAATTTGCGGGGGGAAACTCCCATTAGATCTCCAAATTGGCGTAGGCATTCAGGCTCATGCCCGCCCGTACACCCTCCAAATACTCGTAATAGGCCTGCGCGCCGATCATGGCGCCGTTGTCGCCGCAGAGGCGCAGGGGGGGCAAAAACAGCCTGAGACCCGCCTCCTCACAGGCGCGCTGGAGGTCGGTGCGGACACGCGCATTGGCAGCCACACCGCCGGCAGCCACCACCGTGTGGTGGCCGTACCGCTTCGCCGCCAGAATGGTCCGGGGAACCAGCTCGCCGCTGACAGCCGCCGCCACCGAGGCCGCAAGACCGGGCCGGTCGATGGCCTCCCCCTTCTGCTCGGCGTTGTGGACCAAGTTCACCACCGCGGTTTTAAGCCCGGAGAAGGACATGTCCAAGTCGCTGTCCGCCACATGGGCCTTGGGCAGAGTGTAGGCTTGGTCATCCCCACCTTGGGCCAGCTCCTGCATGGGACGCCCCCCCGGATAGGGCAGGCCCAAGACACGGGCGATCTTGTCGAAGCACTCCCCTGCCGCGTCATCCCGCGTGGCTCCCACAATCCGCATCTGCGTGTATCCCTGCACGTCCACTATCATGGAGTTCCCCCCGGAGATGCACAGAGACAGAAAGGGGGGCTCCAGCTCCGGGAAGGCGATGTAGTTGGCTGCGATGTGTCCCCGGAGGTGGTGGATCGGGATCAGAGGCTTCCCCAAAGCATAGGCGGCGCTTTTGGCAAAGTTCACCGCCACCAGCAGCGCACCGATCAAGCCGGGCCCGTACGTAACCGCCACCGCGTCGATGTCCCGCCGGCCCACGCCGGCCTCCCGGAGGGCCTGATCGCTGAGGGCGGCGATGGCCTCGATGTGCTTGCGGGAGGCGATCTCCGGCACCACGCCGCCGTAGAGGGCGTGCATATCCGCTTGGGAGAGAATGGCGTCACTGAGGACGGTGCGCCCGTCCCGCACCACCGCCGCCGCGGTCTCGTCGCAAGAGGACTCAAAAGCCAAAATCAGCATGCCGCGCCTCCTCCTCTGTCCACTCCGTCACCGGAAAGATCTCCTCTCCCGGATGGAGGGGAATCTGGATAAACCGATCATAGTTTTTCCGGCCAAACCGCTGCAAATAGATCTCCTGATGTGCCCGAAGGATCTCCGCCTCCGTGGGCATGGTCCCCCGCGTCCAGCAGATGGTCTTAAAATGCACGCCAAAGAGGGCGGTGTCATAGGAGAGCGTCACCGCGCCATTTCGCCTGTAGAAGCCTAAACGGCGGAGAATCATCCCGTCCGCCGCCGCGTCCCCGGTGGGCGCCTCGCTCTCCCCGATAAAGACGGTGTCCGCGCCATAGCGGTCCAGCATGGCCTTCAGCAGCGCTCCGCCGATGCCCCCATTCCGCCGGGCGGCGGGGACGCAGAGGTAGTCCACCAGAAAATAACGGCCGCCGGTGTGCCGCCAGAGCAGCACATAGCCCAAGGCCTCCCCGGCCTCGTCCCGGAGGCAGAGGGGATCGTACAGCCCCTCCTCCCGCAGGCGCTCCATGGACCACAGAGGCTTCAGCTCCTCAGGAGGAAAGGCCTCTTTAAGATGTATCTCGTAGACGGCTCTCAGCTCGTCAGGGGTCAGTATGTTCAGTGTCATAGTGAAACTCCAATGTCATAATGATGGCATCCTCCATGGGATGCCGGTAGTAGTTTTTCCGCCGTCCCGCCTCCCGATAGCCCTCCCCCGCATAGAGAGCGATAGCCGGAGCGTTGGAGGCGCGGACCTCCAAGGTGAGAAAGGCCAGACGGTTTTCCTCCGCAAAGCGCCGAAAGGCCCGCAGCAGCGCCTTGGCAATCCCCTGCCGCCGGCAGCCGGGCCGCACGGCCACATTGGCGATGTACCCCTCATCCAGCACCACCGACACACTGGCATAGCCCAAAAGCCCGCCATCCTCCCCCATCGCCACCAGCGCGGCGGCATTCTCACTGTCCAGCTGCTCCGTCAGCAGCCGCTCCGACCAAGGATCAGGAAAACAGAGCCGCTCCAGCTCCGCCACCTCAGCAATATGGTCATAGGTCATAGGCATGATCGCAAAGCGCACCAAACACACCTCCAAGCACAGGCTTTCACTTGAAACTCCCGCTTGAAACTTTCGCTTGAAATCTGCGGATTTCAAGCGAGGGAGAGAATATGGTTTTCATTTGAAATCCGTGGATTTCAAATGAGAATTTTATTTACGGGGGGCTTTTTTCCAAGAAGCGCCGGGGCGATTCTTGGAAAAAAGGTCCAAACCAAGCGCGGTTTGCAAAGTGTTTTTCCGAAAACGCGGTTTCCGGAAAAACACTTTCAATTGATTTGCGTTAGGGTGCAAGCTCCTGCGGAGGGCTTTTGGAACGTCCCCAAGGAGACCGGCAGTCATCGCCCCGCCATTTAAATCCGCCGCCAAAGGCAGCGCCAAAACTCCTGACTCCTAACTCACTTCGCCTCCAGCCAATCGCCCCCGCTATGCGCCTCCGCGATCAACGGCACCCTCAGCTCCGCCACACGCTCCATCTCCTCCGCTACCAGCCGCTTCACCTGCTCCGCCTCGGACTCCGGGCACTCCACAATCAGCTCGTCGTGGACCTGCATGATAAGCCGCGCCGACAGGTTCTCCGCCTTCAAGCGGCGGAATACATGGACCATGGCCAGCTTCATGATGTCCGCCGCCGTCCCTTGGATGGGCATGTTCAACGCCACCCGCTCGCCGAAGGAGCGCATGTTGAAGTTGGAGGACTTGATCTCCGGCAGAGCCCGGCGGCGGCGGTAGAGGGTCTCCACATAGCCCCGCTCTCTGGCCTGGGCCACCACCGCGTCCATGTAGCGGCGAACCCCGTCGTACTTTTGGAAATAAGCCTCCATATAGTCCTTGGCCTCCGCCACGCTGACGCCCAAGTCCTCGCTGAGGGAGTAAGCGGAGATGCCGTAGACAATGCCGAAATTCACCGCCTTGGCCGCCCGGCGCATCTGGGAGGTGACCTCCCCCACCGGCACGCCAAAGACGTGGGCGGCGGTGACGGTGTGAAAGTCCTCCCCGGTGCGGAAGGCCTCGATCATGTGCTCGTCGCCGGAGATGTGGGCCAGAAGCCTAAGCTCGATCTGGCTGTAGTCCGCGTCCACCAGCACCATCCCCGGCTCCGCCACGAACATGCGCCGCAGCTCACTGCCCAGCTCCGTCCGGGTAGGGATGTTCTGGAGGTTGGGCTCCGTGGAGCTGAGGCGGCCGGTGGCGGTGACAGTCATCTGGAAGCTGGTGCGCACACGGCCATCGGGCCCGATGACCTTCAAAAGGCCGTCCACATAGGTGCTCTTCAGCTTGCTGTACTGCCGGTACTCCAGCACCTCGCCCACAATGGGATGGTGGGGGCGGAGCTTTTCCAGCACCTCGGCGTTGGTGGACCAGCCGGTCTTGGTCTTCTTCTCCGCCGGCAGGCCCAAGCGGTCAAAAAGCACCTCGCCCAGCTGCTTGGGGGAGTTGATGTTGAACTTCCCCCCGTGGGCATAGATGGACTGCTCCAGAGACTCCATGGCGGCGGTAAGGGTGTCCCCCATCTCCCGCAGGGCGGCGCTGTCCACCCGGAAGCCCGCCAGCTCCATCTCCGCCAGCACCCGGCACAACGGCAGCTCCGCAGTGCGGTAAAGCTCCTCCACACACATGGCCCGCAGCTTGGGCGCCATGGCATCATAGAGGGCGTCAATGGCGGAGACATAGCTGTCGAAGGCAGCGGAGGACTGGGCGGCGTCCCCCAGAAGGGAGAAGGCCTCCGGCTCCAGGAACAGGGGCTTTGGCAGCTCGGCACTGAAGTAGGAGACAAAGAGCCGGGGCAGCTCATAATGCCCCGCGGTGGCGTCGATCAGGTAGCCGGCCAGCGCGGTGTCAAAGACGAACCCCTCCGCGGGGAGGCCGTTCTCGAGGAGGATACGGGTCAGATCCTTCACATTGTGGGAGACAATCCTGATATCCCCGGCAAAGAGGGCGGC
>CANPBB010000126.1 GCA_947572235.1 uncultured Clostridia bacterium
GGAAGAACGGAGGACATTATGAAAAGAACATGGATTGCAGGACTTCTGCTGTTCGTTCTGGTGCTGTCTATGTCGGGCGCTGTGTACACAGGCGCAGCAGAATCGCAGGGCAGGGATTCCAACATCCTGATCGCCTACTTCTCCAGAGTTGGGAACACTGATTTTCCGGATAATATGGACGCGGTAACATCCGCAAGTCTCTTGAAGGATGGGGGCAGGCTGTATGGGAACACGCAGTATGTCGCGGCCATGATTCAGCGGCGTACAGGCGGCGATCTGTTTCTGATCGAAACAGAAGAAACCTATCCATTCTATATGCACATATGACCTTAGCAAGGCGGTAAGGCTGTGCGCGGTCCCCCGAATAGCTGCCTGCATGATACGGATGAAAACATGGAGGCTATGCTGAATCAGCTGCTGGACATAGAATAGTTTCCCTTATTTTCCCCTTTACCCATCAGTGAAGCAGAGAAGGAACGCCCTCCAGTATCCTCCTCTGCCTGTTCCGACTCACGCCTGAGAGAGCAAGCCTCAGCGCAGCGCCCCTGCGGAAGGCCCGCCGCCAGCCCACAGTTGCGCTGTCCGGCTTTTTTTGCTATACTGTAGGCAGCTTATGCGCCCAACCGGGCGGAAGGAGGGAGTACCCATGTCCAGCTCAGGACTCATCTTTTTTATCGTGCTCTGGTTTATCATTATCCTCATCGCCATCGCCGTTCCCATTGTCATCGGCGCCCTTGTCTACCGGGACGCCAAACGGCAGGAGATGTCCAGCCCCTTGGCTTGGGCGTTGGTGGCGGCATTGGCCCCCTCGCTCATAGGTCTGGTGATCTACTTGGTGGTCCGCAGCAGCGGCAGCGGAAAAGGAGAATGAAACATGGATTTTATGAGTATTTTCAACATTCTTATCGGCTTTTACGGTCTGAAATTCCTCCTGCAGTGGTACCAGTCCAAGTTTCAGGGAAAGCCTCTGGATCCCCAGTGCCTGCTGACAACGGATCTCACCGCGGCGACCTGCGCGGATCTGGAGGGGCTCACCGCCTTCCTCCTGCCCCGGCTGCTGTGCTTTGGCTTGGGGCTGGTGCTCTACGCCGCCATCTCCTTCCTTGGCCTGCTGGCCCCCTTGGGGCTTCTGCTCTACGTCCTCTTCTTCGGCGGCTTTGTGGCCCTGTTTTTGCTCACCAACAAGCAGGCCAAGCGGCGTTTCTGGCCGTAGAAGGAGGCCGCCATGAATACCTGTAAGCCAAACAGAGGCACAAAGACCGCGGTGGTCGGCGGACTCTGCGGCTTTGGCCTGCCGGCGGCGCTGCTGCTGTTGGCGGCAGCGGCCTTTGGAAACCTCTCCGCCCCCCTGCGTCTGGCGGCCCTCGGCGGCGGACTGCTCCTTGCCGTCCTGCTAAGCGCGGCGGTGTACTGGACGCTCTATGTGGTCCCCCCTACCTCACTTGGGATCAAGACACCGTCACCTTCCACTTCTCCCGACAGGAGCGCCTGACCTGCCCCCGCGGTCGGCTCCAAAATACCGTCCAAGCCATAGAAAAGACCCCATGGGGCCATACCCTCCACCTGCGCCAAGAGGAGGAGATCCGCCCCTTCCCGCTGTACGCCGACGCCTCCCGCCACAGGGATGCCGTCCGCCTTCTGCGGGAGAGCGGCCTGTGGCAGTCCGACCTCTAAGCGCAAGGAATGATACCCCCGGAGATCAACTCCGGGGCGTTTTTCTGTTGACATCCCGCCTGTTTCCCTACATAATAGGGTAAAGGAAATAAGCGACAGAAGTCCAAACCAAAAACGAAAAGGAGAGCAGATGCTATGTCAAGGCAAATTGTGCCCTTCGGTGCTGCCCAAGATGGCCGTCCGGTGGAAAAGATCCTCCTGCGGCGGGGCCGCTTAGAGGCGGAGGTGATGACCTTAGGGGCCGCGGTGCTGTCCCTGCGCGTCCCGGACCGGGAGGGCCGCCCGGTGGACGTGGTCTTGGGCTGGAACTGCCCCGCCGCCTATGAGGAGAACGGCGGCTATCTGGGGATGCTGGTGGGCCGCTACGCCAACCGGATCGCCGGCTCCCGCTGCGTCATCGACGGGCAGGAATTCCGCCTGACGGCCAACGAGGGGACCAAACAGCTACACGGCGGCCCCAAGGGCTTTGGCTTCCAGCTCTTCCAGCCGGAGATCGTGGACGAGAGCACCGTCCGCTTCCACCACACCGCCCCCGACGGGGAGAACGGCTTCCCCGGCACCCTGCGCCTCACCGCCACATATACCCTGACGGAGGAGGGCCTTCGCCTCCATTACCAAGCGGAGACGGACAAGCCCACCCTCTGTAACCTGACCAACCACAGCTACTTCAACCTCAACGGCGGCGGCTCCGTGCTGAACCACCGCCTCTGGGTGGACGCGGAGCACTACACCCCAGTGGATGCGGACAGCATCCCCACCGCCCTCTCCGCCCCGGCCGCGCATACCCCCTTCGACTTCACCGCGGAGAAGCCTATCGGCCGGGACATCGGCGCCGACTGCCAGCAGCTGCGCCTCACCAGCGGTTACGACCACAACCTGATCCTCCGCCCCCAGCCAAGCCTCCGCCTAGCCGCCCGCCTCACCGGCGAGAAATCCGGCATTGTGATGGAGACCTACACCGACCAGCCTGGCCTGCAGCTCTACACAGCC
The DNA here is from genome assembly GCA_947572235.1 of uncultured Clostridia bacterium. GTDB lineage: Bacteria > Bacillota > Clostridia > Oscillospirales > Oscillospiraceae > CAJFPI01. Next base: position 2,665 of record CANPBB010000126.1, read on the forward strand.
AACTTTCTCTCTGACGACCCCCGCACCAAAACCGGCGTCCCCTACAAAAAGCGGGACGCGGTGTGTTTGGAGACCCAGCTCCCTCCGGACAGCCCCAACCACCCCGAGTGGGGCGACATCATCCTCCGCCCTGGTGATAGTTACGAGCGCACCACCGAGTACCGCTTCCTCTGAGCGCATACGGAGAAATTCCCCGCAGCCCCGGAATCAGGGTTGCGGGGAATTTCTATTCCCGCACAACTCTGATTTTTGTGAAACTGGTATACCAATCCGGGAAACCAACACAGAAAACCAAGCAAAATTTGGTCGAATTACTCCTTTACAAAGGGCGACGTTTTAGTATATCATAGTATATAATATTTGCCATATCTCCCACCCGCCCCCCACTGAACCTGTGGACAAGGCCGCGAAATCCACCGGCAGAGTTTCACCGCTCACAAGCGGTGAAATAAACGAAAATCTTTTTTCCGAAACCCTGTTTTCGGGAAAAATCCCTCTCGCGAAGCGGGCGTCGAACCCCATACCATATACCATCTCCTTTGGGGACAGTATGGGGTGAGGGGCAGAGCGCAGCGCAAATCCCTTCGCTTGAAATCCGCGGATTTCAAGCGACATAACCGAAGGGAGCAGCTATGACGATTTTTAACGTAATCTCCCTCTTTGGCGGACTGTCCCTGTTCCTCTATGGGATGCGCCTAATGGGGGACGGCCTGAAAAAGGGTTCCAGCTCCGCGCTGAAGGCGGCCTTGGAAAAGGTCACCAACAACCCCATCATGGGCTTCCTCTTAGGGCTGCTGGTCACCGCCGTGATCCAGAGCTCCACCGCCACCATTGTGCTGACCTCGGGCCTTGTGGGCTCAGGGCTGCTGACGCTGCGCCAGTCCATCGGCGTGATCTTGGGGGCCAACGTGGGCACCACCGTCACCGCCCAGATCATCCGCCTTTTAGACGTAAACGCCGGCCCCGCCTCTTGGGTAAACTTCTTCAAGCCCGCCACTTTGGCCCCCTTAGCCGCCATCCTTGGAATCTTCCTGCTGATGGTAATCAAAAACCGCCGGTCGGAGACCGGCGGCAATATCGCCATGGGTTTTGCCATCCTCTTCACCGGCCTCATCAACATGAGCGCCGCCGTAAGCCCCTTGGGAGAGTCGGCACTGTTCACCCAGATTCTGGAGCAGTTCAGTGCGATCCCCGTGCTGGGCTTCGTAGCCGGTACAGCGGTGGCTTTCCTGATCCAAAGCTCCTCCGCCACCATCGGTATCCTCCAAGCCATGGCCACCACCGGGGCCTTGACCTTCAGCAGTATCTACGCCATCATCATCGGCGTAAACATCGGCGACTGCGTCACTACCGCTATCGTCTGCTCCATCGGCTCCAAGGCCGATGCCAAGCGCACCGGCGTCATCCACATCCTCTTCAACATCGCTGGCTCCCTTATTGTCATTCTATCCCTGATGGCGGGACGCCAGCTGGGGGCGCTGGACTGGCTGTGGGACAAGGCGATGTCCTCCGGCGATATCGCCAATGTCCACACCCTGTTCCGCCTGATCTCCGCGGTGCTGCTCCTGCCGGCCACCCGGGGATTCGAGCGGTTGAGCTACATCATCGTCAAGGACGACAAGACCACCGTGGAGAACGTGGACAGAGAGCTGAAGCTCCTCAACGTGAAGTTTTTCGACTCCCCCTCCCTGGCCCTCTCCAGCATCAATACCGCCATCACCACCATGGGACGTCTGGCCCGGGAGGACGTGACCAAAGCCATGGGCACCCTCCTGACCTTCGAACAGGGGACGGTGGACTTAGTCAACGAGAACGAGGACCACATCGACCAGCTGGCCGATGCGGTGGACCACTACATGGTAGGCCTGTCCCCCCACTTGGGCAGCCTCCGGGCGGACAGCGACCTTCTCAACTTCTACATCCAGTGCTTCTCGGAGTTCGAGCGCATCGGCGACCACGCGGTAAACCTGACAGAGAACGCCACCGAGCTCTACGGGCACAAGCGAACCTTCTCCCACTACGCCCAGCAGGAGATCCTCATTCTCACCGAGGCCCTGCAGGAGATCCTCACCTACGCCTATGGCGGCTTCAAAAAGGTGGACTATGAGGCCGCCCGCCGCGTGGAGCCGGTAGAGGAGGTCATCGACGAGCTGGTGGCCACCCTGCGCGGCAACCACATCAAGCGCCTGCGGGAGGGCAAGTGCTCCACTTACGCCGGCCTCACTTTCTTGGATATGCTGGTAAACGTGGAGCGGATCGCCGACCAGTGCTCCAACTTGGGCATGTACATTCTGGCCCAGCAGCCGGGCAACAGCGGCCTCAACCACCATGAGTACACCCGCTACCTCCACCAAGGCAACGACACCTTCTTCAACGAGATGTTCCGGGAGCGATACGACTACTACTTCGGCCTTCTTGCCCAGATTCAGGAGGAGGAAGCCGAAGAGAGCCGGCCAGAAACCGTTGAGGTGGAGCAATAACCACCCCCAAAGGGGCGCGGCATAGCCGCGCCCCTTTTCTCAGCCCCCCTTCCCCCAAAACCCGCAGACCCAGCAAAAAACGAGCTGTAGAGCGGTTTGCACTCTACAGCTCGTCCCTATTTCACACCGATTGAAGGGGACAACCGGTTTCACTTGGCATACTCCACAACCTTGGTCTCCCGGAGCACATGGACCTTGATCTGACCGGGGTACTCCAGCTCATTCTCAATGCGTTTGGCCAGTTCCCGGGCCAAGATCACCATCTGGTCCTCGCCCACCTGCTCGGGCTTGACCATCACGCGGACCTCCCGGCCCGCCTGAATGGCGTAGGACTTCTCCACACCGGGATAGGTACCGGTGATCTCCTCCAGCTTCTCCAGACGCTTGATATAGTTCTCCAGATTCTCCCGCCGGGCACCGGGCCGGGCGGCGGAGACAGCGTCGGCCGCCTGTACCAGACAGGCCACCAGCGTCTTGCACTCCACATCCCCGTGGTGGGCCTGAATGGCGTGGAGGATGTCCTCCTTCTCCTTGTACTTCCGGCAGAACTCCACACCTAAATTCACATGGGTGCCCTCATACTCGTGGTCCAGCGCCTTGCCGATGTCGTGGAGCAGGCCCGCCCGCTTGGCGGCGGTGACATCGGCCCCCAGCTCCGCGGCCATGAGGCCGGCAATGTGGCTGACCTCAATGGAGTGCTGCAATACGTTCTGTCCGTAGCTGGTGCGGTAGTGGAGGCGGCCCAGCATCTTCTGGACCTCCGGGTGGACACCCCGGACGCCGGTCTCAAAGGTGGCGCGCTCGCCCTCGCTCTTGATGATGGCCTCCACCTCCCGGCGGGCCTTCTCCACCATCTCCTCAATGTGGGTGGGATGGATGC
>CANPBB010000127.1 GCA_947572235.1 uncultured Clostridia bacterium
TAAAAATCCTTTCTTGGCCCCCTCTGTAGAGAATACTTTCATGCGTTTGTCGTGGCCATTGAAAAATAGTGCTTGCCAAACGTATACAAAATTTGCTATAATACAGATTAGCCGTGAAAATTCATAGCCGGTTGCTCCGGCGACCCAATGGGATGGAGACTCCGGCTGTGCCATAAGAGCTGAGAAGTTGAAATTTTTGTTCCAAAAGGAGAAAGTTATCAAATGGATTATGCAAGTCTGATTATGATCGTCGCCATGGTGGCCATTATGTACTTCCTGATGATCCGCCCGGAGCAGAAGAGGAAGAAGGCCGCCGCCGAGATGCGCAGCTCCCTGAAGAAGGGAGACCAGATCACCACCATCGGCGGCATCGTTGGCCGGATTGTCATGGTGACCGACAACACCATCATCATCGAGACCAGCGAGGACCGGGTCCGCATGGAGCTGACCAAGTGGGCGGTGTCCTCCGTGGGTGTCCAGTCCAGCGACGTGCCGGAGGCCCCCAAGAAGGAGAAGAAGAGCGAGGAGAACGAGGAGGAGTAAGCTCTCCCCTGTCACCAGAGCTGCAAAGGCTCCCTCTATCTTGTGATAGAGGGAGCCTTTATTTTGAAGGAAAACGCCATGCATGATAGTAAAGCAGCTCTATGACATCTGTCTTAGAAAGTCAAACTCCAAACCGATGATCTCCGCCATGGGCAGAGGCCTTCGGGTGCGGCCTTGGCCCGCCTCAGTCCAAAGAAAGGGGTAAAACCCCATGCCTTGGTCCAAGGTCAGCTGGGCACAGTCCTTCCGCCAATTGTCCCAGCGGTAGTCCATGTAGAAGGTATCGGTGTCCCCATGGAGACACCAGTGGACGAACTGCCCTAAACCGATGTCCATATCCTCTACCTCTAAAGTATCTGGAGCGAAGTACCCCATACTGCCGCCCTCCAAGCAGAGAAACAGCCCGCCTAAGATGTCCTCACCGACGACAATCTCCCGAATAGGACACAGCCGGTTGCGCTGAAGGAAGCTCAGCTCCCCGCAGCCGTAGAGCCGCAGCCAGTTGTCGATAACAATACCGCCGGTGTTGGATAAAATGGCCTCCAAAAGGCTCTCAGGCCGCAGGGCAATAGCTGCAAAGGTTTCTTCCTTTACAGCAGAATCACTGGGAAGAACCTGCACTGACTTGGCTGACTGCTGGATATCCAGCAGAAGATTTTGGAATTTATGGTTCATAGCCGCTTTTACCTCCTCTGCGGGGGGCTCCTCGGTTATCCTGCCACAGGGACCGAAAGCTCCACCCGATACTCCTTCAACGTATCCACCAGCACCGCCCGGTGCTCCGGGCTGATCGTACACAGGGGGAGACGGAGAATCTCCTCACAGTACCCCATGAGATGCACCGCTGTCTTTACGGGGATAGGATTCACCTCACAGAACAGCACCTCTATCAGCTTCCGCAGCTTCAGCTGTAACCGCCCCGCCTCGGCATAGTCGTTGCGCCTGCAGGCCTCTGTCAGCTCATGCATCTCCCGGGGGAGTACATTGGCCGCCACGCTGATAACGCCGCTGCCGCCCAGCATACAAACTGCGGCGGTGTCGTCATCGTTGCCGGACCAGATGGCAAAGCCGTCGCCGCAGAGTTCCCGGGTCTTCTGGATCTGGGCAAAATTTCCGCTGGCCTCCTTCACACCCACAATGCGGGGATGCTTGGAGAGGGCTAAGTAGGTCTCCGGAGCCACGGTGACGCCGGTTCGGGAGGGCACGTCGTAGACGATCATGGGCAGGTCAATCTTGTCGGCAATGGTGTTGTAATGGGCCACAAGGCCCGCCTGCGTGGCCTTATTGTAGAAGGGCGTCACCACCAGCACACCATCCACGCCGGCGGAGGCCGCGTCCCGGGAAAGCGTCAAGGCGTTCACCGTGTTGTTGGAGCCGGTGCCGGCGATCACCGGTACCCGGCCGTCCACATGGCGCACGGTGTACTCAATGGTGCGCATCCGCTCGATATAGGACATGGTAGCCGCCTCGCCGGTGGTGCCGCAGACCACAATGGCGTCAGTACCGTTCTCCAGCTGGAAGGTGAGCAGTCGGCCTAAGGACGGGTAGTCCACGGTATCCTTGGTAAAGGGCGTGATGATCGCTGCGGCGGAGCCGGTAAAGAGTGGGGCGTTCGTCATGGGAAACCTCCAAGTCTCAGATACGTCGGTTAGGAGTTCGAGTTGTAGCGCCGCCTTCGGCGACGGATACGGATTGCATCTTGGTATGATTATCGTAACATAGTGGGATGAAAATAACAACTATTTTTTGCAAATCGGCACAAAAAGAGGGCGGAGGTGTTCCTCCGTCCTCTTTTGTGTGGGTGCGGGTTATTGGCGGGTGATGTAGTTCTCGGCACAGAGAAGCTCGGCCAAGAGGACCGCGCCGCCGGCGGCGCCGCGGAGGGTGTTGTGGCTAAGGCAGACAAACTTATAGTCGTACTGGGTATCCGGGCGCAGACGACCGATGGAGACAGCCATGCCGTTCTCCAGCATCCGATCCAAGCGGGTCTGGGGACGGTCCGCCTCCTCGAAGTAGTGGAGGAACTGCCGGGGGGCGGAGGGCAGCTTCAGCTCCTGCGCCCGGCCCTGGAAGGCGGCCCAGTCGGACTTGATCTGCTCCATAGAGGGGGCCTTGCCGTCGGCAAACTTGACAAAGCAGGCGGCCATGTGGCCGTCCTGACAGGCCACACGGAAGCACTGGGCGGTGATGGCGGGACCGTCGGCCTTGACGATCTGATCGCCCTCGATGCGGCCCCAGAGCTTTAAGGGCTCCTGCTCGCTCTTCTCCTCCTCGCCGCCGATGTAGGGGATGCAGTTGTCCACCATCTCGGGCCAGCGCTCAAAGGTCTTGCCCGCGCCGGAGATGGCCTGATAGGTGCAGACCAGCGCCCGCTCAATACCGTACTTCTTCAGCGGATGCAGGGCAGGAACATAGGATTGGAGGGAACAGTTGGACTTCACAGCGATAAAGCCCCGCTTAGTGCCCAAACGCCGGCGCTGAGCGTCGATAATCTTGATGTGGTCGGCGTTGATCTCAGGCACCACCATGGGCACGTCCTCGGTCCAGCGGTGGGCGCTGTTGTTGGAGACCACCGGGCACTCCAGCTTGGCATACCGTTCCTCCAAAGCCCGGATCTCCTCCTTCTTCATGTCCACGGCGCAGAACACGAAGTCCACCATGGAGGCCAGCTTCTCCGCGTCCGCCTCCGCGTCCAGCACCGTCAAGCCCTTGGCCTCCTCGGGGATGCTGCCGCCGATGGCCCAGCGCTTGCTGACCACCTCCTCATAGGTCTTGCCGGCGCTGCGGCAGCTGGCGGCCACCGCCACCAGCTGGAACCAAGGGTGCTTCTCCATCAGGGACACAAACCGCTGCCCCACCATGCCCGTGGCGCCGATGACGCCTACGCGATACTTTTCCATTTCTCTCTTCCTCCTCATATGGATTTGCTTTCCATCCGCACCCGGCCCTTGCATTCTCCCTGCACGGCTGATATAATCAGACATCCGGGGCGGTTTTATCGGTGCCCTTATTCATACCACATTTTTATCCCGCTGTCAACAACTGTTCGCGAATATTTTACAAATGTATTTTTATAGAGGACATTTTCTTCGCCGTTGCCCACACGAGGAACCGGACGACACCGGGTAAAAGTATAGTCTATCCTATGCCGTCTCCGCAGCATCTGTGCGGAGACGAGATAGAATTTTGGGAGGTTTCACTTGAAAACGAAGGATTTTTACTTTGATCTGCCCCAAGAGCTCATCGCCCAGACGCCTCTGGAGCGGCGGGACGCCTCCCGTCTGATGGTGCTGGACAAGGACACCGGAGCCTGCGCCCACCGCCATTTCTACGATCTGCCCTCCCTGCTCTCTCCGGGGGACTGTCTCATCCTCAACGATTCCCGTGTCCTCCCCGCCCGGCTCTTGGGCCATCGGCTCCCCGGCGGCGGGGCCTGCGAGGTACTGCTGCTGATCGACCGGGGAAACGGGGTGTGGGAGTGCTTGGTCCGTCCAGGGCGGAAGCTGCGGACGGGAGCCCAGCTCTCCTTCGGCAACGGGGAACTCACCGCGGAGGTTACAGAGGAACTGGAGGGGGGCAACCGGCTGATCCGCTTCGAGTACAAGGGGATCTTTCTGGAGGTACTGGACCACTTGGGAAAGATGCCCCTGCCCCCCTACATCAAGACTGAGCTTCAAGATCGGGAACGGTACCAAACCGTATACTCTAAGGTCACCGGCAGTGCCGCCGCCCCCACAGCAGGCCTCCACTTCACGCCGGAACTGCTGGAGACGCTGCGAGGAGGCGGAGTGTCTATCGGGACAGTAACCCTCCATGTAGGCTTAGGTACTTTTAGGCCTGTAAAGGAGGAGAACATTACAGAGCACGACATGCACAGTGAGTACTGCGTGATCCCGGCGGAGACGGCGGAGCTGATCAACCGCACCAAGGCGCAGGGCGGGCGGGTGATCTGCGTGGGCACGACCTCCTGCCGCACGGTGGAGAGCTGGGCGGCAGAGGACGGTCATATGGAGGCCAAGGCCGGGTGGACCAACATCTTTATCTACCCCGGCTACCGCTTCAAGGTGCTGGACGGACTCATCACCAACTTCCACCTGCCGGAGAGCACCCTCATCATGCTCGTCTCGGCCTTAGCAGGCCGGGAGCATGTGCTGGCCGCCTATGAGGAGGCGGTGCGGGAGCGGTACCGGTTTTTCAGTTTTGGGGACGCTATGTTTATCAGCGGCGGACTGAATACTTCCACAGGGGGCTGAGTTTACAGCAGGCCGACCAACCCATAGCCTGCTTGGCGCAAAAGGCCCCTCTCCGCAGGCGGGCAACTGCCGGTTGACAAAAGGAAAGCGGTGGATGGTTGTCAAAACCGGGCTGTTTGGGTATGCTGAGGGCACAACAGATTAGGAGGTGTCCACTATGACATTGGGGCAGCGCATTCAGGAGCTTCGGAAAGGGCTGGATCTCTCCCAAGAGGAGCTGGGGGAGAAGATGGGGATCTCCCGTCAGGCTATCAGCAAGTGGGAGGCAGATCAGACCATCCCAGACTTGGACAAACTCATTGCCCTCAGCAAGCTGTTTGGCCTCACCATCGGCCAACTGCTGGGGGTGGAGCAGCCGCTTCCTCCGCCTGCCGCTCCCAAGAGCTCCCGACGGCTGAGGATTCTGCTGGCGGGGATGGGAGCGCTGGTGCTGGCGCTGACAGTGGCCGTAGCGGTGCTGGGTGTCCAAGTGTGGAACATGAAACGCCAGTCCAGCGTAGACGACCTTCTTTATATCTACCTCAGCGGCCAAGAGCTGTTCCAGAGGGCGGAGTGTACCTACAGCCACATCGCCATGGGCTTTCTCCCCACCAAAGGAACGGAGGATCTGACAGTGGACTTCACCTTGGAGCCGGTGAAGCAACTCAAGGACTGGACAGTGGTCGGCCTCACCGTCGAGATCTCCGGAGAAAACCCGCCTTGGTGGCTGGACCCGAAGGGCCAGCCCACAGACAGCACGACATGGCAGCGTACTGAGGAGCTACCGGTCTCCCGAGGCCATGCCAGTCTGACGCTGCCCAACTATGGTGGGGAGTCGGTATCGGTCCGGGTCACCCTCCAAAAAAAGGGAGGCGGTCCGATCATCGAATTCCTTGATCCGGTCTTTACCCTGTCTCCCGAGGCCGACACCTCCGGAGCTGTGACAGGTTTGCTGGTGACGGAGAACACCGCACCAGCCGCGGCAATCCCTTGGTCCCTCTTCTCTCTCCTGCCGGATCTCCATTTTGAGCCCTGATACACAAAAGAGCGAGCCGCTTGGCGGTTCGCTCTTTTTGTAATCAGAAAACCACTCGCTAGGCGAGTGGTTCAAAAAAAGCCTAATGGCGA
>CANPBB010000128.1 GCA_947572235.1 uncultured Clostridia bacterium
GCATACGAGCTCCTTACGAGTGACTGGAGTTCAGACGTGTGCTCTTCCGATCTACCCCCTGCACAGCCCCAATCCCCCAGCCAAATCCCCACGCGGATGACAGCCCGACGCTGGCCATAGGGGAAAGTACCGTGCGGCGGTATTTGCCGCAGCTGGGAAAAAACCAGTGAAAAAGGCCCCTTCCTCCCAGCCCTTGACGAAGCTCCAGCCCCCCGCATCACCCGCACAAAAAACGGAGGGCACCCCCTGCACAGCACCGCCCCCCCCAGCCAAATCCCCACGCGGATGACAGCCCGACGCTGGCCATAAGGGGAAAGTACCGTGCGGCGGTATTTGCCGCAGCTGGGAAAAAACCAGTGAAAAAGGCCCCTTCCTCCCAGCCCTTGACGAAGCTCCAGCCCCCCGCATCACCCGCACAAAAAACGGAGGGCACCCCCTGCACAGCACCGCCCCCCCCAGCCAAATCCCCACGCGGATGACAGCCCGACGCTGGCCATAAGGGGAAAGTACCGTGCGGCGGTATTTGCCGCAGCTGGGAAAAAACCAGTGAAAAAGGCCCCTTCCTCCCAGCCCTTGACGAAGGTTCCAAAGAAAGGTGGTAGTCTATGTTGACATCATCGGTTATAGTTGATATAGTGATTTTCGCAGTAGTGGCCCTCTCCCTCCTCATCGGGGCCAAGCGTGGCCTGTTCCGCTCCTTGGCGGAGCTGGTGTCCTGCATCGCGGCCTATGTGATCACCTCCCTCCTCGCCGGCAGCCTGTCCTCGGCGGTGGCGGAGTGGCTGCGGCCCATGGCGGAGGAGCGGGTAAGCGCACTGGTGGAGGCATACCTCTCCGGCGCGCTGGAGAACGCCCCGGCCTTCCTCACCGCCGGCTTTCTGGAGGAGCTGCTGGAGCAGGCCCTGCCGGAGGCCATTGTGGAGCGGGGGCTCTACAACATTGCTTACGCGGCGGTATTCGTGGTGCTCTTCTTTGTCGTGGTGTTCGCCCTCCGCCTTTTGATCCGGGCGGTGGATACCGTCTTAAAACTTCCCCTTCTCCATGAGCTCAACACCTTCGGCGGCGCCGCGGTAGGCGCCCTGAAGGGGGCGGTGCTCATCGGCCTCCTCCTCTGGCTGGCCCGACGGACCGGACTGCTGGTCAGTCAGGAGGCGCTGACCGGCTCCCTGCTGGTCCCCCTTTGGCAGCGGTTTTTGCCGCTGTAGCGGGGCGAGCGTGCAACAAAGCGTGCAACACCCCCTCTAAAAATCGAGAAAAAGCGAGAAAAATTGCGCTAAAAACACGTTTTTTCCGCGAATTTTCGCGCCTCATATAGCGGCTTTTGCCGCATTTCCCCCGCAAATACCAGCCCCGGCCCTCCCACCGGACCCGGGCGCAGCGAAAGGAATGTCAAACAATGCAACCGACTTTATGCTCAAAATGCAAGAAAAATGTGGCCGTAGTCTTCATTTCCAAGTTAGAAAACGGCAAAACCGTCAACGAGGGTCTCTGCCTAAAATGCGCCAAAGAAATCGGCCTCCCCCAAGTCAACGACCTAATGAACCGCATGGGCATCACCGACGAAGATTTGGACACAATTACCTCCGAAATGATGCAGGCTTTTGGCGGCGCGGAGAACTTAGAGGGCCTGATGGAGGCCGGCAGCGACGACAGCAGCGACGACGAGGAGGATGAGGAGGGCAAAACCGCCACCTTCCCCTTCTTAAACCGCCTCTTCAGCAGCGACTCCAGCTCCTCCTCCCCCGCTCCCACCCCGGCTGCTGACCGGGAGGAGAAGGAGAAAGAGAAGGATAAGGGTGGCCGTCCAAAGGACCGGAAACAGGAGAAAAAGCGCAAATTTTTGGATAATTACTGCATTAATCTTACTGATCGGGCCCGGGAGGGCAAGTTGGATGCGGTGATCGGCCGGGAGCAGGAGATCGAGCGGGTGGTCCAGATCTTAAACCGCCGGCAGAAGAATAACCCCTGCCTCATCGGTGAGCCCGGCGTGGGCAAGACCGCCATCGCCGAGGGCCTGTCCCAGCGGATCAGCAAGGGCGAGGTGCCTTTCAAGCTCCGGGAGAAGGAGGTCTTTCTCTTAGACCTCACCGCCTTGGTGGCGGGCACCCAGTTCAGAGGCCAGTTTGAGAGCCGGATGAAGGGCCTTATCGAGGAGATCCGCAAGTGCGGCAACGTGATCCTGGTCATCGACGAGGTCCACAACATTGTGGGCGCCGGCGACGCCGAGGGGTCCATGAACGCCGCCAACATCTTAAAGCCCGCCCTCAGCCGCGGAGAGATCCAAGTCATCGGCGCCACTACCTTCTCCGAGTACCGCAAACACATCGAAAAGGACACCGCCTTGGAGCGCCGCTTCCAGCCGGTGACAGTGAACGAGCCCAACATGGAGGACACACTGGAGATCCTCAAGGGCATCGCCCACTACTATGAGGAGCACCACGGCGTGAAGATCCCCGACGGCATCCTCCGTCAGGCGGTGACGCTCAGCGAGCGCTACATCACTGACCGCTTCCTCCCGGACAAAGCCATCGACCTTATTGACGAGGCCTGCTCCGACTTGAATCTGAAGGATCCCAGCATCTCCCGCCGGATGGAGATCGAGCGGGAGATGGCGGACTACGCCAAGGAGCGGGAGCTCATCGAGAGCCAGACCGAGGAGGAGCCCAATTTTGAGCGCTTGGCCGAGATCAAGAGCCGGGAGCTCCAGCTTCAGACGGAGCTGGACGCCATCAAGGAGAAGGGCGAGCCCCAGCTCACCATGGACAATCTGGCCCGTGTCATTGAACTGTGGACCAAAATCCCCGCCAGCAAAATCCGGGAGGAGGAGTTCAAGCGCCTCAGCGAGCTGGGCGAGCGGCTGAAAAAGAAGGTAGTGGGCCAAGACGAGGCCATCGCCGCCGTCTCCGCCGCCATCCGCCGGAACCGGGTGGGCATCAGTCCCAAGCACAAGCCGGTGAGCTTCATCTTCGTGGGCAGCACAGGCGTGGGCAAGACAGAGCTGGTGAAGCAGCTGGCCGACGACCTGTTCAACTCCCCGGAGAGCCTCATCCGCCTGGATATGTCCGAGTTCATGGAGAAGCACTCCGTGTCCCGGATCATCGGCTCCCCCCCGGGCTACGTGGGCTACGACGAGGCGGGGCAGCTGACGGAGAAGATCCGTCGGAAGCCCTACAGCGTAATCCTCTTCGACGAGATTGAGAAGGCCCATCCGGACGTGCTGAATGTGCTGCTGCAAATCTTAGATGACGGCCAGATCACCGATGCCCATGGCCGGAAGGTGAATTTTGAGAACACGGTAATCGTCATGACCTCCAACGCCGGCAGCGAGCGGAAGGGCGGGAGCTTGGGCTTCAACAAGAGCGTAGACGAGCAGGACGCGGAGAAGGCTATGAAGGCCCTCCAGCAGTTCCTGCGCCCGGAGTTCATCAACCGGGTGGACGAAATCATCTGCTTCCACAAGCTCAGCGAGGAGAACTTCGGCGCCATCGCCCGGATCATGCTGGATGAGCTGCAAAACAGCCTGAAGGACAAGGGCTTCACCTTCAACTACGATGACGCCATTGTGGACTATTTGGTGAAGAAATCCTACTCCGCCGCTTACGGCGCCCGGAATCTCCGCCGCACCATCCAGAAGGAAGTGGAGGACGAGCTGGCCACCCGGATCATCGACAGCTACGACAACCCCATCACCCAGATCAAGGCCACCGCCGAGAATGAAAAGGTTGCGCTGTACACACTATAAAAGGAGGGAAGCGGCCCATGCTGTTCCGCAAGGATATAGAGCCCCGCTGCGCCTACTGCAAAAAGGGCAACGCGCTCAGCGACCGGGAGGTCATCTGCGTCAAGCGGGGGATTGTGGCGGCGGAGGACAGCTGCCGCGCCTTTCGCTACGACCCCTTGAAGCGGGTGCCCCCCCGGCCGGTGAAGCTGAACACAGAGAAGCTCAGCGCCGAGGATTTTATGATTTGATAGGGACGGGAGATGAAGAATTCATCTCCCCAGCCTGTCGAAAAACGGCCTGTCTGGTTTATCACCAGACAGGCCGTAAAGCGTTGAATGAAAAAACAAAGGAAAAGCGGGCAGAGAAAGGGCGTGCCTGATAAAGAAGTTTTCTTTGTCGGGTGGCAACCGCATGATACTACGGTGTCATGCGGTTGTCTTTTTGCTGTACTGGCTAAATTCCGGGGAAAAATCAATTTCGCCAATGAAGTTATAATGTACGTCAATGCGCTGGATGCGGTGGCCGCTGGACTTATCGGGGGCATGGACAACGATTTTCTCCACAAACTCCCGCAAAAGCGCCGGGGTCAGCTCGGTGGGCTGAGTATACTTCTTGACAATTTTCAAAAAGCTCTGGACATTGACTGCCTGCGTCTGAGCTGCGTGTACGATAGCGGACAAATCCTCTATGGACTGTTTCAGCGTCGCTTGCTCCTGCTCGTAGCCCTCGGACAGTTTGGCAAAGCGTTCCTCACTCAGCTTGCCTACAACATGATCTTCATAAAGCCTTTGAATGATGGCATCCAGCTCGTTATAGCGCCGTTCCTGCTTTTCCAGCTTACGCTTGGCCTTTTCCTGCTCGGTGCGCTGTAACGCCATCTTGTTTTCCATGATGCGCCGCACAAACTCGTCCTCGTCCTCCTGGGCGTAGGCTACCACCCGTTGTAGATTTTGGAGTACAAGCTGTTCCAGCACCACCGCCCGGATGTAATGGGCGCTACAACCTTTTTTACCGCGATAGGTGGCGCAGGTATAGCACTCCTGTTCATGCGTCCAGGAAGCAGTCCGGCAGTGATACAGTCTCGCTCCGCAGTCGGCGCAGTAGGCCAGCCCGGAGAACATCCCCATTTCCCCCATTTTGGTGGGGCGGCGGCGCTGTTCCCTCGCCTTTTGTACGATCTCCCAGGTTTCCGGGTCGATGATTGCTTTATGGGTATCTTCAAATACCGCCCACTTGTCTGGCGTATTCTCAATCTTTTTCTTGCTCTTGTAGGACAGCTTGGTAGTCTTGAAGTTGGTAGTACGGCCCAGATAAGCGTCCTGCTCTAAAATATTGGAAATACTGCTTTCATTCCACCCGCACGGATTGTCCGGGTGATAGTTGCGTGTCCGGCCTGTGCGCTGAAATTCAATCGTACCCGGTGTAGGGATGCTCCGCTCTTTCAGCATCCGGGCGATTTTGCCGGGGCCGTTGCCCTCCGCGCAAAGCTGAAAAATCAGCTCTACCACCGGGGCCGTTTCTTCGTCTACCAACAGATGACCGTCCTCCCCCCTTATATATCCGTAAGGGGCGTTGGTGGACAGTCGCTGGCCCGACATCCCTTTGTTGCGGAAAACCGCCCGTATCTTTTTCGAGGTGTCCTTGGCGTACCATTCGTTTATGATATTGCGAAAAGGGGTGAAGTCGTTGCCCATTTGATCGTCGCTGTCCACTCCGTCATTGACGGCGATAAAACGGACTCCCATCTCTGGAAAGCGAATTTCCGTATACAGCCCTACCTCCAGATAATTTCGGCCAAACCGGGACATATCCTTGACGATCACCATACTGACAAGCCCCGCCTCAATATCGGTCATCATTTCTTGAAAGCCGGGGCGCTTGAAGCTGGTGCCGGAATAACCGTCATCTTTATACACCTTGTAACTGGTTATCCCGTTGTCTTTGGCATACTTGGTGAGGATTTCGATTTGATGGGCGATGCTGTTGCTGTCCCCCTCGTTTTCATCGTCGCGGGAAAGCCGGACATAAAGGGCCGTCCACCGTTCAATTAAATTGCCTGACTGCCTAATCATCATAGCCTCCAATCCGGCAGTCACCGTTTCATTCCTTGTGACAAGTATATTATATCAAATGTCAAG
>CANPBB010000129.1 GCA_947572235.1 uncultured Clostridia bacterium
TGGATCCTCCGGGCGGTCACTGAGGAGAAGTGCACCATCGTGTGGCTGCTGGTGCCTTGGGCACAGGACCTGCTGGATGCCATCGACAGCGGGCGTGTGGAGCTGAAGGACTACTACTTGGATCAGTGGCGGCTGATGCACATCGGCGCCCAGCCGGTGCCCCCCAGCCTGATCAAGCGGTGGAAGCAGATCTTCCCCCACCACCTCTACGACACCAATTACGGCCTCTCGGAGTCCATCGGGCCAGGCTGCGTCCACCTCGGCGTGGAGAACATCCACAAGGTGGGGGCCATCGGCGTCCCCGGCTACCAGTGGCGGACGCGGATCGTGGGTGAGAACGGTCAGGAGGTTCCCCAAGGGGATGTGGGCGAGCTGATTGTCCAAGGCCCCGGGGTGATGCTCTGCTACTACAAGAACCCGGAGGCCACGGCGGAGGTGCTGAAAAACGGCTGGCTCTACACCGGCGACATGGCCCGGATGGACGAGGACGGCTTCATCTATTTGGTGGACCGGAAGAAGGATGTGATCATCAGCGGCGGGGAGAATCTCTACCCGGTGCAGATCGAGGATTTCCTGCGCAAGAACGACAAGATCAAGGACGTGGCGGTAATCGGCCTGCCCGACGCCCGCTTGGGCGAGATCGCCGCCGCCATCATTGCCGTCAAGGAGGGCCAGATCTGCACGGAGGAGGAGATCAACGCCTTCTGCCGGGAGCTTCCCCGCTACAAGCGCCCCCGGAAGATCATCTTCGACGACGTACCCCGCAACCCCACCGGCAAGATCGAGAAGCCGGTTCTCCGGGAGCGGTACTGTCACGGGAGTCTGGTGGAGGCGCAGACCATGAACTGAAAGCCTTTGGCTTTCAACAATTTAGGAATGAGAAATGAGGAATTTTGCCAGCACAGTGCAGCCGGTAACAGGCAACCCTTTCAAAAAATTTCAAATCGTTCGGCGGAGCCGGACACCTTACATTCCTAACATTCCTCATTCAAAAAAACAAATAAGAGGGTGAATCTTCAATGGACTTGGCAATTAAATTGGTTATGCTGCTGCTGTTCTTTGGCGTGATGATTGGTATTGGGCTCTACTGCCGGCGGCATGCTACGGATGTGAATGGATTTGTGTTGGGCGGACGGTCTGTGGGGCCTTGGCTTACTGCTTTTGCCTATGGGACCAGCTACTTCTCCGCGGTGGTCTTTGTGGGCTATGCGGGACAGTTTGGCTGGAAGTATGGCATCGCCGCCACTTGGGCCGGACTGGGAAACGCTTTTATTGGGTCCCTGCTGGCTTGGGCGGTGCTGGGACGGCGGACGCGGGTGATGACGCAGCACCTCGACAGCGCCACTATGCCGGAGTTCTTCGGCAAGCGGTTCTCAAGCGGGGCGCTGAAGCTGTGGGCGTCGGTGATCATCTTCATCTTTTTGATCCCCTATACCGCCTCGCTGTACAATGGGCTGTCCCGGCTGTTTGGGATGGCGTTTAATATTGATTATTCCCTATGTGTTGTGGCGATGGCCATTTTGACCGGTATCTATGTGATCGCCGGGGGGTATATGGCCACAGCGATTAACGATTTTATTCAGGGAATCATTATGATCGTCGGGATTATTGCGGTGATTCTGGCGGTGCTGAACACGCAGGGGGGCTTTTTGGCCGCGCTGGAGAAGCTGGCGGCGGTCAGTGACCCCGCGGTGTCCTCCGCGCCGGGGGTTTTCAACTCCTTCTTCGGGCCGGACCCGGTGAATCTTTTGGGTGTGGTGATTCTGACCAGTCTGGGGACTTGGGGCCTGCCTCAGATGGTGCAGAAGTTTTACGCCATCAAGAGCGAGGCGGCCATCAGCAAGGGGACGGTGATCTCCACGGCCTTTGCCCTGATTGTGTCCGGCGGGTGCTACTTCCTCGGCGGATTCGGGCGGCTGTTTGCGGGGCAGATGCAGTTTCATCCCGACGGCAGCATTGTGGGGGGCTTTGACAGCGTCATTCCCACTATGCTCTCGGGACTGCCCTCCTTCCTGATTGCCGTAGTGGTGATCTTAGTGCTGTCGGCGTCCATGTCCACCCTGTCCTCCTTGGTTTTGGCCTCCAGCTCCACCTTGACATTGGATTTCATTAAGGGTAATATCATAAAGGATATGGACGAAAAACGGCAGGTGAAGTGGATGCGGGGCTTGGTGGTAGTGTTTATTGCCATCTCTGTGGTGATCTCGCTGATTCAGTACAGGTCTAATGTCACCTTTATCGCCCAGCTGATGGGGGTCTCCTGGGGGGCGCTGGCTGGGGCTTTTTTGGCGCCGTTCCTCTATGGGCTGTACTGGAAGCGGACCACTAAGGCCGCCTGCGGGGTGAGCTTCGTCTTCTCCACGGTGGTGATGCTGGCAAACATCTTCTTTCGGCCCAGCTTCCCTGCCCTGCTCCAGTCCCCCATCAACGCCGGCGCGTTCTGCATGATCGCGGGGCTGTTAATCGTGCCTGTGGTGAGTCTTGTGACCAGAGCGCCGGCGGCGGAGCGGCTGGAGGAGGTCTTCTCCTGTTATGAGCGGACGGTGACAGTGACGGTGAAGGACTCCATCGGCGACGAAAAGCATTGACGATTTAACAACATTACCCTTTTAGGAGGTACATACATGAAAAAACTGCTGCTTGGCAACGAGGCCGCGGCCAGAGGGCTCTATGAGGCGGGGTGCTCCTTCGTCTCCAGTTACCCCGGCACGCCCAGTACGGAGATCACCGAGGCCGCCGCCAAATACCCGGAGATCTACGCCGAGTGGGCGCCCAATGAGAAGGTGGCCATGGAGGCCGCTTTCGGGGCCTGTCTGGCCGGACGCCGCAGCTTCTGCGGCATGAAGCATGTGGGCCTCAATGTGGCCGCGGACCCCCTCTTTACCATCTCCTACACCGGTGTCAACGCCGGCATGGTTATCGCCGTGGCCGACGACGCGGGGATGCACTCCTCCCAGAACGAGCAAGACTCCCGCCACTACGCCAAGGCCGCCAAGCTCCCCATGCTGGAGCCCAGCGACAGCGCCGAGGCCCTCCATTTTGCCAAGCTGGCCTATGAGCTCTCCGAGGCGTTTGACACGCCGGTACTGCTGAAGATGTGCACCCGCATTGCCCACTCCCAGAGCGTGGTGGAGCTGGGGGAGCGGGTGGAGGCCGCTGTGAAGCCCTATGAGAAGAATCCCGGCAAGTACATCATGATGCCCGGCAACGCCAAGCGGCGGCACCCGGTGGTGGAGGAGCGCCTTCGCAAACTCACCGAATGGGCGGAGACCGCGGACATTAACCGCGCGGAGCCGGGTAAAGATCACAAGATGGGCATCATCACCTCCTCCACCAGCTACCAGTACGTGAAGGAGGCCTGCGGCGACACCTACCCGGTGCTGAAGCTGGGCATGGTCTGGCCCCTGCCCGAGAAAAAGATTATCGAGTTTGCCAAATCCGTGAACTCGCTGGTGGTGGTGGAGGAGCTGGACAGCTTCATTGAGGACCACTGCCGGAACCTGGGGCTTGCCTGCACCGGGGAGTGCAGCTTCCCCATAATTGACGAGCTGAGCCCCAACAAAGTGGCCTATGAGCTCACCCGCACCTACCCCACTGGGGTAAAACTGGAGGAGGACATCCCGCCCCGGCCCCCGGTGATGTGCGCCGGGTGCCCCCACAGAGGGCTGTTTCACACCCTCAAGCAGAACAAGTGCACCGTCTTCGGCGACATCGGCTG
Organism: uncultured Clostridia bacterium; assembly: GCA_947572235.1. Taxonomy (GTDB): domain Bacteria; phylum Bacillota; class Clostridia; order Oscillospirales; family Oscillospiraceae; genus CAJFPI01. The sequence goes on from CANPBB010000129.1 coordinate 3,719, forward strand.
CTACACCTTGGGCGCCGTGGCCCCCTTGGCGGCGATGGATACCACCATCTGCATGGGCGCGTCCATCTCCGGCCTCCACGGGTTTAACAAGGCCAGCGGCGGCGAGGCCGCGGGGCGCAGCGTGGCGGTGATCGGCGACTCCACCTTTATGCACTCCGGGGTTACGGGGCTGATCAACACCGCCTACAACGAGTCCCACTCCACAGTTATTATTTTGGACAACTCCATCACCGGCATGACCGGGCACCAGCAGAACCCCACCACCGGCGTCAACCTCAAGGGGGACCCCTGTACCAAGATTGACTTAGAGAGCCTCTGCCGGGCCATCGGCATCCAGCGTGTCCGTGTGGTGGATCCCTACGACCTCGCGGCCTGTGATCAGGCGGTGAAAGAGGAGCTGGCCGCTGATGAGCCGTCGGTGATCATCTCCCGCCGGCCCTGCGCGCTGCTGAAGTATGTAAAGCACCCCGGCCCCATCGCCTCCGACCCAGCTAAGTGTGTGGGCTGCAAGTCCTGCATGAAAATCGGCTGTCCCGCTATCAGTATGGTGGATAAAAAGGCCGTCATCGACGCCACGCTCTGCACCGGCTGCGGCGTGTGTACACAGCTCTGTAAGTTCGACGCCTTGGGCGGTGGGAAAAAGGAGGGTTGAGCATGGAAACGAAAAACATTATGATCGTCGGCGTAGGCGGACAGGGCTCCCTGCTGGCCAGCAAGCTCTTGGGCCGTCTGCTGCTCACCAAGGGCTATGATATCAAGGTCTCCGAGGTCCACGGCATGTCCCAGCGGGGCGGCAGCGTGGTCACCTATGTCCGCTACGGCGACAAGGTCTACTCCCCCGTCATTGACAAGGGCGAGGCGGATTTTATTGTCTCCTTTGAGCTGCTGGAGGCCGCCCGGTGGACGGAGTATCTGAAAAAGGGCGGGAAAATTGTCACCAACACCCAGCAGATCAACCCCATGCCCGTGATCACCGGGGCGGCAGCCTATCCTGAAAACTTAGTGGAGAAGATGGCCCAAGCCGGCATGGACGTGGACGCTTTCGACGCCCTCTCTCTGGCCGAGGAGGCCGGGTCCGCCAAGGCGGTGAACCTGGTGCTCATGGGCCGGCTCTCCCGGAGCTTCTACTTCACCGAAGCGGAGTGGATGGAGGCCATCGCGCAGAGCGTGCCGGAGAAGTTTTTGGAGATGAACAAGCGGGCCTTTGCGCTGGGGCGGGGCGCGTAGGTGTCCCCTTTAGAAATCAGCAGGGTGCTGATCAAAGCCGCTCCGGAGCATTTGTTCGACCGCTTTCCCCCCAATATATTTCCAATCGAGCCCCGGGACGGCTGGTCCTTGGTAATTGACGATGAGATGTTCGAGTTTTTTGGCCTACAGACCGCTGAATGGCTGGATTTAGCCGCCGGGGACGAGTTGATCTACGCCTGCCGGGAGGAGCGAAGCACCGAGTTCCTCCATATCCGAGGCGGCGTTTGCCTGCGGGAGTACCGGGAGTATGACGGCGAGGTACACGACGACCGGGGCACAGACCCTGATACCAGGGTGAAGAACCCACATGATATCGAGCGTTACATCGCGCAATATATGTAGTTTCATCTTATTTACATAGAAAGGAATCGCTCTATGGAGAGATACTATCAGCCTGAAATTGAGACCGCCAGCCGGGAACAGCTTTTGGCTTGGCAGAACGAGCGTTTATGGAAGCAGGTGCGCCATGTGTGGGACAACGTGCCCTACTACCGCCAGAAGATGGAGGAGAAGGGCGTCACCCCCGATGACATCCAGAGCACAGAGGACCTGCACAAGCTCCCCTTCCTCACCAAGGACGACCTCCGGGACGCCTACCCCTACGGCCTTTTAGCCAAGCCGCTGAAGGACTGCGTCCGCATCCAGTCCACCTCCGGCACCACCGGGCGCCGTGTGGTGGCCTTCTACACCCAGCACGACATCGACCTATGGGAGGACTGCTGCGCCCGGGCCATCGTGGCCGCCGGCGGCACCAATGAGGATGTGTGCCATGTGAGCTACGGCTACGGCCTCTTTACCGGCGGTCCCGGCCTTAACGGCGGCAGCCACAAGGTGGGGTGCCTGACCCTGCCCATGTCCTCGGGCAACACGGACCGGCAGCTCCAG
>CANPBB010000130.1 GCA_947572235.1 uncultured Clostridia bacterium
CTTGCGGATGGAGGGCTTGGCCTCCCGCGACAGCTTCTTGGCGGTGAACTCCTTGTCAAGTCGTACTCTTTCTATCCTTTCATTCATGGAATTGACCGCCTGCAAAGGCACTATACCGCGGAAACCTACCATCGTCAAGAACCCCCCTAAGGTCTATTGACAGACCCGCCTTAGTCATGCACAATCAGTCCAAAGCCAACGATGGACAGGGGTGAACAACAGTGTCGGAGAAAGGTAAGCAGATCATAGCGACCTTTGAGAAAGTCATTCCGCAGATGAACGAGATGGACAAGGGACTGCTGCCGGCCTTCGTGAGGGGACGGCGTTCAAGACCGCCCGGCAGCCCTGCGTGGGTGCCGGCGATCAGCAGGGCCGCGCATAAAGCCCCCGCCTGAACAGGCGGGGCCGGGAAAAGGGGGTGAGGGTGTGGAGAAGCGGGACTATACGGGCAAAGAAGGATTAGAACCAATCGCCAATAATCCGGCGTCCCTTTCCAAGAGGGGCAAGTTTTGATGAAGCGGCGGCGGTTGCGGAAGCAGAAGAGCGGCCGGCAGACTACCCGCGGCGGATATTAGGCTGGGCAACGCCGCGAATATTTTTCGAGCGGTATATAACATAGCCCCGAATGAATAACTGAACACAAAAGGAAACAGAGCCGGAAGCGAAAAAACGCTTGGTTTCCTGCTGCCTTTTTGTACAAAAGCGGGGGTTCCGAGCGCGCTGGAACCCCCGCTTTTTATAAGTCGGGAAAATTTTTGAACTTTTTTGTAATGTACCTTTGATATTTTCGATATTTTTGCAAGCCGCGCCCCACAGGCCTTCCCCATTCCCCGCCATAGCGGCAGCGCTTGGCAGACGGGCCGCGCCCATTAGCCCTCATCAAATCTCCCCATTTTTCGGCACCCACCTCCCCGACCGGTAATAGAGCGAAAACACAATGGACGCCAAGCTCCAGCTCAGCGGATAGCACAGCGCAATCGTCAAATTGGACAGATGGGAAAACACATAGCCATACAGGTACACCGCCCGGAAGATGCAGACGCACACCATGGTGATCAGCGCCGGCCGGATGGCGTTGCCCACCGCCCGCATGGAGGAGGAGAACACCTCCGTACAGGAGATAGTGCAGTAAAACAAACATGTATAAACCGTCACACTGGCGCCGCAGGCGATCACCGCCGGGTCCCCCTTGGCGAAGAGGCTGATCAGCGGATAGCGGGCGGAGATCACAATGAAGGAGAACAGGATGGACGCGGACACGTGGTACACCAGCCCCATGCGGATCACCTCCCGCATCCGGTCCATTTTTCTGGCGCCGAAGTTCTGTCCCACAAAGGTCATAATCGTCACCGCGATGGCGCTGCTGATAGGCCAGAACAGATCGTCGATCTTCCGATAGGCCGTCCAGCCGGCCATCGCGTCGGTGCCCAGCTCGTTGATGGCCACTTGGATGATCATGTTGGCAATGTTGTACATGGAGGACTGAAGCCCGGCGGGAAGACCGATCCTCATCATCCGCTGCAAAATCCCTCGATCCACGCTGAGGCAGCGGATGTCCGGCCGATGCCCCTCGGGCAGACGGCCCAAGGTGATCAGCACCAGTACCGCGCAGACCACCTGGGACAGGGTAGTGGCCAAGGCCGCCCCCATCACCGCCATCTCAAACACCACCACCAGCAGCAGATCCAGCACAATATTCACCACAGCGCAGACGCCCAAAAAGATCACCGGCCGCTTGGAGTCCCCCATAGAGCGGAGGATGCCGCTGCCCATATTGTAAACCATGGCCGGGATCATACCCAAAAAGTACCAGCGCAGGTATTCCACCGAGTACTCCATGGTATCCGCCGTGGTGTGGAGCAGCGTGAGCAGGGGCCTGGCCGTCAGAATACCCACCACCGTAATCAGCGCGCCGCTGGCAAAGGCCAGCGCCATAGCGTTCTGGATGCTGCTGCGCACATTTTTCTCCTGCCCTGCGCCAAAGTACTGGGAGACAATCACCGAGGCGCCGGAAGACATGGCCACGAAGAAGTTCACCAGCAGCGTGATAATGGGGGAGGCCCCTCCCACCGCCGCCAGAGCCTGCTTGCCCACAAAGCGGCCCACAATCAGCGTGTCGGCCATATTGTACAGCTGCTGGAGCAGTGTGCCGAGCATGATCGGCAGGAAGAACAGCAGCATCTCCTTCCAAATGACGCCCTCCGTGATCCGGTCCCGGGTGGCAGTGTTCTGCGACATATGCGATACTCCTTTATCGGGTCAAAAAACGCTGGTATTGCCCCAAAGCCCACCGGTCCGGAGGACTTTCAAGCAGTCTCAAAGCGCCGCCCAAATGGGCGGCGCTTTCGAAATCCTGTAGGTTTCAAGAGGGGAAATCCCCCTCCTTAGGCGTTGGCCTTCTTGGCCATATCCACCAGCTGGGCAAAAGCGGCCTCGTTGTTTACAGCCAGCTCCGCCAGCATCTTACGGTTGATCTCCACACCGGCGGTCTTAAGGCCGTGCATAAAGGTGGAGTAATTCATGCCTAACGGCTTGACAGCGGCGCTGATGCGGGTAATCCAAAGCTGACGGAAGTCACGCTTCTTCAGCCGGCGGCCGGTATAAGCGTAGGTCAAAGACTTCATCACCTGCTGGTTGGCCATCTTAAAGTGCTTGCTCTTGGCCCCCCAGTAGCCCTTGGCCATCTTCAGCACTTTATTCCTTCTCTTGCGGGTCATCATCGCGCCCTTAACTCTTGCCATTGTTCAAAAGCCTCCTATTCTCAGTGGTACGTCAAAATCATTTGTAAGGGATCATCTTGCGGATCGCCGCCTCGTTGGTGGCGTCGGCGTAGCCGCCGGCCCGGAGGCGGCGGGTCCGCTTGGTATCCTTCTTGGTGAGGATATGGCTCTTGAAGGCCTTAGCGCGCTTAACCTTACCGCTCTTGGTCAGGTTGAATCTCTTTTTTGCTCCACTGTGGGATTTCAGCTTGGGCATAATCTTACTCCTTCCATATCTGCTTGCCTTGGGCAAGTGAGTTTACTTCTGCTTGTTCTTGGGGGAGAGGAAGATGGACATGTGCCGCCCCTCCAGCTTGGCGCCCTTGTCTAAAACAGCCACCTCGGCGCACTGCTCCGCAAATTTGTCCAGCAAATTCCGTCCAATGTCGGTATGTGCCATCTCCCGGCCGCGGAAGCGGACCGATACCTTCACCCGGTTGCCCTCGGTCAAAAACTTCTGGGCGTTTTTCAGCTTGACGTTGAAATCGCCGATGTCAATACCGGGGGACATGCGGATCTCCTTGATCTCCACTACGTGCTGGTTCTTGCGGGCTTCCTTCTCCCGCTTACCCTGCTCAAAGCGGAACTTGCCATAGTCCATGAGCTTACAGACCGGCGGCGTGGCTTGGGGGGAAATCTTCACTAAATCCAGCCCCTTCTCATCGGCGATGGCCAGAGCCTTCTCCGAGGACATAATCCCCAGCTGCTCGCCGTCGGTCCCGATCAGCCGGACCTCTTTATCGCGGATATCCTCATTGAGCTGATGCGTAACACTGCTAATAACCGAAGCACCTCCTAATGAAACACTTGACACCTGATGGTTTGCCGCACAACAAAAACGACGGATGCACCCGGCACCCGTCCCAAAACAACACAAGAAACGCCCAATATGGGCGGAATTTGTGAGCGTTGTTAACCTCTTTGCCATAGGCGGGAGGTGAGGCGGATGCAGTCGCCTGCTTTGTTTTGCGCAGTCAGTATACTCCTCTCAGCGGGGTTTGTCAAGAAGATTTTAGGAAGAAAAGAGGATTTTTGTTATCCGCCCCGCTGCATAGCGAATCAGGACACAGCCTCAGACAGCCTGCCCCCTGTGAAAAAACACGCGCAAAAGCAGTCTTAGAACCCCACATATCCGTCCCCATATCCTACGGCGACAGTTACAAGGAAAATTTCAAATAGCTCTATCTATTTTTGCATCTCTATGCTATACTGTAAAAATACTGCCATAAAATCAAGGAATAAGGGAGGCTCCGCCATGTCTGTGTTCTCTGTGTACTACTTCCCCTCCAGCGACGGAAAAACACTGATCCATGTCAACCAGTGGACGCCGGCATCCCGGCCCATCCGCGGCGTGGTGCAGATCTCCCACGGCGTGGCTGAGTACGCCGCGCGATACGATCCCTTCGCCCGTTTCCTCTGCGCCGCGGGCTTCCTCTGTGTGGCCAACGACCACTTGGGCCACGGCCTCTCCCAGATCGAGGGACAGCCCCCTGTCTACTTCGGGGAGCAGGACGGCTGGACACACGTGGTGGACGACGTGGCCCAGCTCCAGCGGCGCACCGCCAAGGCCTACCCGGAGCTGCCCTACTTTATCTTCGGCCACTCCATGGGCTCCTTTATCACCCGGACTTACCTCATCCGTTACCCCGGCCAAGTCCGGGGCGCCGTGCTCTGCGGCACCGGGCACCAGCCGCCGCTGGTGGTCTCCGGGGGACTTCTGGTGGCAAACCGCGAAATCAGGAAGCTGGGCGCCGCCGCCTTCTCCCCCAAGGCCGATCAGCTGGCCTTCGGCGCCTACAACAAGGCCTTCTCCCCTGCCCGAACCAAGTATGACTGGATCTCCGCCAACCCCGACAACGTGGATGCCTACATCGCCGATCCCCTCTGCGGCGGCGACGCCACCTTGGGCCTGTTCCGGGACATGCTCACCGGGATTCAATTTTTAACCAAGCAATCCAACATCAGCCAGATGGACAAGGACACCGCCGTGCTCTTCATCGCCGGGGACCAGGACCCGGTGGGCGACATGGGCAAGGGCGTGAAACGAGCCCGCGCCGCCTTCCAAAGGGCCGGGGTGCGGGACCTCTCCATCAAGCTCTATCACGGTCTGCGCCACGAGATCCTCAACGAGAAGTCCAGGCGTTTTGTCTATCAGGACGTGCTCACCTGGCTGGAGGCGCGCTGCTGAGCCGCCGTCTCAGCTCCTGAACGCTCAGCAGCTCCGTGTCCCGATACCGGAGCAGCAGCGCCGCCGAGCACACCGCGTCCGCCGTCAGAAGCAGCAGCGCCCCATAGGTGAGCAGCGGCGGCATCACCGCGGCCAAAGGTATCAAAAGCGGCTGAAGAACGCGGGCGGAGACGGCGGAGAGCAGTCCCCAGGCGGCGGAGAAGGGCAGGCACACCCGCCCCCAGACGCTGCCGGGCAGATCGCCGTAGTCCCAGAAGCGGACGCCGAACGCCTCCTCATAAAAGACGTGGACAGCGTACTCCACCAGCGTGGTCAGCACCGCCCCCCGAAGGGCCAATGCCCAGAAGCCGTAAACCGCCGCATCCGTCATGGACAAAAACACCACCATGGCGAGGCCGTACACCGGACACAGGGGCAGCAGCAAAAAGCACTTGCGCACCTGCCGCTCGGAGCGGACCACCTTGGCGAACATTCTTTCCAGCAGATAGCCTAAAAAACTGTAGAACCAAAACAGCCAGAACCAGATCATAGGCGCCCTCCCTTTTCGATCCAGCGGTGAGATCGTATCTCTATGCTGTCCAAAAGGGCGGGAAACCATACACAGAGCAAACTTCCGTGTACAGCGGAGGAGCTGACGCTGATCAAGGAACTGATCAAAGGGATGGAGTCGCAGATTGACTGTGGCAATTACGAGGAAATACAGGGAAAACGCCTCGCTCAAATCAAAGCCGCGGGCTTAGGCCTCTCCGCCATAGAGCCTCTCCTGCTTTTTATGGAGAGACACCCGCCGTCCGGTTTCGGAATGCCCGGCGCATTGTCCACTATGCGGAATAATTCTTCAAAAGAGCTGAGAGCTAATATGTAAAGGGTGGATTCTCCCACCAAATACATATGGCTGGCAG
>CANPBB010000131.1 GCA_947572235.1 uncultured Clostridia bacterium
CTGCACGGTCTGCGGCTATGAGACAGACCGCGAGGAGATCCCCGCCACCGGCGGCGAGACCCCCGGCCATACCCATGTCTGGGCTGCCCAGTGGAGCAGCGATAAGACCCACCACTGGCACAACTGCACGGCGGAAGGGTGCACCGCCACCTTGGAACAGCTGAACGGCTATGCCGCCCACACCGCCGGAGACTGGATTGTCGACCAGCAGCCCACCGCCTCTGTCCCCGGCAGCCGCTATAAAACCTGCACGGTCTGCGGCTATGAGACAGACCGCGAGGAGATCCCCGCCACCGGCGGCTCCTCCGGCTCCAATCGTCCCAGCCGCCCCTCCTCCGGTTCCAGCAGTACCTCTACCACCACCCAGCGCAACCCGGACGGCTCCACCATCACCACACAGACCAACCATATCACCGGCACCGTTACAAAAACTATACGCAACCCGGACGGTTCCCAGACGGTGGTGGAGACCCGGAAGGACGGTACAGTAACCTCTACCGAGAAGACGGCCAACGGCTCCACAGTTAAGACCGTGGAGACCCCCGACGGCTCCCGCGAGATTACGGTTCAGCAGTCCAATGGTGTTACCGCCCAAGTCAGCGTGGACCGCTGGGGCACCGCTGAAGCGGAGGTCAAGCTCACCGCCAAATCCATCAGCCAGAACGGCGCTGTCCCCCTGCCCATCCCGGACCTGCCCGTCACCAAAGCCGGCAGCGCTCAAGTCACCGTCCACACCGGCAGCACCAAGCCGGTCAGGGTGGAGATCCCTGTAACCAATCCAACCCCTGGCACGGTGGCTGTCATAGTCAATGCCGACGGCAGCGAGACGGTGGTCAAATCCTCTCTCCTTACCGGCGCCGGCCTCACCGCGGCGGTTTCTGACGGAGCGGTGGTGAAGATTGTGGACAACAGCAAAGCCTTCCCGGATACAGCCTCCCATTGGGCGCGGGATGCCGTGGACTTCGTGTCCGCCCGCCAGCTCTTCTCTGGGCAGAGCGCCAGCGCCTTTGCCCCCAACGGCACCATGACCCGCGCTATGCTGATCACCGCCGTGGCCCGTTTAGATGGGGTAAATACCGCCGGAGGCGCCTCTTGGCACGAGAGGAGCATGGCTTGGGCCGTTCAGCAGGGCATCAGCGACGGCACCAACCCCGGCGGTCAGATCACCCGCGAGCAGTTGGTCACGGTGCTCTACCGCTACGCGGGCAGCCCTGCTGCCAGCGCGCTGATGCCCTTCAGCGATACGAACGCCATCAGCAGTTATGCCTATGATGCCATGCGCTGGGCAGTGGAAAACGACATTCTCAGCGGCTACGGTGACGGCACCTTAGCCCCCCAGGCCCAAGCCACCCGCGCCCAAGCGGCCATGATGCTGATGCGGTATATGAACTTCTGCGGCAGATCATAAGCGCCGCCGTCTTTTCCACTAAAAATTTGTCCAAACAAGAAGCCGGTACACACAGCGTGTGTACCGGCTTCTTGTTTTACACCTGTCCCTGCTGATCATAGCCAAAGTCCTTAGCGGCACTGGAGGTGTCCCGGTGGAGCATGGACTCCATCACCTTGATGTCGGTGGCCACGTCCATGGCGTCGGAGCGGTAGAGCTGGTCCAGCTGGTGGGCGAAGCCGTCCACGATGGAGTCCATGGTCTGCTCGATGCGCTGCTTGGCGGAGCGAAGGTTTTCCCCCTCCACCCCGGTCTCCTCAAAGTCGGCGTAGGCGTCCAGGAGCTTCTGGGTGGTGGGCAGGTAGTAGTCGAAAAAGGTGTTCATCTTCGACCGCTTTTCCGGGTGCTCCTCCACCTCCTTGAGAATCTGGCCGGTGATCTGCTCCAACCGCTCAATCTTGGCGGAGAGGGCTCCGTCGGCAATGCGGTCGTTGGCGGCGCGGATGCGGCGGAGGACGCCGGAGTAGCCCGCCTCCGCCTCTTGGGGGACGCGCTCCTCCGGTCCCGCGGCCGGGGCGGACCGGCACTGCTCCACAGCGGAGTTAAAGCGGAGGAAGTAACCTAAATCCAAGTCCAAATAGGCGTCCTCGCCGAAATAGCCCCGGTCGATCATCTTGGAGAGGTCCTTCACCGCCTGGGCATGGGTCCGGCCCACGCGGCGGGCGATCAGGTCGATGGAGAGGGAGTCCGCCTCCCCCACAGCAGAGAGATACTTCCGGCTGCGGCGGGAGAACCGGCGCACATGGATGCCCCGGCCCAGCATCACGCCGCCGGCGAGGAGTACGTTGACGGCCACCACCAGCTCCGAGATGCTGTAGCGCAGAGTCTCCATGAGGAGCGCGTCGTCTATGACGCTGGCCAGCATCATCACGCCGCCGAAGAGGAACACCCCGCCCAAAAACTGGAGGAAAATACTGCTGTTGCCGGCGGCCTCAATTCTCCTGAGGACAGCGCTCTTGCCCTTTTTGGCCTTCTTCTCCTTCCGCGGCTCCGCCCCGCGGCCGGAGGCCTTGGGCGCGGCCTTCACCGCGGGCTTGGCAGCCTCCTTGGACACCGCCGCCTTGTCCATCGCGTCGGCAAAGTCCCGGGCGGCGGTGCCGAGGGAGCGCTCGGCGCTCTCCATCCCGCGGCGGGCGCTGTCGATGGCGGTATCCACCCCCTTGAGGGCGCTGTCAATGGCGCTGTCCATCTTCTCCTGGGCCCGGCGCACCTTCTCCTCCGGGGTCTCCCGGCCGGTGAAGAGCCACTTCCAGCCCATCCAAAGCAGGGCCAGAGGCCACATCCCCGTGCAGAACAGGAGGATGATCACCACCCAATTCCAATCGTCCTCGTCCTTCTTTTTCTTCGGCGGCTGCGGTCCGCCGGTGAATTTCTGTTTGTCGTAGTACTCCGCCATCCCTACTTCTCCCCCTTCCTGCGCAGTTTGGTTTTGCGGCCGGAGGCGTCCACCACATAGGTGTGGTCCAGCTGCCCTTTGAGGCTTCCCACCACTGCGTCGATGTACTCCCGGCGCAGCTGGGCGCGCTCCGCCTCCTCCTCGGCAGTGAGGGGGCCGGCCTTGGCCTTGCGGGCGAGGGCGTTGATCCGATCAATCTTTCGTTGCTCCATGGCTGATTCTCCTTCGACAGTGCGCTTACAGATATCGCAGTATGGTGACGGCGGTGCGGCCCTTCTTGGACAGGCCTCCCACCTCCGACAGCACAAATTTCCCCACCCCCCGGGCGGTAATAACATCCCCCGCCGCCACGGTGCGGTCACACTTGGTACATTCTATGTGGTTGAGCCGGAGACGGCCTGAGGCGATGAGCTCCGCCGCCTTTCCCCGGCTGAGAGAGAAGCCGGAGGCCGTCACCGCGTCGAGCCGCAGGGACATCACCGTGTCCCGGATGGCCTTGACCTTCTGCTCCGGGATCACCAGCTCCGAGAGGGGCAGCTCTGACACAGACAGGCGGACGCGCCCAGCGCTGGTCCAGTTCTGCGTCAAAAAGGGCAGGATGTCCGCCGCGGCAATCACCTCGCAGGCATCGGGGAGCAGCAGGATGTCCCCCAGCTTCTCCCGGACGATGCCCAGGCCCATGAGACTGCCCAAGCAGTCCCGGTGGCCGGGAGCCTCGTCCCCCCGGAACCGGGCCAGGAGACAGCCCACAGCGTCGGTGTCCTCCTCCGCCCAGTCGGGGAGAAACTGGAGGAGCTTCCGCTCCGCCCCCTCATAGCCGCCATTCCAGAGGAAGCCGGTGCGGATGCCCGCCATGTGGAGCAGCCGCTCCGCCGACTGCTGCTCCGCCGGGGAGAGGAAGGGCGTGGCGGCGGGGATGCTCCGCCGCCGGCACTGGTCGTACTTGTCCAGCACCCGGGCCAGGAGGATGCGCTCCTCCGGCGAGGAGGCGGCCCGATCCAGCAGGACGCCTCTATCCATGGAGGTTCTGGGTGTTGTAGAGCTGGGCGTAGCCGCCGTTTTTCGCCATCAGCTCCTCATGGGCGCCCTCCTCGGTGATAACACCGTCCCGGACCACCAAGATCCGGTTGGCGGCCCGGACGGTGGAGAGGCGGTGGGCAATGATCAGCGTGGTGCGGCCCTGGGCCAGCTCGCCAAAGGCGTGCTGGATCTTGGACTCGGTAACGCTGTCCAGGGCGGAGGTGGCCTCGTCCAGGATCAGCACCGGGGGATTCTTCAAAAAGATACGGGCGATGGAGATCCGCTGCTTCTGCCCGCCGGAGAGGAGGGAACCCCGCTCCCCCACGTAGGTGTTGAACCCGTCGGGCATGGCCATGATGTCATCATAGATCTCCGCCCGCCGGGCGGCGGCGATGACCTCGTCCACAGTGGCGTCAGGCCGTCCATAGCGGATGTTCTCCATGATGGAGGCGGCGAAGAGGAACACGTCCTGCTGCACCACCCCTACGCTGCGCCGGAGGCTGCGCTGGGTAACGTCCCGCACGTCGTGTCCGTCAATGGACACACAGCCCTCGGTAACATCGTAGAACCGGGGGATCAGGTTGCAGAGGGTGCTCTTGCCGCCGCCGGAGGGCCCCACCACGGCGATGGTCTCCCCAGCCTTTACGTGGAGGTTCACATGGTGGAGAACCTCTGTCTCATCCCGCTCGTAGGCGAAGCTCACATTCTCCACCGTGATCTCCCCCTTGACATCGGTGAGGTCCACGGCATCGGGCTTATCCTGAAGGTCCGGCTCGATGCTCATCAGCTCAATAAACCGGTGGAGCCCAGCGAAGCCGTTGGCGAAGAGCTCGTTGAAATTGGCCATCTTCCGCATGGGGTTGATGAAGGTGCTGATGTAGAGGCTGAAAGTGATAAGGTCCACATAGTTCATCTCACCCCGCATGATGTACACCCCGCCCACGGTGATCACCGCCAAGGGCAGGACGCACATAAAGAACTCCATAGAGGCGGTAAAGCGCCCCATGGCCTTGTGGAAGTTGCGCTTGGAGGTCTTAAACTGCTCGTTGGAGCGGTTAAACTTGCTGGCCTCAGCCCCCTCGTTGGAGAAGGCCTTGGCGGTGCGCATCCCGGAGAGGCTGGACTCGATGTCGGCGTTGATGACGGCCATGGTCTGCTTCACGCCCCGGGAGGCGGCCATCATGGACCGGCGGTTCAGGGCGGTGACAATGATGAAGATGGGGATCAGAATCATCACCACCAGAGCCAGCTGCCAGTGGATGGTAAACATGATCGCAATGGCGCCAATCACCGTCACCAAGGAGATAAACAGGTCCTCAGGGCCGTGGTGGGCCAGCTCTGTGATGTCAAAGAGCTCCCCGGTCATCCGGCTCATCAGGTGGCCGGTGCGGTTTTTGTCATAGAACCCAAAGGACAGCGTCTGGATGTGGGTAAACAGATCCCGGCGGATATCCGCCTCCACCCGGATGCCAAAGGTGTGCCCCCAGTAGCACACCACATATTGCAGCAGGGCCCGGAGGAAGTAGAGCGCCAGAAAAATGCCCATAATCAGAAAGAAGGTGGTATAGAGCCGCTCTGGCAGCAGCCTCTCCATGCACATCCGGGACACATAGGGAAAGGCAAGGTCAATTATGGAGATCAAAAAGGCGCAGCAAAGGTCCATGAGGAAGAGTTTCCAGTGGGGCCGAAAGTAGGAGAGAAAGACGCGCAGGGCGCTTTTAGTCTGGTAGTCACGGGTTGTCATAGTGTCAATTCTCCTATCACAATTTTTGTCTAGTGAAATAGTATAGCATAACCGCCATTTTTTCGCAACCTATAAACTGTCGCTGCCCACGACAAACGCATGAAAGTATTCTCTACAGAGGGGGCCAAGAAAGGATTTT
>CANPBB010000132.1 GCA_947572235.1 uncultured Clostridia bacterium
GGCGCACAGTGCGCCCCCCTTCCCCTACGGAGGCTGTCATAGCGCGGTGGAGTGTCGATAGAATAAGCGCACCGCCAAAGTGCGCTGCCACTCAGCACGGCGGCCTTTGCCGCACAGCGGACAGCGCAACAACCATCAAATCCCGGGGGCAAGTCGCGGCGAGGCAGGCGGAGCGGCAGCGGCGGTTTACCACAGGGCTGAAGACGGGGGGACGCTCTCAGGATACCTTTATCCGTGCGAGAGCCACCGCCGCCGCGTTGGGGTGTCCAGGTTGGGTAAGCACCGGTCTGTCGAGAGGGGCGCGTCCTATGGTTCTTAGGGGGGAGCGAATAAGGGCTGTGCCCCCCTGCGGGGGGCTAAAGCCCGCCTGAGCGGACACCTAAGCGCGCTTTTGCCTGCTTTTCTCGCGCGGGGAGAAGGGAACGGATGTGTGAAGGAAACCCGTATGGTTTTCCTTCGCGTTCAATCAACCCGCCGCGGCAACAGATTTTGGCATCTTGCCAAAATCTGCTGGATGTGGGGACCCCGTCCCCACATCGCGCGGGAACCGCGAAAAGAGGCGCTGTACCCTGTTTGGTACTTCCCAGCAAAAAATACGATTCCAAATGGTAATATCCAGTTAAAACAATACACATTGTAATAGAAAAGAGGAGCAAATCTATGATGCAGAACCGCACACACAACTGCAATGAGCTGCGCATGGAGCACGTAGGGCAGCATGTCACCTTGGTGGGGTGGATGGAGAATGTCCGGGAGGTGGGGCAGAATTTCGCCTTCGTTGTGCTTCGGGACTTCTACGGCACCACACAGGTCGTGGTGGAGAACGAGGAGATAATGGCCAAGGTCAAGGACATCAATAAGGAGTCCACCATCTCTGTTACCGGCACGGTCCGGGAACGGGACAGCAAGAATCCCAAGCTCCCCACCGGCGACATTGAGGTGGTGCCGGAGAAAATTGAGATTTTGGGCCGCTGTCAGTACAATGAGCTCCCCTTCCCTATCAGCCGCAGCCGGGAGGCCGACGAGACCCAGCGTCTGAAGTACCGCTACTTGGATCTCCGGAATCCCGAGGTGAAGAAAAATATCATCCTCCGCTGCAACGTGATCTTCGCCCTGCGGAAGGCCATGATTGAGCACGGTTTTTTGGATATCACCACACCGATTCTGACCGCCTCCTCCCCAGAGGGGGCCCGGGACTACTTGGTGCCCGCCCGGAAGCATCCGGGGAAGTTTTATGCCCTGCCGCAGGCGCCTCAGCAGTTTAAGCAGCTCCTGATGGTCTCCGGCTTTGACCGGTACTTTCAGATCGCCCCATGCTTTAGAGACGAGGATGCCCGGGGGGACCGTTCGCCGGGTGAGTTCTATCAGCTGGACATGGAGATGTCCTTCGCCGGACAGGATGATGTGTTCGCGGTGATCGAGGATGTGTTCCCGCCGATCTTTGCCCAGTATGGTCTGTACAACACCGCCAGCACCGCGCCGTTTAAACGGATTCCCTATCTGGAGTCTATGGAGAAGTACGGCACGGACAAGCCGGATCTGCGGATTGATCTGACCGTGACAGACGCCACGGGACTGCTCTCTGGCTGCGGCTTTGAACCCTTCGCCGGGAACACGGTGAAGGCCGTGGTGGTCTCGGACTTTTCCGCCACAAGGAAGCAGATCGACAAGCTCTGCGCCGATGTGGAGGTGCAGTCCGGGAACAAGTGCTACTGGTTCCGCACCGATGAGCAAGGGCAGATCGTAGGCGGGATCGCCAAGTTTGTCTCCGAGAGGGCCGAGGAGATTAAAGCGGCCTTGGGAATGGGGAACAACACCTTTGTGGGGCTCACCGCCGGGAAGCGGGAGACGGCCCAGAAGACCGCCGGCGTGCTGCGCAACAAGCTGGGGGCCCTGTGTCCCAACCACATGGACAAGGAGCGCTACGAGTTCTGCTGGATTGTTGATTTCCCCATGTACGAGATCGGGGAGGAGAGCGGTGAGCTGGAGTTCTGCCACAACCCCTTCTCCATGCCCAACGGCGGACTGGAGATTTTGAAGAAGGCCGCCGCGGGGGAGGTCGATCCCCTGAGCATCACGGCCTTCCAGTACGACTTGGTATGCAACGGTGTGGAGCTGAGTTCCGGCGCGGTGCGGAACCACGACCCGGAGATTATGATCGAGGCTTTCCGTATGGTGCGCTTGGGGGAGGACGATGTGAAGAGTAAATTCCCCGCCATGTACAACGCCTTCTGCTACGGGGCGCCGCCCCATGCTGGAATTGCTCCCGGTGTGGATAGAATGGTGATGCTGCTGGCCGGGGAGGAGAGCATCCGGGAGATCATCCCCTTCCCCATGAACAAGAACGCGCAGGATTTGATGATGGGCGCGCCCAGCTTTGTGGAGCAGAAGCAGCTGGATGAGCTGCACATTGCGGTGACAGAGCGGGAGGAGGAGTAGTTTCCCACGCCGCAGTATTTGGAGGAGGGCGCTCCTTGGGCGAGTGGCTTTTGGCACAGCTAAAAGGCTGCAAAAGGCCGCTCAGGGGGACCGCTCGGCGTGGAGGCCGGCCCGGTAGGGCCGGCCTCCCTTATCCACAGTTCCCCCTAAAAGACCTTGGGCTGCTGTGCGGGGGGAGCCGCAGGTGCGGCAGGACATTGTCGATTGGCGGATGGTCCTACATGCTGGTCTCGCCCGGTACAAGCTGCCACGGTGGGTGGACGGGGAACGGCGCGCCGGGGTCGTGGCGCCCTACAGGTGGTCTGTTGAGAGTGCCTGTGCAAAATCCCTCTGTCCCGGGCGGCGCCCCCCCTTTGGCGAGGGAGGCACGGCACGAAGCGGCGCAGCTGTTCGCCTTGGTGCGGTAGGTGCCGGTGTAGGGAGGGCGCACAATATATGCCCTTATAGGGGATGATATCATGCGGTGGAAGGCCAGTAGAATAAACGAGCCGCCAAAGTGTGTTGCCGGCAGGCACGGCGGCATTTGCTGTACCGGGATAGAGATGAGATCTCTAAGTTTCGAGGACAAGTCGGGCGGCGCAGGCAGAGCGGCAGCGGGGGGCTGCGAAAAGACTATAGACGGGGGAATGCTATCAGGATACATTCTGATTTGCGAGCGCCACCGCCGCCGCGTCCGAAGCGCCAAGCCAAAATTTTGTACCAGTCTACCGAAAAAGCGGCGCAGATTGGGGTTCTTAGGGGGGAGTGAATAAGGGGGGCCCCCAAGAGGGGCTAAAGCCCGCCTAAGCGGACACCTAAGCGCGCTTTTGTCTACTTTTCTCACGCGAGAAGAGTGGGTCCGCCCGGGGGCGGGCCCCGTCCTGTTCCGCGCCCAACGCGGCGCGGAAACATACCATGCCCTGTCAGGCACCAAAATCCAACAAGGAGGACCACCCCATGCTCACCTTCCAGGACATCTTCCAATCCCACTACTTAGAAAATATCACCGCCGTGCCCCTGTTCGATATGGTGGCGGCGCTGGTCCTCGCCTTCGGTGTGGGGCTGTTCATCTTCTTTGTCTACAAAAAAACCTACATCGGTGTGATGTATTCCTCTGGCTTGGGCGTCACCCTCATCGCCCTGACGATGATCACCACCTTGGTGATCCTTGCCGTCACCAGCAATGTGGTGCTCTCGCTGGGTATGGTGGGCGCGCTTTCCATTGTTCGCTTCCGGGCCGCGATCAAGGAGCCGCTGGAGATCGCTTACCTGTTTTGGTCCATTTCCGCGGGCATCGTCATTGCTGCGGGGCTTCTCTCCTTGGCGGTGCTGGGGAGCCTGCTTATCGGCGTGATCCTGCTGATCTTCGTCAACCGCAAGCCCCACACCCGGCCCTACATCCTGGTGGTGCAGTGTGACGCCAAGGCGGAGGAGCAGCTGAACGCCTATTTGAAGGACAGCGCGGAGAAATTTGTCATCAAGAGCAAGAGCATCCAAAGCGGCCGGATGGAGCTGAACTATGACCTGCGCCTGAAGAGCCCGGACACCGCTTTCGTCAACGCCATTGACGCCATGGAGGGCGTGGAGAGCGCGGTGCTCATCAGCTACAACGGCGACTACATGGGGTGAGGCCATGAGCGCCAGCAAGCACATCGACAAAATCTGTATCGCCGGGGCGGTTTTGCTGCTGCTCTCGGTGGTGCTGCTGTGGCACGGGGCATCCCTGGGGCTTGCGCGGGTCTCCGCCGCTCCCGCCTATGCCAGCGGACTTTTTGATCGCTCCCGCGTCCACACGGTGGACATCGTGATGGACGACTGGGAGGGGTTTTTGGAGGGCTGCGCTGATGAGGCGTATGTCCCTTGCGCCGTGGTTATTGACGGGGAGGCCTATCGGAACGTGGGGTTTCGGGTGAAGGGGAATACCTCCCTCACCGCCGTGGAGAGCATGGGCAGCAGCCGCTACAGCTTTAAGATCAAGTTTGACCACTACGTCCTTGGCAAGAGCTGTCAGGGCTTGGATAAGCTGTGCCTGAACAACATTGTGCAGGACAACACCTACCTTAAGGACTATCTCTGCTATACCATGATGGCCGACGCCGGCGTGGCCGCGCCGCTGTGCAGCTTCGCCTTTCTCACTGTCAATGGTGAGGACTGGGGGCTGTATCTGGCGGTGGAGGGTGTGGAGGAGGCATTTTTGCGGCGGAATTTCGGGGAGGACTCCGGCGCGCTGTATAAGCCTAACACGGAGCGGCGGGGCCAGAGGCTGAAGGGGGCGGCGGTGCCTCCGGCGGAGGGAGGGGAGTTCCCTAACGGGGAGCGTCCCTTGGAGGGCGTCCCTGCTGCCCCGCCTGCGGGGAGCGGCGGCAGGGACATGAGCCTTCAGTATGTGGGGGCGGAGGTCTCGGACTATCCCAACATCTTTGACCATGCCAAGACCGATGTCACGCCGGCCGACCAGCGGCGGCTGATCGGCGCACTGGAGAAGCTGTCCAGCGGGCAGGCGGCTGAGGCGGTGGATGTGGAGCAGGTGATCCGCTATTTTGCGGTGCACAGCTTTGTCTGCAACGACGACAGTTACACCGGTGTGATGGCCCATAACTACTACCTCTATGAGGCGGAGGGGCGGCTTGCCATGATCCCTTGGGACTACAATCTGGCCTTCGGGGGCTTTGGGATGACTGACGCCGGCGTGGCGGTGAACGCGCCTATTGATACGCCGGTGGTCGGTGTGGCTATGGAGGAGAGGCCCATGGTCTCGTGGATTTTTGAGGATGAGGCGTACCGGGTGCGGTATCATGAGGTCTATGGGGCCTTCCTCCAGCGCTGGTTTGCGGAGGGAAGGTTCCATGAGACGGTGGCGCAGGCGGTGGAGCTGATAGGGCCCTATGTGGAGCGGGACCCCACCAAGTTCTGTACGTTTGCCGAGTTTGAGGCCGGCGTGGCGGCGCTGAAGGCGTTCTGCCGTCTCCGCGGGGAGAGTGTGGATGGGCAATTGGCAGGCAGGGTTCCCTCCACCGCGGCGGCACAGGCCAAAGATCCTGGACTGTTGGTGGACGCAGGGGAATTGGATCTGAGGGATATGGGCGGAATGGAGCAGGCCGCAGGAGCGGCGCCGGGGAACCTGCCCCCGCCGGCAGGCGTACAGGAGGGGCGCTGAGGGCTTTTGCGCGTAGGTCCGTGATCTGCCGGCGGGATATATTAAGTCCCTTATCCGTTTAAGCGCTGCCAGTAAAAAAAGCGTAAATAACCAGTATGTCTATTGCATAAACATACAAGCT
>CANPBB010000133.1 GCA_947572235.1 uncultured Clostridia bacterium
TAAAGGCATACCGCCGCCGCAGCCCCTCCGCCCAAGGGGCATGGGGGAAAGTCAGGGGATCCGAGCGCAGATCGGCGCCGGTGAGGAGGGCGCGCTCCACCGCCTGAAGCTCCGGTTCCAAGCGGGGCGGCAGCACGGCCAGCCCCATTACCTCAATGAGGCCGATGGTCTCCCGCTTGATGTGGTGGAGTTCAGCGTGGGGATGGAACAGGCCCAAGGGGTGCTCCGCCGTGGTGCGGTTATTGCGCAGGGCCAAGTCCAGCTCATAGTCCGCCCCCCGGCGGCGGGCAATGGGGGTGAGGGTATTGTGGGGCTCCCCGTTGGAGGCGGACAGGATGCCCGCGGCGGGGTCGCTGTAGGCCCGCCAGCGGTTTAGGATGTGGCCCGCCAGCGCCGTCAGCGCCTCCGGATCGGCGGCGCGGAGGCGGAGAACCGACAGGGGCCAGCGGAGAATGGCGGCGGAGACCTGAGGATGCCCAGGGACAAGGAAGGACCGCTCCTCCGCTACTTGGTCCATGGGGAAGGCGTACCGCCCCCCTTGGAAGTGGTCGTGGATCTGGATGGAGCCGCCTACAATGGGCAGATCCGCGTTGCTGCCCATGAAGTAGTGGGGGAACTGTTCCACAAAGTGCAGCAGCCGCCGGAAGGTCTGCTCTGTGATCTCCATGGGCCGGTGCTCTGCGCTGAGGAGGATACAGTGCTCGTTGAAGTAGACATAGGGGCTGTACTGAAAATACCACCTCTCCCCGGCTACGGTGAGGGGGATGACCCGATGGTTCTGCCTTGCGGGGTGGTCCTTCCGGCCGGCGTAGCCCTCGTTCTCCACGCAGAGGGGACAGCGGGGATAGCCCACAGGGGCCAGACGGCGGGCCGCGGCGGCGGCATTGGGGTCCTTCTCCGGCTTGGATAGGTTGATGGAGATGTCCAGTGTCCCAAATGCCGTCTCTGTCCGCCACCGCCGGTCCTTGGCAATCCGGTCCCGGCGGATGTAGTTCACATCGCCGCTGAGGCCGTAAAACCAGTCGGTGGCCGCCTTGGGGCTTTCCGCATAGAGCCGGGCAAAGCGGCGGCGGACCGGTCCAGGCCGGGGGGTGAGCTCCCCCATCAGCGCCGTGTCAAACAGATCCCGGCTGACAACATCCGCCCCGCAGAGCCCCCGCTCCACCGCCTCCTCCGTGAGGGCATGCAGAATCTCCCACAGAGGCGGAAGCTCCCCGGGGACATCTCCGCCGCCCTCATAGCCGCTGCGTCCCATACAGCGCAGCAGCCGGTTCCTTGCCCAAATCACATCGGCGGGGTCGATCAGCTCCTGTCGCAGCGCATAGGCAATCAGCTGGTCGATAGTATTCATAGCAGTCTCCTTTGTCCATAGAAAAGGGGGAATAGAAGAAAATTCCTAACTTCCCATCCCTAATTCCTCGTTGTTAAGAGATGACACAGCCGGTGCCCGCCTCCCGGAAGGACAGCAGGTGGCAGGAGCCCTCCCCGGTGAGACCCTCCATGGCGGGCACGAAGCTCTGACAGAGGTCCTTGGGCAAAAACACCTGAATGGTGCCGGCGAAGCCCCCGCCGTGGACACGGCAGGCCCCTTGGCCGTGCAGGAGCTCCTCGGCGTAGGCCAGCAACACCGCCAGCCCTTGGTCCCGGGGGTCCCGGTAGGTGGATACATTTTGTAAGTACATATAGGAGGAGCGGCCGGAGCGGTTTACCGCCTCCAAAAAGGCGTCCATATCCCGGCTGGCGATGGCGCTGCACTCCTGCCGGGCACAGGCGTCGTCGATGTAGAAGTGGTGGGCCCGGAGCACCGCCCGGTCGCCGCAGGCCCGCCGGGCGGCGGCGAGGTTCTGGTAAAACTGCTGGGGGCTGACCCTTGAGAGGACCTGCTGGCCGAAGAACCGGGCCACGGCGGCCATCTCCTCAGGGATGGCGGCGTATTCCGCCTTCAGTCCCGCATGGCTGACGCCGCTGTCCACAATGCACATAGAGTACCCGGCGCCGGACAGGTCGAAGGGCAGCCGCTCTACCACGGGGGCGCCGCCGCTGAAGTCCAAGGAGATCACGCCGCCGGTGGCGCAGGCCATCTGGTCCATCAGGCCGCAGGGCTTGCCGAAGTAGGCATTCTCCGCGTACTGGGCCACCTCCGCCAGCTGGGAGGCGGTGAGGGCGGCACCGCAGAAGAGGTGGTTGATGATGGTGGCGGTCATCACCTCGAAAGTGGCCGAGGAGCTGAGGCCGCTGCCCCGGAGGACCTCCGTGGTGGTGTAGGCATCAAAGCCGCCCACGGCATAGCCCAGCTCCGCCATGCGGGCGGCTACCCCCCGGACCAAGGAGGGGGAGTGGCCCATCTCCCCGGCGGCGGGGGAGAGATTCAGAAGGTCGATCTCCGCCAGACGGTGGTGCTCCGACTTGATGCGGATGGTGCTGCCGCCGGTGAGGGCGGCACAGGCGATGGTGTCAATATCCACGCTGGCCGCCAAGGTGCGGCCCAGCTGGTGGTCGGTGTGGTTGCCGCCGATCTCCGTCCGGCCCGGGGTGGAGAGCAGGCACACCTCTTGGTCCTCCGAAGCCCCATAGAAAGCACAAAAGCCGTCCAACAGCGCCAAAAACCGCCCCGCGGCGCGGGGGGCCTGGTCGCCGTAGATACGGCTGAGCTCCTGATGAAACTGTCCGCGCTCCAGACCGGCGCGTATCTCCTTTATGCTGCGCAACGTCATCACTCCTATATCGTTGTAGAAGTCCGTGTGGGTATCATACTATAGGATGGCGTATCGGGGTAGGCTGTGCGGCTCGTTTTTTGATGGCCCGCAGAGGGGCGATAAAAGAGATCCCTTGAACATATATGGTTGATTGGGAACCATTATAACATACCAGTTCGGTCACTGCAACTAAATTTTTCCTGTATTTCGGCGGCAAAACGGTGGATTTTGCCGCCCTTGTTTCATCAGATTGTAGAAAAATGCGAAACTCTATTGACAAACCCCCGATTTATTGTACAATAGCCTTACTCCGCAGAGACTGCGGAAAAATGAAAGCGTGTTCATGATAGAGGCGCGGTTGCCAAGAGTACCCTCCACAGTTCCCGACAGGCCGCGGGGAGGCGAAAGGGGCTGCCGCCGAAGCGCCGGTTTCAGTCTGTGAAGCAGGAAGCTGGGCCGCCGGAGAATATCCGGCGGACTGTCACACCGTTTTAATCGGTGTGGGGAGCTGTCATGACAGGGCAATTGGGAGCTTGGCACACCTTTGAAGTATCCTTTTGGTCCGGTCATGGTTTTATCATGGCCGGATTTTTGATTTAGGAGGAATTGAATTGTGAAGAGAAAAGACATTGCCACCGTAGCTGCGGTGGCCGCTGTGCTGGTGATGGCGGTGGCCGTTGCCTTCAGCGGCGTGGAGACTGTGGCCACCTTCTGGGCCTTGGTGCCGCCCATTGTAGCTATCGGACTGGCCCTCATTACCAAGGAGGTCTACTCCTCGCTGTTCGTTGGCATCACTGTAGGCGGCATTCTGGCCAGCGCCGGATCCTTCTCCGCCGCCGTGGATCACATTGTCAGCGACGGTATCATCACCGCCATTCAGGATACCGCCGGTATCTTCCTGTTTTTGGTGATTTTGGGCGTCATTGTGGCCCTGGTGAACAAGTCCGGTGGTTCCGCCGCCTTCGGCCGCTGGGCGGAGAGGAACATCAAGACCCGCGTGGGCGCCCAGCTGGCCACCTTTGTCTTAGGCGTGCTTATCTTTATTGATGACTACTTCAACTGCCTCACCGTGGGCAGCGTGATGCAGCCGGTGACTGACAGCCATAAGATCTCCCGGGCCAAGCTCAGCTACCTGATTGATGCCACCGCCGCGCCGGTGTGCATGATCGCCCCCATCAGCTCTTGGGCCGCCGCTGTGTCCTCCTACGCGGAGATTCCTGGCATGAGCGGCATTGAGATCTTTGTCCGGGCCATCCCCTACAACTTTTACTCCCTTTTGACCTTCGTGTTCATCATCGCCATGGTGGTGATGAAGGCGGACTATGGTCCCATGGCCCTCCATGAGCGCAACGCCATGGAGAAGGGCGATTTGTTCTCCACAGATGAGCGTGTGGATGAGCTGGTGGCCGAGTCCAACCTAAAGGGCCGGGTGATGGATCTGGTGCTCCCGGTGGTGATTCTGGTGATTATCTCCGTGGCCGGCCTCATCTACATTGGCGGCTTCTTCGGCGTGGACGCTTGGGGTGGTACCGACTGCGCCGGCGACTTCATCGGCGCTTTCGCCAACACCGATGCTGTTACGGGTCTGCCTTGGGGCGGGATGATCGCGTTGGTTGTGATCATCATCTACATGATGGCCCGGAAGCTTGTGACCTTCAAGGAGGCCATGGAGTGCGTACCGCAGGGCTTCATTGCCATGGTGCCCGCCATCACGATCCTGACTATGGCCGCCTCTCTGAAAAACATCTCTAACGGCCTGCTTGGCTCCGCCGGCTATGTGGAGGCTCTGATGACCAATGCGGCCCCCGGCTTGGCCCGGTTCCTGCCCGCTGTGATCTTTATCGTGGGCTGTCTCTTGGCCTTTGCCACCGGCACCAGCTGGGGCACCTTCGGTATCCTGATCCCCATTGTGACCGGGATGTTTGCTCCCACAGATCCCATGATGTTCGTCGGGATCTCCGCGTGTCTCGCCGGCGCGGTGTGCGGCGACCACTGCTCCCCCATCTCCGACACCACCATCATGTCCTCCGCCGGCGCCCGGTGCGTCCATGTGCTCCATGTGTCTACGCAGATTCCCTACGCGGTGACGGTGGCGGTCATCAGCTTCATCTGCTACGTGATCGCCGGGTTTGTCCAGAGCGCCGCCCTGTGCCTGCTGCTGGGCGCGGTGATGATCGTGGGCTTCCTGTTCTTCATGAAGAAGCGCGTGGCGAGTGCCGCGGTGTAAAGCGGAAGAGAATACGGGAAAAAAGGGTACGCTCCCCGGGGTAAGGCTTTATAAAGAAGTTAAAGGCAAGACAGGCCGCAGCGGTCTGTCTTGCCCTGTTATACTGCATAACCCACGATGACACTTTCAAGGAAAGTGCCTGTGGGGGAGAGCAATAAATGGGGATTTGTGACCGTTACAACTATACGCAAATCATTTTTGGTAGTAAACACCTTTATTTCCCCAAATCATATTATCAATTTTTTCTTTCTTAATGTCCTCTACATACTTGTAAATAGGGGTTCCTCGAATACATGCACCCAAAAAATATATCTTTCCACATTCAGAACATCTTAAATAGAAACAAACAGTATCGTGTTTTTCTTCCTCTAAAACTTCCAGCATATCTTCAAAAGGACAATCACCTGCATAAATTTCTAATTGTTTTCTTTTTACTAAAACAGATAATAAACTATGGATTGGTGCTAAATTTAAATGAGGATTTGAACTTGCCCCTTTAAAACTACTATCAACAATGTCACAATTTTTACACATTTCTTATCTCCCATACAAATTTGCG
>CANPBB010000134.1 GCA_947572235.1 uncultured Clostridia bacterium
CTGCTTGAACAATTTCTCTTCCCAAACTTTGTCTAACTTTTTAGGGGCATTTCACCGCGGCCCAGCCTTTTTTCACTCAATGCAGAATGTTCAGCACCAGCGTCAGGACGATAAACACAGCGCCCACCCACTTGGTGCCCCGGGCCAGCTTGGCGTCTAAGCTCTTGGCCTTGCTCTTAGCCAAAAAGGTGTCCGCCGCACCGCCGATCACGCCTAAGCCCTCGCTCTTCCCACTCTGGAAGAGGACCATCAGGATGATCGCAAGACCAACCAGCAGCTGCAAAACCGTCATCGCTGTCGTAAGTGTTCCCATAGCACAAATAACCTCCCGTAAATCCTTAGAACTGCGGTCAGCCGCAGACTATTCCACGCAGGATTTTATGATACCATAGTTGTATCCGCATTTCAAGTGCAAAATACCGCTTTTTCTCATTTTTATCCCCCGACTTCCCCGCCCGCAGGCCCATATGCCGTCAAAAAAATAAATATAGGAACAGACGTTGCATTTTTTGGAAATGTATGCTATACTGATAAAAATTGGAGGAGGTGTCCCCTATGGGCAGAAAGACCGATATGCAGTCTAAGATCTATGAGACCATTGTACGCATGATCGGGGAACAGGGATACGCCCCCTCGGTCCGGGAGATCGGGGAGGCGGTGGGGCTCAAGTCCCCCTCCACGGTCCACTTCCACCTGAAGAAGCTGGAGGAGGCGGGCCTCATCGAGAAGAGCGCCTGCAAAGGCCGGGCCATCACCGTGCCCACTGTGCAGGCTATCGAGAACCAAGTGCCCATCTTGGGCAGCGTGGCCGCCGGTGCGCCGATTCTGGCCCAAGAGTGCATTGAGGACTACATCACCTTTGACACCAACGGCAGGGCCGGCGAATACTTCGCCCTCCGGGTGCGGGGATTCTCCATGATCAAGGCGGGCATCCTGCCGGGGGACTTGGTGATTGTCCATCAACAGAACAACGCCTACAACGGGGAGATCGTGGTGGCTATGATCGGCGAGGAGGCCACGGTGAAACGCCTCCATCGGGAGCGGGGCGAGACTTGGCTCCTGCCGGAGAACGACGACTATGATCCCATCGACGGCAGCGAGGCCGTCATTTTGGGGCGGGTGACGGCGGTTATACGGCAGTACTAAAGGGGGCTTCGTCCTCCCTTTAATATTGCCCCGCTGGGTTTACAACCCAGCGGGGCAATGTTTGATTTGACTTGCGCAGGCGGAATAAATCCGCCTTTGCGCCAAGGCTTTGGTCAAAGGCCAAAACGCTTGTACGCGCCACTTGGCGCGGGGATAAAGAGGGGGCTTGCGCTCTCCTTTGGATCCTTCCCCCTGTCCTGCGGGACGGGGGATTTTTTACTGCCGCTTTTTGATGGGGTGGCGGAGGACAGTTTTTTGCTTTTCGGGGGCGGTACGGCGGGGATCGGAGAGGTAGATTTCGTGGTGGAGGCGGGTGGCAGTGAGGTCATTTTCATAGCCGTTTGCCGTGATGAAGTCATCCATCAGGGCCACAGAGGCCGGTTCGGTGTCGTAAGGACCGATGTGCAGCATCTGAACACACAGCCCCTCGGTGAGGGAGAGGAACTGGGCGGAGGAGCAGTCCATCTTTTTCTTTCGGGAGGCCTCGCCTACCGCCCACCGGAAGTCCTCCGGAGTAACGAAGTCGGGCAGGCGGATCACGGAGGTCCAGTGGAAGCCGGACTTGTTTGTGTAGTTCACGCCGGCCACTCCCTCCTGCCACCAGAAGCCCTCCAAGGGCGGGACCACATACTCGAAGAACCCCTCGATTTTGTGGCTGCCCTTATAGCTCATCTTGATGGTATATGCCACTGCGTAGAGGACACCGACAGCCTGCTGGTAGGCCCCGCCCTCCTCATTGGGGTCCCCCTGCCCCTGAACGGCGATGTAGTTCATCGCCGGGAGGTCCATAATCTGCGGCTTTTGAGGCGGCAGGTAGAACTCCTTGTACTCCTTTTTGAAATCGAAGGCCATTATCATCACTCCTTTTCAGGTAGAATACACCTATTTTTAATTCGCCGCAAGCCTTTTCTTAATGATTTGAACCGCTAAGCAGCATGCAGCTCCAAGGAGTGCCGTGTTTTGCAGGAAGATTTCGGTTGACGGAGGACGGTACGCTGGAACCGCCGTGCCCTACGAAGGGGTTAACGAACCATACTGGTAGCGGGAAGGCGGGCGCACAATGTGCGCCCCTACACCGGCAGGCAAGGCGGCGTTTGCCGCACTGGGCCAGCGCAACAGCCTCCAAGTTTCGGGGACAAGTCGTGGCGAGGCAGGCAGAGCGGCAGCGGGTGCTTATAGCAAGGCTAAAGACTGGGGGGACACTCTCAGGATACCTTTATCCGTGCCAGAACAACCGCCGCCGCGTCCGAAGTACCAAGGTTGGATGAACACCAGCCTACCGAAAGGGTGTTGCGTCTTGGGGTCCTTAGGGGGACGGGCGTAAGGACTGTACTCTGTCACGGCGGGGCTAAAGTCCGCCAGCCCAGCCTCCTAAGCGCGCCTTTTGCCTTCTTTTCTCACGTGAGAAAGGGAATGGATGTGAGAAGGAAAACCGTATGGTTTTCCTTCGCGTTCAATCAACCCGCCGCAGCGACCGGTTTCGGTACTTTGCCGAAATTTGCTGGATCTGGGGACTTTTGTCCCCAGATCCAGCCGTCCAAGGCTGCCCCCCGTCCCACTGTGAAAAAATCCCCTTCCCACTGTCATTTCTCACCTTTTCCCCCTTGACTTTTTCTCCGCTTTCGTTTATGATAGTCTTGTTTGTAAAGCAGAAAAACTTTACACAGGAGGTGGACCCGTGAAGAACCAGACCTACCGTATGACCATGCTGTACGACTTTTACGGGGAACTCCTGACAGAGAGACAGAAGGAGTTCTTCGACCTGTACTACAACGAGGACCTCTCCCTCTCGGAGATTGCCGAGAATACTGGGATCTCCCGTCAGGGGGTCCGGGATGTGATCGTCCGGGCGGAGGGGGTTATGCAGGAGATTGAGGACAAAACCGGCCTGATCCGCCGCTTTGTCGCCATGAAGGACAATTTGGATAAGATCCAGCAGGCAGCGGAGGAGCTGCACCTGATCAACTACCGCCAGTACGAGAGCAGCGACATCGACCGGTGTGTCAAAAGGATCACCGAGGCGGTGGACGCGCTGAAGGAGTGAGGAGATAACCTATGGCCTTTGAAGGACTGTCCGAAAAACTGAGCGCCGCCTTTAAGCGCCTGCGGGGCAAGGGCCGGCTCACCGAGGCCGATGTGCGGGAGGCTATGCGGGAGGTGCGCTTGGCCCTCTTGGAGGCCGACGTCAGCTTCAAGGTGGTCAAGGAGTTCGTTGCCTCTGTCACCGAGCGGGCGGTTGGCTCCGATGTTCTGGAGAGCCTGACCCCCGCTCAGCAGATTATCAAAATTGTCAATGAGGAGCTTACCGCCCTGATGGGCGGGGCCAACGCCAAGATCGCCTTTGCCTCCTCCGGACCCACTGTTATCATGCTGGTGGGCCTCCAAGGAGCGGGTAAAACCACCAACGGCGCCAAGCTGGCCGGGTATCTGAAAAACCGGATGAACAAGCGCCCCCTGCTGGCGGCCTGTGACGTGTACCGTCCCGCCGCCATCGAGCAGCTGAAGGTGGTGGGCGGACAGCTGGGCATCCCTGTTTTTGAGATGGGACAGGCCAACCCGGTGGATATCGCCCAGAAGGCCCTCTCCCACGCCAGAGACCGCGGGTACGACACGGTGCTCTTGGACACCGCCGGCCGGCTCCACATTGATGAGGCGCTGATGGACGAGCTCAAGCGGATCAAGTCCGCCGTCCGGCCGCAGGAGATCCTCTTGGTGGTGGACGCCATGACCGGCCAAGACGCGGTGAATGCCGCCTCCACCTTTGACGAGGCCCTTGGCATCGACGGCGTGATGCTGACCAAGCTGGATGGCGACGCCCGCGGCGGCGCGGCCCTGAGCATCCGGGCGGCCACGGGGAAGCCCATCAAGTTTGCGGGCACCGGGGAGAAGCTGGATATGATCGAGCTGTTCCATCCAGACCGGATGGCCAGCCGGATCTTGGGCATGGGCGACATGCTCTCCCTCATTGAGAAAGCGGAGCAGAATTTTGATGAGAAGCAGGCGGCTAAATTAGAGGAGAAGATCCGGAAAAACCGCTTTACCCTCAGCGACTATTTGGAGCAGATGCAGCAGCTGAAAAACATGGGGGATCTAAGCCAGATCGCCGGCATGATGCCGGGGAATTTGGGCAAGCAGATGCAGGGGGCCCAGATCGACGAGAAAGTCATGGCCCGCACAGAGGCCATTATTCTCTCCATGACGCCCAAGGAGCGGGAGAATCCGGGGATTCTCAATGCCAGCCGCAAGCGCCGCATCGCCGCCGGCTGCGGTTTGGAGGTGGTGGATGTGAACCGGCTCCTCAAGCAGTTTGAGATGATGCAGCAGCTCACCAAGCAGCTCAGCAAGGGAAAGCTCCCCAAGGGGATGGGCGGCTTCGGCGGCGGTATGAGCCGGATGCACGGTTTTGGCCGGAAGAAGCGGCTGAAATAACAGAGGTTTGTCAATAAGTGCCTTGGCATTTATGATAAAAAAGTTACCTATTTTAACATTATTGGAGGACAAGAGACATGGTTAAGATCAGACTGCGCCGTATGGGCGCAAAGAAGGCCCCCTTTTACCGCGTAGTGGTGGCGGACAGCCGCTTCCCCCGTGACGGCCGCTTCATTGAGGAGATTGGCACCTACAACCCCTGCGTCTCCCCTGCGGAGATCAAGATTGACGCCGATCGGGCCAAGGAGTGGATCAAGAGCGGTGCTCAGCCCACCGACACGGTTCGCGCTCTGCTGAAGAAAGTTGACGTTCTGTAATGGGACCGTTAAAGGGCAACAGCATGAAGGACTTGCTGCTCTACATCGCCAGAAATCTTGTGGAGAACCCGGACGCCGTATCTGTAACAGAGACGGAGACCGGGGATGAGCTGACGCTGGAGCTGCGTGTCGCCCCGGAGGATATGGGGAAGGTGATTGGCCGTCAGGGCCGTATTGCCAAGGAAATCCGGACCTTGGTCCGCTCCTGTGCCCAGCGCACCGGCCAGAAGGTTACGGTGGATATTGTGGACTAAAATGCAAATGGAAGAGAGGACCAGTCCTGAAATGTCCCTAAAAAGTTAGACAAAGTTTGGGAAGAGAAATTGTTCAAGCAGCCGAAAGGG
>CANPBB010000135.1 GCA_947572235.1 uncultured Clostridia bacterium
CTGCTTGAACAATTTCTCTTCCCAAACTTTGTCTAACTTTTTAGGGGCATTTCACGGTGATGCCGTCTCTCCTCTTATTATCCACTCTGCGCGGCCATCACAGCCGCCCCTCCGCCGCCTGCAATCGCTGCCGCAGGCAGCGGATGTACGCCGGCGTGGTGCCGCAGCACCCCCCCACCAGCGTGGCCCCGGCGGCTATCAGCCGCTCCATATGCCCGGCGAAATCCTCCGGTCCCATGCTGTAGAGCACCTCGCCCCGCTCCGTGATGGCGGGCATCCCGGCATTGGGCTTGGCAATGACAGGACAGCGCACCGCGGCCCGGATACCCGCCACTACCGCCTCCAGCTGATCCGGCCCCACGGAGCAGTTGATCCCCACGGCGTCAGCCCCCAAGGCCTCCAGCGCCGCCGCCGCGTCAGCGGCGTGACCGCCGGAGAAGGCGTTGCCGTCCGCCTCCACGGTCAGACAGCAGAGGATAGGCAGATCACACACCTGCCCCGCCGCCTCCACCGCGGCCATGGACTCCTCCACGCTGATCATGGTCTCCGCTACCAGCAGATCCACCCCCGCCGCCGCCAGAGAGCCGATCTGCTCCTTGTAGAGTTCCAGCGCATCGGCATAGGTGTACTCCTCCGAGGCATCCGGCACCAAGCCGCTGGTGGTCAGATCCCCGGCGACAAGGGCCCGCCCCTCCACAGCCCTCTGGGTGATCTCCACCAGCCGCCGATTAAACGCGCCGATCTCCTCGGTAATCCCCGACAGGGCCATCGCCCGCCGATTCCCCCCAAAGGTAGCGGTGTAGACAATCTGGCTCCCCGCCTCCACATAAGCCCGCTGAAGCCCGGCCAGCACCTCCGGATGCTGAAGAATCCACCGCTCCGCAGAGCCCCCCCGGGGCATCCCGGCAGCCAAAAGATTGGAGCCCGTAGCCCCATCCAGAATCACCGGACGCCGAGCCAGCTTTTGAAATTCCGCTTTCGTCATGGATACACGCCTCCACAGTCCTTGAATTTATTTATTTTACCACAGCCTCCCCCATCCGTCCACCTCTTTCAGAAAACCGGAAGTATCTGACTGCGTATTTCAGTCAAGATACGCCGCAGGCACGCACACAGCCCCTCCTGTCAAAAGAAAAAACCGCCGAAATCTCACATTCCAACGGTTTTCTTGCACCAATCGGTGCGCATGGTGGAGATAAGCGGGATCGAACCGCTGACCTCTTGAATGCCATTCAAGCGCTCTCCCAGCTGAGCTATACCCCCACGACAATATTCAGTTGTAAATGGTGGAGATAAGCGGGATCGAACCGCTGACCTCTTGAATGCCATTCAAGCGCTCTCCCAGCTGAGCTATACCCCCAGATATTGTGTCCCGTGCGGAACGTTCTTGATTATAGCAAAGGCCGCAAAAAATGTCAATCCCTTTTTTCGATTCCGCGCAAATATTTTTTGCCCTGGCGCGCAAAAAAGGACAGGCCAATACTCCGCCTGCCCCTTTTTGCAGCCATGCCCTCCGGTCGGCTCAGTTCGTGTCGCTGACGGCGCTCTCCCGAAACAGCAGCGATACGCACCACAGGCCCGCCAGACCCACCAGCGTGTAGATGATGCGGCTGATAATAGCCATCTGACCGCCGCAGATAAAGGCAACCACATCAAATCCGAACAGACCGATGGAGCCCCAATTCAGCGCGCCGATGATCGCGAGGACCAGAGCGATCTTGTCAATCAACATAGCTTCGACCTCCCTATTCAAGTTTTGGCCTCGCCGGATAGTCTGCCCCAAGAAACGCCCTCTATACATCCACCCAAAAAATTCCGCCCCTTTTCTCCACTTTCCGCCCTTTTCCCTCACCGACTTGCACAAGAAAAAACCGATTGCATATCCAAAAATTGTGTAGTATAATGGAGCCGTCAGGGTACCGTCCATAAAAGGTAAATTTTCCCAATGCTCAATATCCGCCTTGCCCCTCCATCCGAAAAGCAGTCTCCTAATCGCCGCAGAAGCGCCGCTTCTGCCGCCGAATTTGGCGCGATGCGCAGAAAGGGTTGGTCATATGACATATTCCGAAGCCATTATCCGCAGAATTTCCAACCGAACCTACCTCCCCGTCCCACTGACCCCGGAGGAGAGCGCCGAGCTACAAAAGGTCATCGACCAATGCAACGAGGCCAGCGGCCTCCGCTTCCAGCTTTTCACCGACTTCTCCGGCCCCTTCTCCGGCATGAAGAGCTACGGCATCTTCTCCGGTGTCACCAACCTGATCGCCCTGACCGGTCCGGAGAGCGACCAGAACCTAGACGAGAAGTGCGGCTACTACGGGGAGAAAGTGGTCCTCAGCGCCACCGCTATGGGACTTGGCACCTGCTGGGTGGCCGCCACCTATGACAAGGCCTCCTGCCGCGGTTTCGCCGGAGAGGGGGAGCGCCTGTGCTGCGTGGTGGCCTTGGGCCGTGTGCCGGAGAACCCCAGCGTCAAGGAGAAGCTGATCCGGGGCGTGATGCTGCGCAAGAGCAAGCCCTTGGCGGAGCTGTCCAAGGGCGTGGGGCCGGACTGGTTTATGTCCGGCATCGCCGCCGTACAGCGGGCCCCCTCCGCCAGAAACCTGCAGCCCGTCCGCTTCTGCTGTCAGGGGGACAGCGTGACGGCGGAGCTTACGGAGCACCACGAACTCTCCTTGGTGGATCTTGGGATTGCCAAATATCACTTTGAGGTGGGCGCCCACGGCGGCATCTGGACTTGGGGAGACGGCGGCGTTTTCACCAAGGCGGCGGAGGAGAAGTCCTGCGGCGCGGTGATCTATCAGGAGCGGCCGGAAGGCCGGCGCTACCTGCTGGCCCAGCACGGCGCCAGCCACTGGAGCTTCCCCAAGGGCCACGTGGAGGGCCGCGAGCGGGAGGTGGAGACCGCCGCCCGGGAGATTCTGGAGGAAACCGGCCTCAAGGTGGATATCAACACCCGCTTCCGGGAGGTGGTCACCTACTACCCCAAGGCCGGCGTAATCAAGGACGTGGTGTTCTTCCTGGCCACCCCCACCGGCGGTACGGAGCACCCGCAGGAGGAGGAGATCCGCCAGCTGGGCTGGTTCTCCTTCGAGGAGGCACAGCCCCTCGTCACCTTCGCCACCGACATCGAGGTATTGAAAGCGGCGGAGAAATATTTGAATCAAAAGTAACTATGCCCCTTCTGCCCGCCTCCCTCCCCGCATATACTGTCCCCAAACGGAAGGAGGCGGCAAACCATGTCAACCCCGCGATACCACGGCAAACGGACGGCTCCCCGCCGTCGGACAGTCCCCCGCGGCCGGTCCCGCGCCGACCAGAAGCTGACCCCCCAGCAGTGCCGCCGCACGGTGCAGCTGATGGTGGCCGGAGGCATCTTCGTACTGCTGGTGATGCTCAAGCTCCTTCTCCCCCAGCGCCTGAGCGGCTTCGCTCTGACCATGCGGGAGAGTCTAAGGCAGGACGCGGATTTTCGGGCAGCCTTTGCCGCCGTGGGCCAGGCCATCGCCGGGGAGAGAACCGTGGGGGACTCCCTCCAAGAGGCCTACACCGCCGTATTCGCCCCGGAGGCTTACCGGGCCGCCCAAGCCTCGGCCATTCTGGAGGCGGCGGAACATATGGAGCTGCCGGCGGAGCGCCTGCGGCTCCATCTTAATGCGGTGTCCGCCGCCGGCGCCTCCCAGGAGGCCACCATCCAGACCGCCGAGGTTCAGATGACCACCGACCAGGCCCTCATCTACTTCTCCACCGCCACCCCCTCCAACGTCTCCTTTGAGCAGAGGGTCCTGGGCTTTCCCTACGCCTCCCCTCTTCAGGGCAAAATGACCTCCCCCTTCGGCTACCGGGAGCACCCTATATACGGCGGGAACCGCTTCCACTACGGCCTGGATCTTGCCGCCAACCGCGGCACCGCCATCGCCGCCTTTGCTGACGGCACCGTGAAGGCCACCGGCGAGAGCAGCAGCTTGGGCCGCTATCTGATGATCACCCACCCCAACAACATCACCACCATCTACGCCCACTGTGACCGGGTGGTGGTCTCGGCGGGGCGGCAGGTCTCCCAAGGGGAGAAAATCGCGGAGGTGGGCTCCACCGGCGCGGCCACCGGCCCCCACCTCCACTTTGAGATCCTACAGGACGACACCTATCTCAACCCCATCTACTATGTGGAAGTCCACTGAGTTTCGCATCTCCCCCTTCTGCCTCCCTGCCCTGCTGGCCGCCCTGCTCTGCGGCGCGGGGACGGTGCTGCCCTTGGTGCTGCTCTCGGCCCTCTGCCACGAGCTGGGCCATCTTTTTGTTTTATGGCGTCTCCATGTCCCGGTGGAGCGCCTCACCCTCTCCCCCTTGGGCGCCGTGATCACCGCCCCGGAGCAGGAGAAACTCTCCTACGGTCGGGAGCTTCTGGCGGTGCTGACCGGCCCGGCGGTGAATCTGCTCCTGTCCCTCCTGCTCGCCCGCCTCTGCAAAGACTACCTCTTCGCCGGCGCCAACGCCATCTTAGGCGTCTATAACCTGCTGCCCATCGACGGTCTGGACGGTGGCCGGGCCCTCTTCCTGCTGCTGTCTTGGTGCACGGAACCCTTCACCGCCCTCCGCATCACCCGCACCGTCAACTTAGTCGTAATGGCGCTGCTGTTAGGCGCCTCGGTGCTGCTGCTCTATCGAACGGGGGGCGGTCTCTTCTGCCTGCTGGCGGCAGCGGGCATGGCGGCGGCCCAGCTCAGCCGTGCCCTGCGCCGCCCCGCATAACCCCCCTCCCTCTCCCGCCCCATTTCTAAAAACACACAAAAAATCGGCATAGCAAGCCGGTGGTAAGGAGGATCGTCAAGACCACCCTGAAAGGGATGGCTTGAAAAGCCCTATAAGGGCATAAAACGGCCAACTCCTTAAGGACGCCGGCCTCCACTTCGTTCAAGCTATGTACCTCGACTTACCCTTAAAAGGGGGTTTGTACTCTTTACTACTCATGTTGTCCTCTATTTGATCCTGCTTACCGTCCTGCGGCCTCTTGAACTTCCAAGTCACCTTCTTCGGATAGAACGGACCGACGTTGCCGGTGCAGGAGACATCGGGCTCCTCGCCAAGGCACTTCTGGAGGTCACTCTGGTAAATACTATGAGCCGCGAGACAATGCTCATGTACGGTAAAGAAGCAAGTAACCGAAAACAAGAAATAGACTGCCAG
>CANPBB010000136.1 GCA_947572235.1 uncultured Clostridia bacterium
AATAATGCACAAAAAAGAAGTTTAGATTTTTCTGCATTTAACCCTTGACATTTTCTTTTTCACAGCGGTGTGAAATTTTTGTTGACAGCCCATTAAAAATCCCGTATAATACCTTATACATTGTCCTCCCGCTGTGGGAGGCTGCTTTTTGTCCGCTGCGGCGCGGTCAAACCGGCCCCGCCGTCGTGCAGTGGGGAAGTACCCCACAGAAAATCCAAAGGAAGAAAGAGGTGTATTGCATGATCCGTACCTATCAGCCCAAGAAGCGCCAGCGGTCCAAGGAACATGGCTTCCGCAAGAGAA
Source organism: uncultured Clostridia bacterium (assembly GCA_947572235.1). Lineage (GTDB taxonomy): Bacteria > Bacillota > Clostridia > Oscillospirales > Oscillospiraceae > CAJFPI01. The sequence goes on from CANPBB010000136.1 coordinate 304, forward strand.
TGCGCACTGCCAATGGCCGCAAGGTGCTGGCCCGCCGTCGTGCCAAGGGTCGCGCCCGTCTGACCCATTGAGGACGCGGAACGTGCATCGCAGATAGATCAGCGTGAGGGACGGGTACCGAAGTGCCCGTCCCTAAGCGGCTATACCGGAGGGGGACGGGCATGAAGCGCGCGGTGACTTTAAAAGAAAATTGGGAGTTCCGCCGGCTCTACCAGCATGGCAAGAGCGCCGTAGCGCCGTCTATGGTGGTCTACTGCCGGCGCAGCAAGACAGGCGGCAGCCGTTTGGGCATCACCGTCTCCACCAAACTGGGCAAGGCGGTGGTCCGCAACCGGATCAAACGCCGCCTGCGGGAGGTCTACCGCCTCTCTCTGCCCCGCTTGAAGCCGGGGTATGACGTGGTGCTGGTGGGCCGCTCCCGCGCTTTGGACCTGCCCTTCTCCCGCCTGCTGGAGGCCTTCCAGAAAAGCTGCAAAAAGCTGAGCATCTGGGAGGAACAGCCGTGAAGAGGGTATTTTTATTCCTGATTCGCTTTTACCAGCTCGCTGTCTCCCCCTATTTCCCTCCCCGCTGCCGTTTCACCCCCACCTGCTCCCAGTACGCCTTAGAGGCGGTTGAGAAGTATGGTGCGGTGAAAGGCGGCTTTCTGGCACTGAAACGTCTGCTGCGATGCCATCCCTTCCACAAGGGGAGTTATTACGACCCGGTCCCATAAGGAGATGGGCCGTCTGAACATGGGAAATCCAATGCGGGGGTGTGCTTGCGCGCACCAAGTCCGATCACGCAAAATTTGTAGGGCGCGGCGGCCTCGGCACACCATATCCCTCCCGTCTTGGCTGCTGTGGTTACGCCCCGCAGTTTCTAACCCTATCCACCATAGATGGAGGAACTCAACTGATGATAAGACTGATTACCGCGCCATTCGCTTGGCTGATGCGCATGTTTTACAGCCTCACCGGGTCCTATGGCGTGGCCTTGATCCTCTTCACCTTGGTTGTGAAGCTGGTGATGCTGCCCTTCCAGATGAAGAGCAAGAAGAGTATGGTCCGCATGGGCCGCTTGGCGGACAAGCAGAAAGAGTTAGAGAAGAAGTACGCCAATAACAAGATGAAGTACCAAGAGGAGCTGCAGAAGCTCTATACAGAAGAGGGGATCAACCCCATGGGCGGGTGCCTGTGGAGCCTGATCCCTCTGCCTATCATGATCTTCCTGTATTATATCATCCGCCTGCCCATCACCCACTTCATGCGCCTGAGTGACAGCGCCTATGAACAGGTGAAGGAGCTGGCCCTCTCCATGGGCCACACCATCGGCAATGCGGGGTACGAGCAGATCGGCATGACCCGCTTCATCTCCGAGCACTGGAGCGCCTTTGAGGGCAAGTTTGATGGCCTGATGAACGTGGACTTCGACTTTTTGGGGTTGGATCTCACCGTTGTGCCTATGGACTTTATCAAGGACTTCCAGCCCACTTGGCCTGTCATCGGTGTCTTGGCTATCCCGGTGCTCTCCGGCCTTCTCAGTTACCTGATGAGCAAGGTCACCAACACCTCCAATGGCCAGCAGCAGCAGGCCAACATGAAGGGCGTGATGCTGATGATGCCCCTCATGAGTGTGTATTTTGGCTTCATCCTCCCCGTGGCCTTGGGTGTCTACTTCCTCGCCAACAGCGTGTTCTCTATTTTGCAGGAGGCTACCTTAGGCAAGTACTTTAACAAGAAGCTTCAGGCCGAGGAGGATGAGCGGGAGGCCAAGCGGGTTGCTGCTCGCCAGCTCCGTATGGAGGAGGCCAAGCGTCAGGCCTTAGAGGAGAAGGAGCATCCCAAGCCCAAGAAAAAGATGCCTCCCAAGCCTGCGGAAAAGAAGAAGAACCCAACCAACGAGGCTGGCCGCGTAGGAGAGCGCCCCTACGCCCGCGGCCGCAGCTACGTGCCTGACCGCTACGGCGAGGAGGAATAGATTTCCTCCTGAAAACCCAATGAAAACCTGAAAAATCAAATTGAGGAGCACAGGTTATGCGATATATTGATGTAACAGGCAAGACCGAGACGGAGGCCATCGCCAAGGCCTTAGAGCAGCTTGGTCTGGACCGGGACGATGTATCCGTGGAGATTTTAGAGCGGGCCAAGTCCGGCTTTTTGGGCATCGGTGCCAGCCCCGCTAAGGTCCGTGTCACCTATGACGACGCCCCGGAGGGGATCCCCGTCCCTGTGGCCAAGGTCACGCCCCCTCCGGCGGAGCGTCCCCAGAGAACAGAGCGTCCTCAGCGTCAGGAGCGCCAAGAGCGTTCAGAGCGCCCCCAGCGCCAGGACCGTCAGCCCCGCCCGGAGCACACCCAGCGCCCCGAGCGGGCAGAGCAGCCCGCCCGCCCGGAAAAAATCGAGCAGCCGGAACCTGCCGCCGTTCCCCGTCCCGCCCCTGTGGACTTAGGGGAGGAGGCCACGGATGTCAAGGCGGAGCAGATCCGCGCCTTTCTCACCGGCCTTATGGAGCATATGGGCAGTGCCGCCCGCGTCAAGGTGTACCAGACGGAGAAGGACCGCTATAAGGTCTACTTAGAGGGTGAAAAGCTGGGCCAGCTCATCGGCCGCCGAGGCGAGACACTGGACGCCATCCAGCAGCTCACCAACTACTCGGTAAACCGTGGCAGTGACAAGCGCGTGCGTGTCCACGTAGACGCGGAGAACTACCGGGAAAAGCGCGAGCAGAGCCTGCAGAACTTGGCCCTAAAGGTGGCAGGCAAAGTGGTGCGCTACCGGAAAAACGTAACCTTGGAACCCATGAATGCCTACGAGCGCCATGTGATCCATACCGCCCTCCAAGAGTACGCCCACGTTACCACCTACTCCACAGGAACCGATCCCAACCGGCGGGTGGTAGTGGCTTACGAGCGATAAGCACTTTGTGCGGTACTGTTAATATGCTGAACAGGGAGACCCTTTTGGGCCTCCCTGTTTTTTTATCCCTTGACAAGCAATTTTCAGAAGGGTAGAATAGTGCAGAACTTTGTCTATACCATTTTATTCAGTGTTAGACGGAGAGCGGAGGATGGGGCAGAAGGCTGCAGGCCTCGCCAAGTCCTCCACAAGGGTATTGTCTACCCAATTTGTATGTTATGGAGGATGAAAGAATGGCGTATTGCAAGAAGTGTGGCGCGGAAATTGACGATCAGGCGGTCATCTGTCCCAAGTGCGGCGTACAGCAGACACCGGAGGTGGAGGATAACGGCGGATTTCTGTGGGGGCTTTTGGGCTGCTGCATTCCCTTGGTGGGCCTGATTCTCTATTTGGTCTGGAAGGACACCAGGCCTAAGACCAGTAAAGCGGCCGGCATCGGCGCGCTGGTCAGCGTCGTCTGCTTGGTGATCTACTACATTGTAATATTTGTCATCGGCATCGGCGTGGCAATGATGTGACGGCATGGTTCTATAAGTGGCTGCCCATCCTCTTCGGCTGCCACTGCCGTCCGGATCGCTCCTTCTTTTTCAGAGGGCGGCAGTTCCCTGTCTGCGCCCGCTGCACAGGGGAGCTGATCGGAATGGCCCTGCTGTTTCCGACTTGGGCGATAGGACACCCCAATGCCATCTGCTCCTTGGCCCTTCTGCTCCCTTTAGTTGCAGACGGCATGATGCAGCTTTGCACAAGGTATGAGAGCGGCAATCTCCGCCGCCTTGTGACGGGGATTCTCTTTGGCTACGCTCTTGCCAACCTCCTGCTGCTGTCCTCCGCGGCAGTTTTCCGCCGGGGCGTCGAGGCGGGCTTGGCTTGGCGCGGTGTCTGAGGTTGTTTTGTGGCCGTGTATGCTCCCGTCCCAAACGTTTTTCCCCCGCTGTCTTGACAACGGGGGAAAAACGTGCTAAACTCCCTCCTACAGGCAAAGACGGAGGAAAAGGCCCTGTGATTCGGCCGCAGAGAGGGGACGGACGGTGCAAGTCCCCGCCGGAGCAGGGGGAGAGGCGCCTTCTGAGCCGCGGGAAGGAAATACCCGCCGGATCCCGCCGTTACCGGGCAGAGCGCGCGCCAAACGGTGCGAAATCAGGTGGGACCGCGGACAAATTGTTCGCCCTGAGCCATAGGCTCGGGGCGTTTTTTCGTATGGCGCGGCAAATCCCTCTGCTGTCAGGACCTTCCGTTCAAAAAATGATGAATTTTTATCATAAAGGAGTAAAAAATGAAAAATACTGACAAAACCATGGACAAAATTGTCACCCTCTGCAAGGGCCGGGGATTCATCTTCGCCGGCTCGGAGATCTACGGCGGACTCGCTAACACTTGGGACTACGGTCCCTTAGGCGTGGAGCTGAAGAACAACATCAAGAAAGCTTGGTGGAAAAAGTTCGTCCAGGAGAACCCCTACAACGTGGGCCTCGACGCCGCCATTCTCATGAACCCGCAGGTCTGGGTGGCCAGCGGCCATGTAGGCGGCTTCTCCGACCCCCTTATGGACTGTAAGGAGTGCAAAGAGCGCTTTCGGGCCGACAAGGTTATTGAGGACTGGTGCGAGGCCAACCACTTCGATATAGGCCACAGCGTGGACTCCCTCAGCCAGCAGGAGATGAAGGATTTCATCTCCGCCCACCAGATTCCCTGCCCCACCTGCGGCAAGCACAACTGGACGGATATCCGCCAGTTCAACTTGATGTTCAAGACCTTCCAAGGTGTCACCGAGGACGCCAAGAACACCGTCTACCTCCGCCCGGAGACCGCGCAGGGCATCTTCGTCAACTTCCAGAACGTCCAGCGGACTACCCGCCGGAAGCTGCCCTTCGGTGTCTGCCAAGTGGGCAAATCCTTCCGCAACGAGATCACCCCGGGCAACTTCACCTTCCGCACCC
>CANPBB010000137.1 GCA_947572235.1 uncultured Clostridia bacterium
ACATCCACGACCTGGATTTCTACACCCTCACCACCACCTGCTGCCAGATCGACATTCAAAAGCTCTTCGACGGCGGCTTCTCCACCGGCCACGGCCACCTCCGGGAACCCAACGACATCGCCTCCTACTCCGCCTTGGCCTGTATCGCCATCCAGTCCAACCAGAACGACCAGCACGGCGGCCAGTCCATCGTCAACTTCGACTACGGCATGGCCGCCGGCGTGGCCAAGACCTTTGAGAGGCGGTACACCCAGAATTTAGCCAAGTGCCTCACGCTGCTGCTGGATCTGCCGGAGGACCCGGAGCCGGCACTGAAACAGCTGCGGGAGACCATCTTAAAGGAGGCCGGCCTCCGCCCCCGCTTAGGGGACAGCGAGGCCTACCAGGCCCAGGAGCTCACCGCCCTCCGGGAGCGCTGCGGGGATGCCTGCTGCCTGGAGAAGGCCCAGCGCCGCGCCTTGGAATACGCCCAGCGGGAGACCGACCGGGCCACCTATCAGGCCATGGAGGCCTTCATCCACAACCTGAACACCATGCACTCCCGTGCCGGCGCCCAGACCCCCTTCTCCTCCATCAACTACGGGATGGACACCTCGGCGGAGGGCCGCATGGTCATGCGGAACCTGCTCCTTGCCACCGAGGCGGGCCTTGGCAGCGGGGAGACCCCCATCTTCCCCATCCAGATCTTCCGCGTAAAGGACGGCGTAAACTTCAACCCCGGTGAGCCCAACTACGACCTGTTCCAGCTGGCCTGCCGGTGCAGCGCCAAGCGCCTCTTCCCCAACTTCGCCTTTATCGACGCCCCCTTCAACCTCCAATACTACGACCCCGCCCGCCCGGAGACGGAGATTGCCTACATGGGCTGCCGCACCCGGGTCATCAGCAACGTCCACGACCCCAGCCGCCAGCAGTGCAGCAGCCGCGGCAACCTGAGCTTCACCTCCCTGAACCTCCCCCGCATCGCCATCAAGGCCAAAGGGGATATCGAGGCCTTCTTCGACGAGCTGGACCGGAAGATGGACCTGTGCATCGACCAGCTCCTCCACCGTCTGCATATCCAGGGCCAGAAGAAGGTGTACAACTACCCCTTCCTCATGGGCCAGGGCGTCTGGCTGGACAGCGACAAGCTCCAGTGGAACGATGAGGTGGCGGAGGTTCTCAAGCACGGCACCCTCTCCGTGGGCTTCATCGGCTTGGCCGAAACCTTGGTGGCCCTCACCGGGGAGCACCACGGCCAGAGCCAGCGGAGCCAGCGATTGGGCCTGGAGATTGTGGCCCGGATGCGGGCCCGGATGGACGAGGAGTGCACCAAGACCGGCCTGAACTTCTCCCTTCTGGCCACCCCGGCGGAGGGCCTCAGCGGACGCTTCGTGGCCATCGACCGCCGGCGCTTCGGCGCCATCCCCGGCGTCACCGACCGGGAGTTCTACACCAACAGCTTCCACATCCCGGTGTACTTCCCCATCTCCGCCGGCGACAAGATCAAGCTGGAGGCCCCCTACCACGCCCTCACCAACGCCGGCCACATCAGCTACATTGAGATGGACGGCGACCCCTTAAAGAACCTCCCCGCCTTTGAGAAGGTGATCCGCTGCATGAAGGAGGCGGGCATCGGCTACGGCAGCGTAAACCACCCGGTGGACCGGGACCCGGTCTGCGGTTACACCGGCGTCATTGACGATGTGTGCCCCGGCTGCGGCCGCCGGGAGGCCGACGGCGGCCCTCCCATCCAGCGCATCCGCCGCATCACCGGCTACCTGGTGGGCGCCATGGACCGCTGGAACGACGCCAAAACCGCTGAGGAGAAGGAGAGAGTAAAGCACTCCACTTAAAAATCCGCAGAAAGGCCTGCACGGATCATGTACACGGAAAAAGCTCGCGAAGAACTCATCGAAGCCCTCACAAAAGCCGCCGGAGCGGCGTTTCTGTCCCTGAAAGAAACCACCAAAGAGCATTTTTATTTCTACGCCTTCATTTTCGACGAGGGCCTGCACCCATACATTTCCGCATGGTCTTACGAGGCCCTAGAAAAATCTATACTGGAGCAGCAGCTCTCTGACGAAGAGAAGAGCTGGTGGAAATGGAACAGCGCGGATTCCCCCTGCGCGGCCTATGGATATGACGAATTTTTCGGTGAAGCAAGCGAATTACTGGACAAAAGAGCCGCCGCCCTATCAGACAGCGATCTCTACGGAACCGAGTGGACTCTGCGGATGGCCGCCATGGAGGCGGCCATGAAACGCCTCGACCACGCGGGCCTTTTCGGCGCCGGCAAAGAGCGCGAACAGGTTGTCATCAACGTGGAGCAGGCGCCGCCCGACGGAGATGGCTCGGAGTACAACCGGGCACTGCGGCTCAACCCGCCCTCCGCCCTGCTGTCCGAATATTTGGAAACATGTGAGTGAGCATCCGCCCAAACCTCTGGAGGACCCCCCATGGAAATTCTATATGCCCACGCACTCCTCTGCGCCGCAGGCCTCGCCCCGGAGGAAGCCTACACCTCCTGTCTCCACGCCCAATTCCTCGCCCGCCCCGACGACCATCTGCTCCTCTCCTTGGAGTGCACCTCTGACCCCTATGACGCCGCCTTCTCCCTGCAAAGCTATTTCACCTGTCACCCCTTGGACCGCAGCCGTTTCGGCCAAGCCCTCATGTCCGCCCTCCGCCCCGCCTACGCCGCTGCCGCCGACCTCCAGCACTTCACCGACCATCTCTATATCCTCTGGAACTACCTCCCCGCCCAGATCTCCCAAGAGCAGCCCTTCTGGGCCCTCAGCTATGCCGGCGAACCCCTCTCTTGGGGCGACGAGGCCCAGGCCCGCCAGCTCTGCCACACCATGCTCCGCCACTACGACCCCACATAGAAGGAGGCCCCCCATGCGCATCTGCGGTCTCATCCAGGACTCCATCGTGGACGGCCCCGGCCTCCGCTTTGTCTGCTTCGTCCAAGGCTGTCCCCACCGCTGCCCCGGCTGCCACAACCCTGCCTCCCACGACCCTGACGGCGGCCAAGAGCTCCCGGTGGAGGAGGTGGCCCGCCAACTCCTATCCAACCCCCTCACCGACGGCCTCACCCTCTCCGGCGGCGAGCCCTTCGCCCAGCCGGAGCCCTGCCTCCAGCTGGCCCAACTCGCCCACGCCCACCGCCTCACCGTCTGGACCTACACCGGCTATACCCTCGACCACCTCCTCGCCCAAGGCACCCCCGCCCAGCTCGCCCTCCTCCGTGAAACCGACGTTTTGGTGGACGGCCCCTTCCTCCAGAGCCAGCGCACCCTGTCCCTCCCCTTCCGCGGCAGCGCCAACCAGCGCCTGATCCAAATCCCCGCCTCCCTTCAGAGCGGCGCCGCCGTCCTGTGGAAAGAAAAAATGTAAAGCACCCTTGACATTCTCCCCTCCGTGGTGTATACTCAAAAATGTAAAGCAGCCTTAACATTTTTAACACACACAGGAGGTACACCCCTATGAAAAAACCTGACGAAATGGACCGCAGTATCTTCCTCCGCTCCGAGGAGTGGGCCTACCGCGCCGCCATGCTGGCCCTATCCCTCTGGACGCTCTGCAACTGCTACCAGACGCTGGCCCACAGCGCTCCCTACCACCCTCTCCCCGGCCTGATCCTCTGCCTTGCCACCTCTGTCCAGGGCCTCACCCAGTTGGCTTTGAAGCAGCGCATGACCTCCGGCGACGAGGAGTACCGCCCTCCCAACCGCCTCCTGCAAACCCTCATCGCCGCCGTCCTCCTCACAGCATTCCTCCTGTTCTTCGGCACCTTCTTCATCCTATACACACATTGATACTTCTGCGCTGTATGAAAAACACCGTCAAACTCCTCCGCAAGGCCGCCGGCCTCCGCCAAGAGGACTTAGCCAACGCCTTAGGCGTCACCCGCCAAACCATCATCGCCATTGAAAACAACAAATACGCCCCCTCCCTCACCCTAGCCCTAAAAATAGCCAAGCACTTAAACCGCCCCGTGGAGGAAATCTTCCTTTTAGAGGAATAATCAAAAAAACAATTCCAAATTGCCCCGGAGGTCTTCTTCATGTCTGCCATCATCAAAAAAGACGCCGTCAAACAGGTCCGCGCCCGCCTGAAAGCCCTGCTGGCCCCTTACGGCTTCCGCCCCCTCCCCCGCCAGTCCAACCGCTTTTTCCGCCCTCGGGACCTTTTCCTCGACGAGATCTGGCTGGACACCTATGGCACCCACCTGCGCGCAGAGGCCCAAGTCTACTGCCGCTGCGCCCCCTTCGCCCCCCTCCACCTGGACTACGGCCGCCTCTGGCGCTCGGTGAAGGATCAGATCAACGGCCACCTCTTCTGGGAGTGCGAAATCCCCGACCAAGGCCCCTATTACTACGACATCGACCACTTCGAGACCATCTGGCAGAACACGGCCCACGCCATCCCCCACGCCATCCTCCCCAACATGGAGACCCTGACCATGGACCGCCTGTTTCTCCTCCTCACCGAGAACACCTGCTGTGAGCAGGACTTCTTCCGCCCCCAAAGCCTGATCTTCCTGCGCTCCAGCGGCTGGCCGGGTGTCCCCGAATCCGCCGTCTACGGCACAGCCAAATGGCGCTTGGGCCAGTACGAGGAGGGCCTCCCCTACCTCCTCCACGCCCAGCCCATCTACCAAAAGGACGTGGCCGCCCACGCCGGGGACATAAACCGCGTCCAGTCCGGCCGCGCCGCCGCCTTAGGCGTGTTGGACGACCTCCTCGCCCTCTGGACCAACCGCCAGGAGGGCTGGGAGACCGCCATCCAGTCCCGCATCGACCAAGTATCGGAGCACTGGCAGGACTACCTCATATAGCCGGAGGCCGCCATGGAGACCATCTTCTACTGTACCCCCGCCGACCTCCTCTCGCTGGTTCAGGAGATTGAGCGCACCGGGGCCGGGGGGGGGGGGGGGGGGGGGGGGGGGGGGGGGGGGGGGGGGGGGGGGG
>CANPBB010000138.1 GCA_947572235.1 uncultured Clostridia bacterium
AAGGTTTTGGGCGCGGTAATCACCGACATCTCCTCCGCCACCAACCAGATGGCCCAAGGCAACTTCGATGTGGAGCTCACCGCCGCTTTCCCCGGCGACCTGAAGCCCATTCAGGACAGCATCAGCTCCTTCATCGGCCGCATGAGCGAGACTATCGCCAACATCTCCCAGTCTGCGGATCAGGTCTCCGCCGGCTCCGACCAAGTGTCCAACAGCTCCCAGTCCTTGGCCCAAGGCGCCACAGAGCAGGCCAGCTCCGTGGAGGAATTGGCTGCCACCATCAACGACATCTCCAACACCTCTAAGCAGACCGCCGCCGCCGCCGAGGATGCTCTCAACAGCGTGAACAAGGCCGGCGCCCAGGTTACCACCAGCAACGAGTATGTCCAGCAGCTGAATATGGCCATGGACAACATCTCCACCTCCTCTCAGGAGATCAGCAAGATCATCGACACCATCGAGAACATTGCCTTCCAGACCAACATCCTGGCTCTGAACGCCGCCGTGGAGGCCGCCCGGGCGGGCAGCGCCGGCAAGGGCTTCGCCGTGGTGGCCGATGAGGTGCGGAATCTGGCCAGCAAGTCCGATCAAGCCGCCAAGGCTACCAAGGATCTGATCGACACCTCCGTCACCGCTGTCCGCGAGGGCGCGGATATCGTGGGTAAGGTCACTGAATCCCTCCAGCTCACCGGTGAGCTGGCCGGCAATGTCACCACCTTGATGCAGAGCGTCACCGAGGCCGTAGAGAGCCAGACCACCGCCATCGCTCAAATCACCGAGGGCATCGACCAGATCTCCGCCGTGGTGCAGACCAACAGCGCCACCAGTGAGGAGTGCGCCGCCGCCAGTGAGGAGCTCAGCAGCCAAGCCAACATCATGCACCAGATGATGTCCGAGTTCCGCATCAGCAGCCGCGTGCACTACTCCGCTCCCGCCGCCGCCCTGCCCAGCTCCTCCGCTTCCAGCAGCTGGGGCGACGATGCAGACTCCTCCTATGCCATCAGCGACAATCCCTTCAGCAGTGTGAAGTATTAAGCCTCGGGAATTGGCAGAGGTTTTGGGAACTCCGCCGCGCTCCCTTCGGCTTCTTCAAGGTGGAAAGCCCTCCAAAAAAGTGAGCCGTGACAGGAGTGCCGGTGGGACGCTCCCGGTATCCTGACGCTCCAAACAAGCGCCCCCGCCATGGGGCGGGGGCGCTTTCCTACCCACCCCGCATATATGGCGTCCCGGCTCGGGATGCCATATATGCTTTATCCCCCCTACCCCGAAACAGCGCGGGCAGTCGGCCCGGAACGAAAGAGGTGAATACATGGCAGAGGACAAAGGATTTCAGGCGTCGGATCTGATTTTCGCCTTGGATATCGGCACCCGCAGCATCATCGGCATTGTGGGCCAGGTGGTGGACGAACGGCTGAAGGTGCTGGCCATCGAGAAGGAGGAACACGGCCGCCGGGCCATGCTGGACGGCCAGATCGAGGACATCGACCAAGTGGCCAAGGTGGCCCGCCGCGTCACGGAGCGGCTGGAGGAGAAGCTCCACTGCCCACTGAAGCGGGTCTGTGTAGCCGCCGCCGGCCGCGCCCTGCGCACAGAGCAGGGGCACTATGCCTTGGAGCTGCCCCAGATTACCAAGATCACCAGCGATATCATCAGTCAGCTGGAGAGCGGGGCCGTGGCCCAGGCCGAAATCCCCCTCTCCGACGGGCAGGGCACCCAGCGCCGGTTCTACTTGGTGGGTTACACCGTCTCCGGCTACCTTTTGGACCGCTACCCCATGGCCACCCTCCGGGGCCACAACGGCCAGCTCTTGGAGGCCGACGTGGTGGCCACCTTCCTCCCCAGCGAGGTGGTGGAGAGCCTCTACGCGGTAATGGAGGCCGCGGGCTTGGAGGTAGCCAGCTTGACGCTGGAGCCCATCGCCGCCCTCAATGCGGTGATTCCGGCGGAACTGCGCCTTCTGAACTTGGTGCTGGCGGATATCGGCGCGGGCACCAGCGACATCGCCGTCTGTCGGGACGGCGCCGTGGTGGGCTACACCATGGCCACCACCGCCGGCGACGAGATCACAGAGGAGCTGATGCGCCACTACTTGGTGGACTTCGCCACCGCTGAAAAGATGAAGATGCAGCTGAACGCCGAAACCATCTCCTACCGGGATGTCTTAGGCCTGACGCAGGAGACCACCGGCGAAGAGGTGCATCAGGTCGTGGACGCCGCGGCTCACACCTTGGCCGCCGAAATTGCCAACCGCGTCCTCTCCATCAACTCCGGCGCCCCCTCAGCCCTCTTTCTGGCCGGCGGCGGCAGCAAGCTCACCGGCCTGATCCCCATGGTGGCCGAGGCCTTGGGCATGGACCAGCGCCGCGTGGCCTTGGCGGGCAACAACTACAGCATCTCCGCCTTCTCCAGCGAGTACGAGCTTGGCGACCCGGAGTACGCCACGCCCTTGGGCATCGCCGTCTCCGCCGGTCTGGGCCTGATCAGTGACAGCTACCGTATCATGCTCAACGGCCAGCCCGCCAAGCTCTTCCGCAGCGGCGCGCTGACGGTGCTGGACCTCCTCATGATGAACGGCTACTCCTCCGCCGACTTCTTGGGCCGTACAGGCAAGTCCCTGAGCGTCACCGTCGACGGCCAGCGGATGGTCTTCCGGGGCGAGAGCGCCGTCCCCTGTATCCTACAGCTCAACGGCGCGGACGCCACCCCCTCCTCCTTGGTCTACGCCGGGGACTCCCTGCTCTTCACCCCCGCCGTCCCCGGCAAATCCGCCCAGCGCACCCTATCCGACCTGCTGGGCCGGGATTTCACCGGCCTTGTCACCATCAACGGCCAGTCCCTCCCCTTGGACACCCCCCTTCAGAGCGGGGACATCATCCTCACCGGCGCGCAGGCGGCCGCCGCCAAGGTCAATCCCCCGCCTCCCCCGGAGCCTCCGGCACCCCCTGCCCCCACCGGACCGCTGGTCCGCCCGGAGGCCATCCGCTCCGTCCCTGCACAGCCAGCATCTCCCCCGCCGCCGAGTCCCGAGCCGCAGCCTGCGCCCCCCGTGCCGGCGCCGGCTCCTGAACCTACCGCGCCTCCCGCCAAACCGGCTCTGCGCGTCACCTTCAACGGCCAGCCCCTGTCCCTGCGGGCCAAACCCGACGGCGCCCCCTATTATCTCATGGACTTGCTGGACCGCTCCGGCATAGACTTCGACCATCTCCAGCGCAGTGTAGACCTGCTGATCAACGGCCAGAGCGCCCCCTTCACGCAGGAACTGCGCCCTTACGATGATATCACCATCCGCTACACAGCGGAATAGCGCCAGCGCCATAAATACCCCCCTTCTCCGGGGCGCATGTCCCCGGAACCCCCGCAAACCCCGCCCGGTTTGCCCCTTTTTCCATGGGAGCGGCCCCGCCGTTTCCATGGAAAAAGCATTTCCCTCACTTGAAATCCACCGACTTCAAGCGAAATCTCAAAAAGCGAGGAACCACCATATGAACCGCCGAACCTTCTTCCTCCTGACCCTTCTCCTTCTCCTCACCCTGTGCCTCACCGGCTGCGGCGACAAGGGCCCCACCGCCCCCACAAGCTACACCGTGGGTGAGAACACCGTCCCCTCCTTGGACACCATCATGGCCGAGGGGGAGGGCCTCTTCGCCTCCGACGACGGCCCCATCCCCGACTACCCGGAGGACCACCTCTTCTACTACCGCCAAGTCACCGCCCCCAAGGACTTGGCCCTGCGCTACATGGATACCCTCAAGGCCGAGGGCTTTACCCTGATCAACGAGGAAAACGAGGAGATCGAGGAGGCCGACGATGTGCGGGAGCGCAGCGGGACCATCATCATGGCCAAATCCGCCAAGGAGGAGGGGAGCCTTTTCCGTGTGATCATGGGCTGGTCCAAGGACAGCTGCAGCGTCCAGACCGCCGTGATTGAGGGGAGTATCACCTACATCCCCGAGGAGCCGGAGCCGGACCAGTCCGGCAGCGCCCCCACCCCCATCACTGAGCAGGTGGCCTATATCGAGTCCATGACCCCCGCCGAGCTGGGCCTCCCCGGGGACAGCATGGCCAACTACCACGTGCTCCCCGCCGAGGGGATCGTGATGGTAGACGACATTTCCTGCCGCCGCATCAGCGTCTACTCCAGTGACGATAAGGACGCCTCCAACACCATCCTCGGCACTTATCTTGTGAGCTTGGACCAACAGCACCTGTACCGGGTGGATATCCTCACCCAGAAAGTAGAAGTGCTTAAATAGCCCCCAAATGCGGCGGACCGTCCGTGGTCCGCCGCATTTTGTTGAAAAAATTTCCCCTGCCCCTCTTAAGGTTTCCCACAAAAGGCCGATAATCCATTTGAAGCGGGACAGCGCAGTCCCGCGGACAACAGGTTTCACCGGCTGCCCATATGGGGCCCCTGTGGGGAGCCGATGAGATAAATAAGCGGTGCACATGGAGGTGCACCGAGAAAAATTCATGGAGGAATTTTTTATGCGTATTCAGCACAATATTATGGCGATGAGCGCCTACCGCAACTACAACACCAACACCTCCGCCGTGGCCAAGAACTTAGAGAAGCTGAGCTCCGGCTACAAGATCAACCGCGCCGGTGACGACGCCGCCGGTCTGGCTATTTCTGAGAAGATGCGTGCTCAGATCACCGGTCTGAACGCCGCTCAGAAGAACGTCAAGG
>CANPBB010000139.1 GCA_947572235.1 uncultured Clostridia bacterium
ATCTGGCTGGGCAGGGACATCTGCACCAGCACGATGCCGAACAGCAGGTTCTTGCCCTTAAAGTTCAGCTTGGCGAAGGCGTAGCCGGCCATGGAGCTGAACACCACCGCGTAGATTACCCGGAAGAGCACCATCAGGGCGGTGTTGATGTACAGGTTTACAAAGGGCAGGTTGGTCACCACGTCCTTGAAGTTGTCCAGCATCCACCTGGCGGGGAAGATGGTGGGCGGGATCATGTTGCTCTCGGGCACCGTTTTGGAGCTGGTGAGGATCATCCACACGAAGGGGAAGATCATGATGATGGAGCCGATGATCAGCACCGCGTAGGTCAGGAAGGTGGCGATTTTTCTGGAGCGCTCCAGCGAGGCTGTTGTTTTCATCTTTTTTCTTCCTCCTTACACGTCGTAGTTGACCCACTTCTTCTGGCCGAGGAACTGGAACACGGTCACAAGGCCGATCAGCAGCACTGTCCAGATGACAATGGCGGAGCCGGTGCCGCGGCTGCCGGCGATGAAGGACTCCCGGTAGAAGAGGTACATCAGGCTCTGCACGCTGGTAACGGCGGGGTTGGTCTCCCGGACCATCATGAACAGCAGGTCATAGACCTTGATGGAGGACATCAGGCGCATGATCATGACCACGAACAGCGTGGGGGAGACCTGGGGCAGGGTGATTTGGAAGAACTGGGTGATCCGGCTGGCCCCGTCGATGCTGGCGGCCTCGTAGTAGGACTTGGAGATGTTCTGGAGGCCGGAGAGCAGGAGGACGGCGTCGTAGCCGATGTTGGACCAGATGGCCACAATGGCGCAGGCGATCATGACGGTCTTGGAGTCGGTGACCCAGTTGACCTGGACGCCTAAGATCTGGTTTAGGATGCCGAACTGGCCGTTGAAGATCCAGCACCAGACCATGGCCACGGCGGCGGGGGCGCAGACCATGGGCAGAAAGAAGATGGTGCGGAAGCCGCCCTTGAACTTGATCTTGGCGTTCAGGAGCATCGCCACCATCAGCGAGAGGAAGAGCCCCACGGGGACGGTGAGGATGCAGAAGTAGATGGTGTTCCAAGTGGCCTGCCAGAACTCCGGGCGCTGGAATACGTCGATGTAGTTCTGGATGCCGATGAACTTGTAGCGGCCGAAGCCCAAGTGCTCGCAGAAGCTGGTGTACAGCGTCTGGATGAAGGGCCAGATGTTCAGGACCACCAGGCCGATGATGGTGGGGGCGATCATGATATAGCCCCAGTTTTGCTCGCGCCGCGCGGCGGCAGACAGTTTGTTGTTCATCCTGATACCCTCCTCTCGTTACTTGTAGTAGGCCGCGTTGGCAAGGTTTGCCTCGGTGGCGTCGTCCACGATCTTCTGCATGTTCTGCAGGACCGTGTCGATATCGGACTGGCCGTTATAGGCCTTGTTCAGCTCCGTGACCACAAGGGGCTTCCACTTGGGACGGGCTGCGTTGTTGATCAGCTGGACGCTGTACGCAAACTGGTCCTCGATCACCTGGAGGTTCAGGTCGTAGCCGGCCTTCTCAAAGGCGTCGTAGTAGGGCTGCTCGGTGCCGATGTAGGCGGAGATGGCCGCGCCGTAGGAGCTGACGATATTCTGGGCCTCCTCGGTGCCGAAGAACTTCAGCACGTCCTTGACGATCTCAAGGTTCTTGCCGTGGGCGGCGGTGGAGTAGCACAGGCCGTTGGACATGGTGGCCCGGCCGTCACCCTTGGCGGGGTCGGGGCACTTGGGCAGGGGGGCGATGTCCCATTTGCCCTCCATGTTGGTGTAGCGGGTGGCCTTGTTCATCAGCTCCCAGTTGCCCTCCAGGTACATGGCGCAGGCCTCGGAGAAGAAGGCGATGCCGGGCTGGGTCTCGGCAAAGTAGGTCTGGTCGGGGCACCAGTCCTCCTGCTGCATCCCCACATAGAACTTGATGGCCCGGGCGGTGGCGGGATCGGTGTAGCCGGACTTGGTCTTATCCTCGTTGAGGATGTAGCCCCCGGCCTGGTAGACGAAGTCCCAGTAGCCCAGGTGGTCCTCGTTGTAGGCCATGAAGCCGTACTTCCCGGTTTTGTCGTAGATCTTCTGGGAGGCGTCGGTAAGGTCGTCCCAGGTCCAGTTCTCGTCGGGGTAGTCAACACCGGCCTGGTCGAACATCTCCTTGTTGTAGACCATGATGATGTTGTCCTTGTCCTTGGGGACGCCGTACATCCGGCCGTCAGAGCCGCTGGCGTTGCCGATGGAGATGTCGGAGAAATGGTTCTGGTAGTAGTTGGGGTCCTCGTCGGCGTACAGGTCGGTGACGTCCGCCAGCATGCCGAAGTCGGAGTAGTACAGGATCTGGTTGGTGTGCATCCAGAAGATGTCGGGCATGGTGTTGGACTCGGCGGCGGCCTCCAGCTTGGTCCAGTACTCGTTCCAGCTGGTGACCTGCACCTCGATGACCACGTCCGGGTTCTTCTCCGTGTAGGCGGCGCAGATGGCCTCCATACTCTCGCGCTGGGCGCTGTCCCAGATCTGGAACTTCAGATGGGTTTTGCCATCCGATGCGCCGCACCCGGACAGGAGCGCCAGCAGCAGCGTCAGAGACAGGACCAAGGCGATGATGCGGGGGACTCTTTTCATAACTCCACTCCTCTGCTACATTTCTGTGAAGCTGCATCCATCGCGGCGGCGCGCGGGCACAGCCGCTTGCCGCAATCGCTGGCACAGCTTCCGCCGCTACTAAATTACCCGCGTCCTTCCCTGATACGGTCAAGACAGCGAAAGTGCTGAAAGGAGGTCGACAATACGCGGGAAGGACGCGGGTAATAAAGTAACTTTTCTTAAAAATAATAATACGGTGGGCGGGGGTCTGTACATGGACAGACTTTTAGAAAATATACCGGAATGTGTTAAAAAGTAGCTTTCGTGCATATTGGACAACGCGGAGATATGTTGTGGTGCAATTTATCCATTATATACAGAAAAATGCCGTGAAAGACGTGCAATTCGACGATGAATTTTGTATGATTTTTGAGATATTAAGTTTTATTATTCGTTGGAAATTTTATACATTATGAATTTTTGTGTAGTTTTTTGGGAGGGGGCGGAGGAGGCTCGGCGGCGGCGGGGGGCGGCGAAAAAGGAACATTCAGCGCAGGAAAGCCCGCTGTCGGGCAGACTCCGGACGGGGGAATCCGCGGCGGCGGCGGGCTGTTTGGGGGCTACAGCAGGGGGCCGTGCTCCGGCCCCCGCGGGGAGGCCTTCCGGCGGGGGATGGTCTCTAAATACTCGCTGGGGGACATGCCGGTCTCCTTGCGGAATACCTTGGCAAAGTAGTTGGCGTTGGCGAAGCCTGAGGCCTCGGCGGCGTAGGTGACGGAGGCGTCCTCATCCTGGAGGAGCAGCTTGGCATACTCGATGCGCACACGGGTCAGGTATTTGCCGGGGGAGACGCCGGTCTTTTTCATGAAGCTGCGGATCAGGTGGGCCTTGGAGATCTCCAGCCGCTGGCTCAGCTCGTCCAGCCCCTCCAAATAGGGGAACTCCTCCTGAATGATGGAGATGGCGGACTCGATCAGCGGGGAGAGGGCGGCGGAGGAGCTCTGATCCTCGCCGGAGAGCTTGGTGAGGAGGGTGTAGGCGTGGGAGGAGGCCACGGCCCCGTCCACCGGGGGATGCTCCTCGTGGAGGACGAACAGGGCGCTGACGGCCTCCCGCACCGCCGCCGCCCCCCGGGCGAGGAGGGCGGCTCCCTCGCTCATCCAGTGGCCCAGCAGGCGGCCGGGGAGCTCCCCGCGCAGGTGGATGGCCATGCAGGTGCAGGGGGACACCGACTGCACGGTATAGGGGCCGGGACAGCACAGGGCCAGGGCCTGCCCGGTGTCTAAAAGGGCGTACTGCTGGTGGGAGGAGACGGTGAGGCTGCCGCCCAGGGCGGCGATCAGCTGGATCTCCGACTCATGTCCGCTGCCGCTGTAGATGTTGCCCGCCTCCATGGGGGCTTTTACGGCCAAGGGGACGCTGAGAAGCTCCTCAATGACGGCAGGGGGCGGCGCCGGCTTGATTTCTTGGATGACACTGGGGAGTGTCGGCATAGGGATACCTCCTTAACGGGCTTGGTTGAGCGGAAAAACCCGGGTTATAAAGAGGGGCAGGAGCGGACTGAGTCCGCCCCTGCCTGACAGAACAGGAGTGAGATGTGCGTCACATCTCGACACAGGGGCCGGAAGCCTGCGCTTTTGGGCGCGCGGGTCCTCAGTGAGCAATGGCCTGCTCGGTCTCCTTGTCGAAGAGATGGATTTTTTTTGTATCCAGCACCAGAGCGGCGCCGTCGCCCTCCCGGCCGGTAAAGGTGGAGGCGGTGCGCACCACCAGCTTGTTGCCCTGGCAGTCCACGTGGAGGTTGATCTCCGCGCCCATGAGCTCGGCGATGTCGATGGTGGAGTCCAAGTCGTGGGCCTGGCCGGCGTCCACGGCGTCCACATCCTCGGGACGGATGCCCAGCACCACGGTCTTGCCTACGTAGGGGGCCAGCTTGGCCTTGTCCATGTGGCCGTCCAAGGGGATGGTGCTGCCGCAGACCTTGACGGCGTAGCCGCCCTTGTCCTCCATCACAACCGCGTCCATGAAGTTCATCTGGGGGGAGCCGATGAAGCCCGCCACGAAGAGGTTGCAGGG
>CANPBB010000140.1 GCA_947572235.1 uncultured Clostridia bacterium
CGATGGAGCGGTCGGCGGCGAAGATGCCGCTGCGGGCGATGTTGTGGAGGCTCATCTGGTTCCACAGCTTCCGGTCCACGTAGGTCTCCATCATCCGGCGCTCCGCGTCGCAGTAGGAGGCGAAGTCGGCCAGGAGCATATACTCGTCCGGGGTGCCGCCGCTGCCGAAGAGGAGGCGCTCGTGGAGATCCTCATAGCCGATGCCGTCGGAGAAGCCCATGTTCATCTGGTCCAGCACCGCGTGGATGGCCGGGTCACGGCTGTAGAGACGGTAGGGGTTGTAGCCGCTGCGGCGCAGCTCCGCCACCTCCTCGGTCTTGAGGCCGAAGAGGAACATGTTCTCGTCACCTAAAACCTCGTGCATCTCCACGTTGGCCCCGTCCAAGGTACCCACAGTGAGAGCGCCGTTCATCATAAACTTCATGTTGCCCGTGCCGCTGGCCTCCTTGCCAGCGGTGGAGATCTGCTGGCTCACCTCGCTGGCGGGCATCAGCTGCTCGGCAAGAGAAACCCGGTAGTTCTCCAAGAACACCACCTGGAGCCGGTCTTTGCACAGGGGGTCCTTGTTGATATCATGGGCCAGGGAGTTGATCATCTGGATGATCCGCTTGGCCACGGCGTAGCCAGGGGCGGCCTTGGCGCCGAAGAGGAACAGGTGGGGGGGCATCTCCATGTTGGGATTGTCCCGGAGCTGCTGATAGAGATGGATGATGTGCATCACGTTCAGCAGCTGGCGCTTGTACTCGTGGAGGCGCTTCACCTGCACGTCAAAGATGGCGTCAGTGTTCAGGATGACCCCCTGTTCCCGCTTGGCGTACTTGGCGAAGGCCACCTTGTTGGCCTTCTTGATGTTCTCGAGGTTCTCCAGCACAGTGGCGTCGTCGGCGTAGGCGTCCAGCTTTTGCAGGGCGGAGGGGTGGGTCAGATAGTCCGCGCCGCCGGTGAGGTCCCGGATCAGGCCGTCCAGGCCCTGGTTGATCTCGCTGAGCCAGCGGCGGTGGTCGATGCCGTTGGTCACGTTCTGGAATTTATTCGGCTCCATGATGTAGGCGTTGTGGAACACGTCGTCCTTCAGAATCTGGCTGTGGAGGGCGGAGACGCCGTTGACAGCCATGCCGCCGGCGATGCAGAGGTTGGCCATGCGCACCTCGCCGCCCCAGATCACCGCCATGTCCGCGGTCTTGTTCTGGTCGTGATAGAACTCCTCCACCTTCTTCTGCCAGCGGCTGGCGATCTCCGTGATAATCTGCCACACACGGGGCAGCAGGGACTGCACCAAATCCTGCGGCCAGCGCTCCAGAGCCTCCGCCAGCACGGTGTGGTTGGTATAAGCCACCGAGTGGACCGTGATCTCCCAGGCCTCATCCCAGCTGAGGCCCGCGTCGTCGATGAGGATGCGCATCAGCTCGGGGATCACCAGGGCGGGGTGGGTGTCGTTGATCTGGATCACGTTCTTCTCATGGAAGTTCTTCAGGGTGCCGAAGGCCTGAATGTGCTTGCGGACAATGGACTGCACGGTGGCGGAGACGAAGAAGTACTGCTGCTTTAAGCGCAGGCTCTTGCCCTCGTAGTGGTTGTCCTCGGGGTAGAGCACCTTGGCGATGACCTCCGCCATGGCGGACTCCTCACCGGCCTGGAGGTAGCTGCCCTTGCGGAAGAGGTCCATGTCGATGGGCTTGGGACTCTTGGCGTCCCAGAGACGGAGGATATTGGTGTGGTCGGTGTCGTAGCCGGAGATCTCCATGTCACAGGGCACAGCCAAAACACGGGTATACCCCTCGTTCACCACATGGAGGCGGTTGTCGTCCCAGAACTCCCGGAGGGTGCCGCCGAAGTGGACCTCCTCGGCCTCCTCCGGCCGGGGCACCAGCCAGGCGTCGCCCACGCCCTTCCAGTCGTCGGGGAGCTCCACCTGCTGGCCGTTCACGATCTTCTGCTTGAAGATACCTAACTCATAGCAGATGGAATAGCCGGTGGCGGGGATCTCCAAGGTGGTGAGGGAGTCCAAATAGCAGGCGGCCAGACGGCCCAGACCGCCGTTGCCAAGGCCCGCGTCGGGCTCGGCGTCGAACACGTCGGCGGCCTTGAAGCCAAGATCCTCCACCGCGCCCTTCAGGGCGGGCAGAACGTTCAGGTTGTAGGCGTTTTTAATCAGGCTGCGGCCCATCAGAAACTCCAGGGACATGTAGTGGACCTGACGCTTGCGGCCCCGGCGGATGGCCCTCCGGGTGTCCATGGCGTGGCCGGCCATCACGTCACGCAGCACCATGGCACAGGCCTTCATCATGTTGTTCTCTGTGGCCTCCTCCACGGTACAGCCGAAGTTCAAGCGCAGCTTGTCAACAATGGCTTTCCGCATTCCCTCGCGGGTGATAGTCTCCATATCGCATACCCTCTTCCTAAATATTTTTTGCAGCTCTCCGGTCCGGCCCCTTGGCCTTCCCCAAACACGGAGCAAAGACAGGAGGTATTGTGAGGACGCAATACCCCCTGCCTCTAAAGTGTAGTCGAACCCCTTTAGGGGGCGGCGCTCAGCCGCGGATCAGCTCATAGATCCGAATGTACTCCCCGGCGCTCTTGTCCCAGCTGAAGTCTGTGGTCATGCCGGTGTGCTGGAGCTTCTTGAAGGCGTCCCGATTGTTGTGGTAGAGATCCACCGCCTGACGGATCACGTAGGCCATGTCGCTGGCACTGTAGCTGGCGAAAGTGAAGCCGTTGCCGGCGCCGCACCATGCCTCGTAGGGGAACACCGTGTCCTTGAGACCGCCGGTCTCCCGGACGATGGGCACCGTGCCGTAGCGCATGGCGATCATCTGGGCCAAGCCGCAGGGCTCGCTCTTGGAGGGCATCAGCAGCAGGTCGGCCCCGGCGTAGATGGCCATGGCCAGCTCCTCATTGTAGCCCCGGTAGAGGGCCATGCGCCCGGGCAGGTACTGGAGCTTGCTCTCAAAGAACTGCTCATAGCAGTACTCCCCGGAGCCCAGCACCACAAACTGGCAGTTGAGCCCCATCATCTCGTCGAAGCTCTTGCAGAGGAGGTCCAGGCCCTTGTGGCTCACCAAGCGGCTGACAATGGCGATAATGGGCACATCGGGCTTTACCTCCAAGTTCAGGCGCTTTTGCAGCGCCTCCTTGCAGCGGGCCTTGCCGGCCATGCGCTTGACGCTGTAGTGGGCCTCGATAGAGGGATCCTTGGCCGGGTCGTAGCGGACCATGTCGATGCCGTTGAGCACGCCATGGAGCTTGCCGGCGTTGAGGTTCATCACCCCGTCCATGCCGTGGGCGTAGAAGGGGTCCCGGAGCTCCTGCGCGTAGGTGGGGCTGACGGCGGTGATGGCGTCGCAGGTCATCAGCGCGCCCTTCACCAGGTTCACGTCGCCGGAGAAGGCGATGGTGCCGTCGGCAAACCAGCCGGGAGCCAGGCCGAACAGGTCCTCCAGCGTCTCCTTGCCGTAGCGGCCCTGATACTCGATGTTGTGGACGGTGAACACCGTCTTGATGCCCCGGATCTCCGGCCAGCGGGCGTACTCGTCCTTCAGGTACACCGGCACCAAGGCGGTCTGCCAGTCGTTGCAGTGGATGATCTCCGGCAGGGGGCCCATAGAGTTGAGCAATGCTACCACCGCCCGGGAGAAGAAGCCGAAACGCTCCCCATCGTCGTAGTGGCCATAGAGGCCCTCCCGCTTGAAGTAGTACTCGTTGTCCACGAAGAACCATGTGACGCCCTCATACTCCAAGCGGAACAGCCCGGCGTAGATCCGGCGCCAGCCCAAGGGCACGTCAATATGGCAGATGAACTCCAGCTGATCCTTCCACTTCTCCGCCACCTTCTGATAGAGGGGCAGGACGGCGGACACCTCATTACCAGCCTTCGCCAGCGCCTGGGGCAGGCTTCCAGCCACGTCGGCAAGACCTCCAGTCTTGCAAAATGGTACTGCTTCGGATGTTGCAAACAGGATTTTCATCGCTTTGCCTCCTTCCATTGCGGAAACCTTCCGCAGGGCGGGGGGGTGAACCCCCATTTTTTGACCCTAATATCATACCGTTTTACCACGGAAATCGCAATGCCTAAGTTGGACAGAGTTCCTTTTCATCTCCCCAAATTCTTTAGTCAAATTCAAAGAACCCCGCCGCAGACGTAGTGCCCGATTTGCCCCCGGCAGGGTTTGCGGCGCGCACGCCGCAAATAAATGAAATATTTTTTTCCGGAAACCGCGTTGTTGGAAAAAATACCTCTCAGCCGACAAGCACCCGCAAGGGGTACGCCGCATCCGTAAGC
>CANPBB010000141.1 GCA_947572235.1 uncultured Clostridia bacterium
CCTGGCGTGCTCGGGCTTGAGGACGAACATCTGGTAGAACTGCTTGGCCCCCTCGCTGCCATATTTCAGCATGGAGCCCATGGCGGTGTCGGCGTTGATGTTGGCGTTCTCCCGCTTTACGTCGCTCTCCGCGGACTCGGAGAAGGTGATGTCCTCATAGACCTTCATCAGCCGGGAATTCATCTCACGGGCCCGGCTGCGCTCGTTCCGGTAGAGGATATAGGCCTTGGCGGTCTGGACATAGCCGCTGTCCATGAGCACACGCTCCACCATGTCCTGCACGTGCTCCACGTCGGGGATCTCCGCGCCCTCCACCTCCAGAAGGGCCACTACCTCCTCCGACAGCTTCCGGGCGGTCTCCTCCTGGTCGGGCTTGTAGGTGGCGATGAAGGCTTTGTTGATCGCCAAGGCGATCTTCTCCGGGTCAAAGCGCACCACGCGCCCGTCCCGTTTCCTCATTCTCTCTATCGCAGCTGCCATGGCGGGGCCCTCCTGTCTCGGGTTTGTTTCTGATACTATATGTTGTGTGGAAAAATAGTGTCTTGTAAATATATAGTATCTCCTGCGCTCCCGCTTGTCAAGAGGCCTTTCGGTTTTTTGACAGCAAAAGCGGCGCCCCCATAGGGGGCGCCGCCTCTGTTATGTGCTTTTAGCAGCAGGGGGTGGGATTGCAGGGGCTGCAGGGATTGCAGTTGCAGGGGTTGCAGTTGCAGCTGCAGCCGCAGGTAGTACCGCAGCTGCTGCCGCAGTTGTTGTCGCCGCAGCAGCAGAACAGGATGATGAGCAGAATGATGAGCCAGCAGCAGTTCCCACCGCCAAAGAAGCCGTTGTTACACATATGCGAACCTCCTAAAGATGAATGGCCGAAGATCTCGGTCTCAGTTCATTGTATGCGCCTGTGGCCCCTTGGTGCGTTTTCGGCGGGAGTTCTTTCAAAAGGACCGGCAGATTTTTGATAGGAGCGTTCTTTGGAGGGGCAGCGGCGGGGGCGTGTGCGCCTTACCGCTTTGTGATGCGGTAGCTCAGGGTGAGGAGGCTGTCGGCAAAGTGGACGCTCTCCACCTGGACATCGGGGCGGTCGCTGGTGACCTCCTTGTTGGTGAAGTTCCAGAAGCCGCGGATGCCCAAGCCCACCAAGCGGTCCACCGTGGACTGGGCGGCGGAGCGGGGGACGGTGAGAATGGCCACATCGGGCAGGTGGCCGGCACAGTAGCCGTCCAGCTCGTCCAAACTGCGCACATCCACGCCGTTGACCGTTGTGCCGATCATGGCGGGGGAGACGTCGAAGGCGGCGTCCAGGGAGAAGCCGATGTCGGCGAAGGGGAAGTTCTGCATCAGGGCGTGGCCCAGGTTGCCCACGCCGATGATGATGATGCTGTGGGCGTTGTTGACGCCCAGGATCTGGCCGATCTCCGCGCGCAGCTCCTTTACATTGTAGCCGTAGCCCTGCTGGCCGAACTCGCCGAAGCAGCTCAGGTCCTGCCGGATCTGGGAGGCGGTGATGCCCATGCGGCTGCCCAGGGAGCTGGAGGAGATGCGGACCACGCCCTTGGCGTGGAGGTCGTCCAAGTAGCGGTAGTAGCGGGGGAGCCGGCGGATGACGGCCTCGGAAACATGTTGCTTTTTCATACAAGCCTTCCGATCTGTATACACAGTATACTTTGAGAAAAAGATTTGGTACCATGATACAGCAAAATGGGTGGCTTGTCAATTTTTTTAACAATCTTTTTTGCGGAAGAGCCGCAGGAGTTTTGCGGCGATGGACGTGGAGGGCTTTTTTATGGGGGGATTGGCAAAAAAATGCTTGCAATTTGGGGGAGGGTGTGGTATCCTATCATGGCGATAAAGGGTGGTCCTCTGGCGCGGCGCTTCCGATTGGGCGGAAGAGCCATACAAAGGCGGCTATGAACACCTGTATATTAGGAGGAAAAGCATCCATGGATCTCATCAAAGAACTGACCAAGTCCCAGCTCAAGGAGGCCGTCAGCGTTACCGTGGGCGACACCGTCCGCGTGCACGTGAAGGTTAAGGAGGGTTCCCGCGAGCGTGTCCAGGTGTTCGAGGGCACCGTCATTGCCAAGAAGCATGGCGGGATCGAGGAGACTTTCACCGTCCGCCGGATCTCCTATGGCGTGGGCGTGGAGAAGGTGTTCCCCCTGCACTCCCCCACCATCGTCAAGATCGAGACGGTCCGCCACGGCTTTGTCCGCCGGGCGAAGCTCTACTATCTGCGTGACCGCGTGGGTAAGGCTGCTAAGGTTCGGGAGAAACTTTAATTCGACTAAAAGGGAGTGGAGGCCAGTCCGCGGACTGCCCTCCACTCCCTTTTAGTCGAGAAAAAAGCGGCGCTTCGCGCTCGTTTGAAATCCGCGGATTTCAAACGAAGGGGCCGCGCTGCGCCTCGGGCTTTGCCCTGCGGCGCTCGCTCCGAGAGAGGTATTTGAATTGATTTCACGGCCTCCGGGCCGCGAAACGCTGCCGAGGGCGATTCGGGCACTGCGCCGTTGGCGCGTACGGGCATGGGGTGTGGGAGAGAATGGGAGAATGAGAACAAATTGTAAACCCCGGCGGGGGGCTGGAACTTTTTGTGGGGCGGGGCGTCTAAGATGCTGTGTTTGTGGATGGGAAGGCCGGGAAATGGTTGGTTGGGGTTTTTGGTTTTGGAAATGAGGTGCTTTATGAGGCGTTGGTTGGTTTGGATGGCGGCGGCTGTGCTGCTGGTGAGCAGTCTGTTCTCCTGCGGGGAGGATTTGACGCCCTCGCCCTATGGGGAGGGGGACTTTGCCCAAGAGGGGGCGGTGCTCTCGGTGGAGCATGAGCAGTATGACAAGAGTGTGGAGAGCTTTAATTATATGGTGGAGAATACCGGGGAGAGGGCGATATCCTTCGGTGCGGAGTACGCCGTTGAGGTGGAGCGGAACGGCCAGTGGTATGCCCTGCCGCTGGCGGAGAACGCGGGGTGGAACGAAATCGGGTATGTTGTCGCGCCGGGGGAGGTGTGGGAGAACTCTTTCAGCTTTTTGCCCTACCGCTACACCGTCAGCGATGGGCATTATCGGCTGATCAAGGAGATCGGCGGGAAGCAGTACTGCGCCGAGTTCCAGATCGGCGGCGGGGAGGAGCAGGCACGTTATGGGTACAGGGATCTGGAGCAGCTGTCCCTCGACTTGGAAGATAGCGAGATTGACTGCGATCTGCGCATTGACGCCGCCGGGATCAGGAGGACGAGGAGCGGGTACAGGAGTTTTTGGGCCGTGTGTCCGGGGGGAGCGGGGACATGCTGCGCATTGTCAGTACCGCCGCCGGCGGCAGGCCGGTGATCTATGACGTGATCTTTGAGAATGGCCACTTCCTCCTGCGCAGGGACGACCGGCGCTGCGGCGGGACGATTCAGGACCGGCGCTACAGCTTCCTGGTCACCGACGGGGAGGCCGTCTACCTCAGCGACCGGGCGGCGCTGGCGGAGGAGCCCTTTGACGGGCGGCGGATCAGCACCGAGCGGTGGGCGCTGCTGCACCGGGACTGGTTTGCCGACTGGGAGGCCGTGGCGTCGGTGGTGGAGGAGCTGACGGCCAAACGTCTGGCGGACAGCGTGACCTTGGCCCGGTTCTGGTCTGAGGACGGCACCTACTGGGTAGATTTGAGCCGGGAGGGGCTGGATTACACCGTCAGCACCAAGGGCTACGGCATGAGCCGCACCATCACGGACTGGGGCGAGGACGGGGAGATCATCGCCGTCCGCTGGGAGTCCCCCACCCAGCTGCGCCTGTTCGGCGGGCCGAAGGGGGCCGGCGAGGGGGAGCAGATGGGCTGGTACGCGGTCTTTGACGTGGAGCAGGAGCAGGTGGTGGTGCAGGGCAGCGCCATGCTGTCTATAGAGCAGACGCAAAACGGCGGGCAGTAGATGGCCTGCGGCATACGGGGGGCGGTTCCTGAGGACAAAGGACCGCCTCCCGCTATTTTAAGATTGTAATATGGGAAAACTTGTGGTAAACTACACCATTAGTGAATGATTGCGGATTTGTAAAATGAAGGAGTATGGAGATATGGCTGACGAGGAGAATAAGACCCCTCAGGGGGAGATAGAACAGGTGGAGGCTTTGATGGCCTTGGAGCACGGCGGGGAGATGTCCGAGGAGA
>CANPBB010000142.1 GCA_947572235.1 uncultured Clostridia bacterium
TTTACCACATTGGGGGACTTGTTCATAGTTTTTTTACTCATGCGTTTGTCGTGGTCGCTGCCCCTCCATAATATACAGCCGGCCCAATACGCC
The DNA here is from genome assembly GCA_947572235.1 of uncultured Clostridia bacterium. GTDB lineage: Bacteria > Bacillota > Clostridia > Oscillospirales > Oscillospiraceae > CAJFPI01. Next base: position 94 of record CANPBB010000142.1, read on the forward strand.
GGCGATTGGGAGAAAACGGGTTGAAGGGGTTGTGCCCCTGTGATAGAATGGGGCCGCAGGCCGGATTTGGCGGAGGTGACGAATTTGGGAAAGAAACTCTCAGAGATGTCTTTAGAGGAATTGTGGGACCTGTTCCCCATATTCCTTGTGGCGCACAGCGACAAATGGCAGCTGCACTACAGAGAGATCGAGGCTCTGCTAAGACGCGGACTGTCCAAGTGCCCGGTGACGCGGATCAGCCACATCGGAAGCACCGCCGTCCCCGGGATATGGGCAAAGGACATTGTTGACGTACTGATCGAGGTGTCACAGGATGCGGAGATTGCGCAAACCGCCGCCGTACTGGAGGCATGTGGATTTTTTCGGATGTCAGCAGAAGCGGGCAGAATATCCTTTAACCGCGGCTATACAGACGCCGGATTTGCTGACAAGGTGTTTCATATACACCTTCGCTATGCCGGGGATCACGACGAATTATACTTTAGGGACTACTTGATTGCGCACCCACAAACAGCCAAGGAATATGAGGCGCTGAAATTAGAGCTGTGGAGACAATTTGCGCATAACAGGGACGCCTATACAAGCGGGAAGAGCGGCTTTGTTCAAAAATGGACGAAAAAAGCAAAAGAGATCTACGCAGGAAGGTACTAAGGCCCGTGAAAGAAAGCCGCTTGGCAGGGCCGCCCTTGGCCCTTAGTATCGCGGCATTTAAGCCGGTAGAGCACCCTAAAAGCGAAGGCATGGGCAAAAGCCCATGCCTTTTGATGCCGCCTCACTTCTTCACGCGGACAATGCACTTGAGTGTCTTACCGTCCACTGTCGCGGTGGCGGTGGTGGTGCCCTTCTTGACGAAGTGGACGGTGCCGTCGCCATCAATGGTGGCAATGGAGGTATCCTCAATGGCCCAGGTCACCGCCGAGCTGGTGCCGCTGACCTTCAGCTGGTAGGTGGTGCCCGCCGGCATGGTCATATCCTCCTTGTTCAGCTTCACCGCGCCGGAGGCGGTGGTGTCGCCGCCGCTCTCTGCCCCCTTCACCCGAACGATGCACACCGCGGAGGTGTACCCATCTGTTACCGTAATTTCGGTGCTGCCCGCCGCCACGCCTGTGACCTTGCCGTCCTCCCCTACGGTGGCGATCGCAGGGTTGGCGCTGGTCCAAGTGTAGCTGCCGCTGCCGCCGGTGACAGTAAGCGGATGGAAGGCGCCTGCCGTGGAGAGCGTAAAGTCCGCGCTGCTGAGCACCACCGCGGTGTCCGGCTTCTGCTCCGTCGGGTTCTCCGGCGCCGTATCGTCGGGATCACCTGTGAGGTTGGGATCACCGGAGGGGTCACTGTCACCGGTGCCGCCCCCCCCATTAGGGGCGCCGTCGGGATCCATTTGACCACCCTGGCTGGTATCATCCGGAGGCAGAGGGGTGCGGATACCGACCATATCCGCGATCTTATCACCAAAGAAGCGCCCCACAGTCAGCCCCGCCGCCACAAAGACCAGCAGCAGCACCAGCACGCCGATGGCATGTCCGCCCCGCCGGCTGCGGAAATCCCTGCTCCGCCGGTGTACGTTTTTCCCACGGCGGAGCGCCTCCTCCTCCTCACAAAACGGACAGCGTCGATAGGTGTCCGAATAGTACTCGCCGCAAACTTCACATTTGTGCATATCCATAACCCCCAGCTTTCAGTGGTTCAGTATCCTGCTTTACATAATACCGAACAGATACCATTCCGTCAATGCTTGTTTGCAGGGTTAGACGAAAATTTACAATTTTTAGTTCCAAAGGCCGGAGTGCGGAGATAGTTTCGGGGCAAGCAGCAGGCTGTGGTACTGGCGGTGCCGGAGCAGAAAGGGGGTATCGCCTCACAGGTTGTGGTGGGGTTGAGGTTCCGCACACCATTGGTTTGGCTGATAGCGGTTGGTATAGTTTTTATTGAATTATCCGTTTTGTTGTCGAATTATGCCGCAGCTTGTCCAGCAAAGAGCCGATGACACCTGCTGTGTGTATCGGCTTTTTGTTGTCCACCCCCTATGAAACAAAAAATATTCTTGACACCGCTGGGATTTTCCGGGAGAATAGGGCTATCCTGCTACAAAAAACGGAGGGTTTCCGCTATGAAATGGTTTCTCACGCTGCCGGGGATGATCACCGCCTATATAGTGCTGGTCAACCTCTTCGCCTTTTTGCAGATGGGCTGGGACAAGCGGCAGTCCAAGCGCCCCGATGCCCGCCGGGTGCCGGAGAAACGGCTGTTTATGACGGCGGCTGTGGGCGGGAGCCTGGGGGCGGTGCTGGGGATGTTTCACTTTCGGCATAAGACGAAGCATTGGTATTTTCGGCTGGGACTTCCCTTGATTTTGATGGGGCATGTGGTGCTGGCAGGGGTCCTTTGGTATCAGTTTGGGTAAAGGAAAAAGGCTTTACATTCTATCGAGGTACAAAGAAACGGCGCGCCGAGGCCGTCGCGCCCCGCGGGAATCCGCGGGGGGGCGTCGGCCGGCGCGCCGTGGGGGCTATAGAGGGCAGGTGCAATGGGGCGGCGGGTTATTGGAGAATTCTTTCCATGATCTCGATTCCGCGCTCCAGCTCCTCGTTGGTGATGACCAAGGGGGGGAGGAGACGGATGGTGTCGGGGCCGGCGCAGGTGGTGAGGAGGCCGGCGGCCATCAGGCGGTCCCGAAGCTCGGTGTGGGCGGCGTTTTGGATGCCCACGCCCACCATCAGGCCCATGCCGCGGACCCCGGCGATGCAGGGACTTTGGATGGCGGCGATGCGGCGGCGGAGGGTCTCGCCTTTCTCCCGCACCCCGGCCAGAAATTCCGGCGTCAGGGTGTCCATCACCACGCAGCCGGCGGCGCTGGCCATGGGGTTGCCGCCGAAAGTGCTGCCGTGGTCCCCGGCGTGGAGGGTGTCCCGGCACTTTTCGCCCGTCAGGAAGCCGCCGAAGGGGAGGCCGCCGGCAATGCCCTTGGCGAAGCTCACAATGTCCGGCGTGACGCCGAACTGCTGGTAGCAGAACAGCGTCCCGGTGCGGCCGATGCCCGTCTGGACCTCGTCGATGAGGAGCAGCCAGTCCCGCTGGGCGCAAAGGTCCGCCACTTGGCGGACGTAGTCCGCGTTCAGGGGGTTCACGCCGCCCTCGCCCTGGATCAGCTCCAGCATCACGGCGCAGACATCGTCCCCGGCGACAGATAGAAGGCTGTCTATATCATTGGCGTCGGCGTGGCGGAAGCCGTCGGGGAAGGGGTAGAAGTTCTTGTGGTACTTGTCCTGCCCGGTGGCCCGGAGGGTGGTGACGGTGCGGCCGTGGAAGGAGCGGTTGAGGGTGATGATGGTGGAGCGGTCCGGGCCATAGTGGTCGTGGGAGTACTTCCGGGCGGTTTTGATCATGCCCTCGTTGGCCTCGGCGCCGGAGTTGGAGAAGAAGGCGCCGGCCATCCCCGCCGCGGGTACCAGCTTGGAGGCCAGAAGGGCATAGGGCTGGGAGTAGAAGAGGTTGGAGATGTGGCCCAGCTTCATGGCCTGATCGTAGATGGCCTTGGCCCAGGCCTCGTTGGCGTAGCCCAGGGAGCAGACACCGATGCCGGCGGTGAAGTCGATGTAGGATTTGCCTTCGGTATCGTAGAGGGTGGCGCCCCGCCCGTGGTCGATGGCCAAATCGTTGCGCCCATAGGTCTGGAGGACGTACCGGTGATCCAAGGCTTTGATCTCAGCGAAATCCATAAAGGTGATTCCTTTCTAAAAGGATTTGTAAGGATATGTAAGGATATGATACACAACAGGGGAGGGCAAGGCCCTCCCCTGACTGTCAAAAGCCCTCGGCAGAGTTTTGTTTCCCTCAGTGCCACCCCGCCAACACAGTTGGCGGGGCCTGCGCTAAAAATGTGCCGCTGGCACATTTTCTTAACGCTGCGGTTTCCGGAAACCGCGTTTTCGTAAAAAATACCTCTCAGCCGACAAGCACCCGCAAGGGGTACGCCGCATCCGTAAGC
>CANPBB010000143.1 GCA_947572235.1 uncultured Clostridia bacterium
GCGCATTGTCTCCTCCTTGGGCTTTGACGAGGCTTGGTGGTCCAACATCACCGTGGCCGCTATGCTGTGCCTGTTTTTGCTGATTCAGAGCGTGGTTTTGCTGCGCAGGAATAAGAAGTGAGAGGTGCGCTATGAAAACCTGTTTAGGAATTGAACTTGGCTCCACCCGGATCAAGGCCGTCACCATCGACGACGGATTCAAGCCGGTCTCCTCCGGGGACTGCACCTGGGCCTCCCGCTATGAGAACGGCGTGTGGACCTACCCCTTGGAGGAGGTCTGGACCGGGCTGAAGGCCGCCCTCTCCAAGGTGGAGAGCCGCGATCAGATCGCCGCCATGGGCGTCTCGGCCATGATGCACGGCTATCTCGCCTTCGACAAGGATTGGAATTTGCTGACGCCCTTCCGTACTTGGCAGAACACCATCACCGGCGAGGCGGCGGCAGAGCTGACGGAACTCTTTGGCTTCAACATCCCCCAGCGGTGGTCTATCGCCCACCTGTATCAGGCGATTTTGAACAAGGAGGCGCATATCCCCCATCTGGCCCACATCACCACCTTGGCGGGCTATGTCCACTACAAGCTCACAGGCGTCAACGCGGTAGGCGTTGGCGAGGCCTCGGGCATGTTCCCCATTGACAGCGCCGCCCTGACCTACGATGCGGAAATGGCGGCAAAGTTCAACGCGCTGCCGAAGCTGCGGGATCTGCCTTGGAAACTGGAGGATCTTCTGCCAAAGGTCCTGACCGCCGGGGAGCCGGCCGGAACTCTTACCGAGTCCGGCGCGGCGCTGCTGGACGGCCTGCTCCCCGCCGGCATCCCCTTTGCCCCCGCGGAGGGGGACGCGGGTACCGGCATGACTGCCACCAATGCCGTGGCCCCCCGCACCGGCAACGTCTCCGCCGGCACCTCCATCTTCTCCATGGTGGTGCTGGAACACCCCTTGAAGAAGGTTTATGAGGAGATCGACTTAGTGACCACCCCCGCCGGGGCCCCGGTGGCCATGGTCCACTGCAACAACTGCACCAACGACACCAACGCTTGGGTCGGCGTTCTCGGGGAGGCCGCCAAGCTCTTTGGGGCGGAGCCCGACCCCGGCCAGCTCTACACCAAGCTCTACGAGAAGAGCTTGGAGGGCGACGTGGACTGCGGCGGCGTGCTGGTGTGCAACTATCTGGCTGGAGAGGGCGTTACCCATATAGATGCGGGCCGTCCCTTGGTGGTCCGCAGACCGGAGACAAAATTCACCTTGGCCAATTTTTTCCGCTCCCAGCTCTATGCCACCATGGCCACCCTGAAGATCGGCATGGACATTCTGGGGACAGAGGGCGTGGCCATCGACTCCCTCACCGGCCACGGCGGCCTGTTCAAGACCCCTGTGGTGGGACAGAGCTACATGGCCGCGGCCTGCGGCGCGCCTGTCACCTGTATGGAAACCGCCGGAGAGGGCGGGCCCTACGGCATGGCCCTGCTGGCGGCGTACATGCGGCAAAAGGGCGAGGGCGAGAGCTTGGAGAGCTATCTGGCCAGCCGTGTTTTCAAGGGCGTATCCGGCTCCACCATCCAGCCGGAGCCCGCCGTAGCGGAGGGCTTCAACAAATACATGCAGCAGTACAGGGCATTGCTCCAGGTGGAGCAGTCGGCTGTAAACACGCTGTGAGGAGGACGATTTATGGAACAGTATCAATTTTGGTTCGTTGTGGGCAGCCAGTTCCTCTATGGCCCCGAGGTTCTGGAGACCGTGGCGGCCCGTGCCGCCGAGATGGCGGAAAAGCTCAGCGGTGTGCTGCCCTATCCCCTCGTCTATAAAGTGACCGCCAAGACCAACAAGGAGATCGCCGACGTGGTCAAGGAGGCCAACCACGACGACCGCTGCGCCGGGATCATCACTTGGTGCCACACCTTCTCCCCCAGCAAGATGTGGATCAACGGCTTCGTGGATCTCCAGAAGCCTTGGTGCCACTTCGCCACCCAGTACAACCGGGAGATCCCCAACGAGGAGATCGACATGGACTTCATGAATCTGAACCAGGCCGCCCACGGCGACCGGGAGCACGGGTTCATCGGAGCCCGCCTGCGCAAGCCCCGGAAGGTCATCGCCGGCTACTGGCAGGATGAGAAGGTGGCGAAGCGCCTTGGGGATTGGATGAAGGCCGCCGTAGGCGCGGCTGTATCGAGGAGCATGAGGGTGATGCGCTTTGGCGACAATATGCGGGAGGTGGCCGTCACCGAGGGCGACAAGGTGGAGGTTCAGGCCAAGCTGGGCTGGCAGGTAAACACTTGGGCTGTGGGCGATTTGGTCAAGGAGATGAGCGCCGTCACCGAGGCGGAGATCGACGCGCTGATGGAGGTCTACCGGACCAGCTATGACATTGCCACCGATCAGCTCGGCCACATCCGCTATCAGGCCCGGGAAGAGATCGCCATGAAGAGGATGCTGGACGCGGAGGGGTGCAGAGCCTTCTCCAACACCTTCCAAGATCTCTACGGCATGGAGCAGCTGCCCGGCTTGGCCAGTCAGCACCTGATGAGCCAAGGCTATGGTTACGGCGGCGAGGGGGACTGGAAAGTAGCGGCCATGACCGCCATTCTCAAGGCCATGGGCGAGGGCGGCAACGGGTGCTCTCTGTTCATGGAGGACTACACCTACAACCTGACAGAGGGGCAGGAGTACAGCCTTGGGGCCCACATGCTGGAGGTTTGCCCCTGCTGCGCCGCCGAAAAACCCCGGATCGAAACCCACCACTTAGGCATCGGCATGAACGAGAAGGACCCCGCCCGACTGGTGTTCGAGGGCAAGGCGGGGGAGGCCATCGTGGTGAGCCTCATCGACATGGGCGGCCGCCTGCGGCTCATCTGTCAGGATATCCACTGTGTCAAACCTATACTGCCCATGCCCAACCTGCCGGTCGCCCGTGTGATGTGGCAGGCGGAGCCCGATCTTACCACCGGCGTAGAGTGCTGGATCACCGCCGGCGGCGCCCACCACACCGTGCTCAGCTACGACGTGACGGCGGAGCAGATGAAGGACTGGTGTGCCATCATGGACATCGAGTTTGTCCATATTACCAAGGACACCACGGTGGAGAGCCTGGAGCACGACTTATTCCTATCCGATTTGGCTTGGAAACTGAGATAATATGAGCCGGGCGGCCCTATAGGCGGCCCCGGTGCCGTAAAGGAGACAGACACGATGTTAGAAGAGCTGAAACAAAAGGTATACGAGGCCAACATGGAGCTGCCCCGCCGGGGGCTTGTGACCTACACTTGGGGAAATGTCAGCGGCATTGACCGGGAGAAAGGTCTGTTTGTCATCAAGCCCTCCGGGGTGAGCTATGGGGATCTGAAGCCCGAGGATCTGGTGGTGCTGGATTTGGAGGGACGGCAGGTAGAGGGGAAGCTGAATCCCTCCTCTGACACAAAAACCCATATTGTGCTGTACAACGCCTTTCCCGAAATCGGCGGGATCGTTCACACCCATAGCCCCTATGCGGTAGCGTGGTCTCAGGCGGGCCGTGATATCCCCGCTTATGGCACGACCCACGCCGACTACTTCTATGGCCCCATCCCCTGTGCCCGAAACCTGACACAGGAGGAGATAGAGGCGGACTATGAGACCAACACCGGGCATGTGGTGGTGGAGACCTTCCGGCTGCGGGGCATCAATCCCATCCACGTCCCCGCCGTCATCTGCCGGAGCCACGGCCCCTTCACTTGGGGCAGGGACGCCGCACAGGCGGTGTACCACTCCGTGGTTTTGGAGGAGGTCGCAAAGATGGCCATACTGACGGAAACCGTCGATCCCAAGGCCTCCCCCGCACCTCAAAGCATCCAGGACAAACACTTCCTGCGCAAGCATGGTCCCAACGCCTACTACGGTCAGTCCGCAAAATAAGAAGTGCCAGAAGGCGAATATCAGCCCCTTCTCCCCCATCTCCGGAAGCGTCTCGTCTTTAATGGCCTCAAGCGGATGGCCCGCGTAGCCTCCCTGACAGGCCTGGACTTCCGCAATATCGAGCA
>CANPBB010000144.1 GCA_947572235.1 uncultured Clostridia bacterium
CCCCCCGCAGGGGGCACAGCCCTTATTCGCTCCCCCCTAAGAACCCCAAGACGCGACGCACCTTCGATAGCCCGGTGCGTCGCTTTGCTGCGCAGCCTCGGACGCGGCGGCGGGAGCTCTTGCACAGATAAAGGTATCCTGAGAGTGTCCTCCCCCGTCTTTAGCCCTGTGATAAACCGCCGCTGCCGCTCTGCCTGCCTCGCCGCGACTTGCCCCCGGGATTTGATGGTTGTTGCGCTGTCCGCTGTGCGGCAAAGGCCGCCGTGCTTGGTGGCAGCGCACTTTGGCCGTGCGCCTATTCTATCAACACTCCACCGCACTATGACAGCCGCCGTAGAGGCGCGCACTGTGCGCCCCTCCCACCAACCAACAAGAAAAAGGACCGCTTTCGCGGTCCTTTTTCTTATGCGTCATGCTTCGCGGCCCTCTTCAGCCTCCGGCGCAGGCCGCTGTAGCGGCGCTGCTGCTTGTCGTTGGCCGCCATGTCCAGCAGGGCCGCGTCGTCGCCTACCACCACCAGCAGCTCCCGGGCGCGGGTGATGGCGGTGTACAGTACGCCCCGGACCATCAGGGAGGAGGCGCAGCGGCCCGCGGCGAGGACCACTGCCTGATACTCGCTGCCCTGGGCCTTGTGCACCGTCATGGCATAGGCCATATCCAGCTCCCCCAGCATCTCCGCGGTGTATACCGCCGTCCGCTCGTCAAAGCACAGCGTTACCAGCTCGCCGGAGGGGTCGATGTCCACCACCTGCCCCACATCGCCGTTGAAGATCCCCGTGCCCACGGTGCCGTCGGGGCGGTCCCAGAGTACGTCATAGTTATTTTTTGTCTGCATCACCCGGTCCCCTACCCGGAACACAAGCTCCCCGCAGGAGCGCTCCCGCTTCTCCGGGGACGGGGGATTCAGTGCCGTCTGTAGGGAGCGGTTCAGCGTCTCGGTGCCCCAAGGCCCCCGGCGGGTGGGGCAGAGAACTTGGATCTGGCCTTGGGGCACGCCCATGTTCTCCGGGAGGCGGGTCTGGCACAGACCCACCACCGTTTCCACAATCCGGTCGGGTACCCGGCGGCAGAGAAAGAAGAAGTCCCCCTGATTGCTGTCAAGACAGGGCGGTGAGCCAAGGTTGATGGCGTGGGCGTTGCGGACAATGGCGCTCTGCTGGGCTTGGCGGAAGATCTCCGTCAGGGCCACTGTCTGGATGGTCCCGCTGCGGATCAGATCGCTGAACACGTTCCCGGGCCCCACCGAGGGGAGCTGGTCCGGGTCCCCCACCATCACCAGCCGGCATCCGGGGCGCAGGGCTGTCAGGAGGGCCCGCATCAGGGGCAGGTCCACCATGCTCATCTCGTCCACAATCACCGCGTCCGCCTCCAGCGGCTCCTTCTCGTTCTTGGAAAAGCTCACCTCTCCGGTCTGCTCGTTATAGCTCATGCCCAAGGTGCGGTGGATGGTCTGGGCCTCCCGGCCGGTGAGCTCGCTCATGCGCTTAGCCGCCCGGCCGGTGGGGGCCATCAGGGCCATATCCAGCCCCAAGGAGTCAAACAGCGCCACAATACCCCGGACAGAGGTGGTCTTGCCGGTACCGGGCCCGCCGGTGAGGAGGAGGACCCCCTCCGCGGCGGAGAGGGCCACCGCCCGGCGCTGTCCGGCGGCGTAGGTCACCCCCTGCTCGGCCTCAATCCGGTCGATAAGGGCCTCCACCCGCCGCCCTTGGTCCGCGGGGAAGGACAGCAGGGCCCGCAGCCGCTCCGCCACTGTGACCTCCGCCTCCCACAGCCGGTAGAGGTATATGGCCTCCACCTTGCCTATCGTGTCGCTGACCACCGCCCGGCGGGCGATAAGGCCGTCCAGCGCCTTTTCGATCAGCGCCTCCTCCTCGCACCCCTCCACCTGGAGCAGGGCGCAGGTGGCGCCGAGGAGCTTGTCCCTGGGGAGGAACACGTGGCCGTTTCCCGCGTTGTAGCTCAGCTCGTAGAGGACGGCGGCCTCCAGACGGCGGCCGCTGTCCCCCTCAAAGCCCATCCCCAGAGCGATGGCGTCCATCTGCTGAAAGCCCACCCCGTAGCACTCGTCCACCAGCAGGTAGGGGTTGGCGCGGACCGCCTCCATGGCCCCCGCGCCGTAGCGCCGGTAGAGGCGCATGGAGAGGGGCAAGGGCAGATCGTTCAGGGACAGAAACTCCAGCAGGCGGCGCATCCCCGTCTGGTAGCGGAAGGCCTCGGCAATCTCCCCGGCCTTTTTGGCGGTGATGCCCCGGATCTCGGCGATCCGCTCCGGCTCCTCCTCCAGAACACGGAGGGTGTCGGCGCCGAAGCGGTCCACCATGCGCTGGGCGGTGGCGGGGCCCACCCCCTTCACCGCCCCGGAGGAGAGGTAGGAGAGGATCTCCGTCTCGGAGGTGGGCAGGTGGCGCTCCACCTCCTCCGCCTTGAACTGCTCCCCGTGCTGGGGATGGACCATCCAGCTGCCGGCGCAGATCAGATTCTCCCCCGGCGCGGCGCAGGGGATACAGCCCACCACCGTCACCACCTCCCCGTCGGTGGTGACAAGGCGCAGCACGGTATACCCATTCTCCTCGTTCTGGAAAATGAGATTGAGCACTGTGCCGTCTATGGTGCTGTACTGACTCATTCCTATGTACCTCAGTTTCTATACATTTTGTTGTAAATCCATCCCATATTCCACTTCGGATATTCCACGGTGCCTTTCTCCCGTCCCCATCGTGCCCTCGTCACCAAGCAGAAAGCGCCATACATCTCCGCGCTGGAGAGCGAACACAAAGGTTTTTGGGTGCTTTTTGACAAAAAAGTACCTCTTACTGGAAGAAGTCGGGCAGCTCCTCCCGTGTGCAGAGGGCCACGTCCCGGTCCTCCCGGGACAGCAGCGAGGCCACCTCCCGGCCCACCGGACTGAGGCCGCAGTCCACAATGACGATGCCCCCGAACCCCCCGTGGTCGCAGCGGAGCTGCTCCAAGGTGTGCACCGTGTGCTCCAGGCCGTTGGCGGCGCCCCGTGCGGGGACCACGGCGGAGACGTGGTGCAGGGTCTCCTTGCGCAAGCGGAACAAGACGCTGACAATCAGCCACAGCAGCGTGGCCAGGCCGATGGCCGCCAGCAGAGCCACCAGTCCATCCTGTAGAAGTCTCATGCTCTCACCTCTGCCCATCCTATGCGCGCCTCTGGGCGTTGGTGCGCCTCAGAACAGGGTCACTTGGTGGGTGATCAAGGTGATAATCACTCCGGCGGCCAGCACACCGCAGGTGATGGCGGGGATGGCCTTGCTCAGGCGCATATCCATAACCGCAGCCACCAAGGACCCGGTCCACGCCCCGGTACCCGGCAGGGGTACGGCTACCAGAAGGAAAAGCCCTAAGGACTGATACTTGAGCACCAGATGCTTATTCCGCTCCGCCTTCCGCTCCAGATAGGCGATGGCCCCCCGGAATAGGGGCACGTAGTCCTTCAGGAGGACAAAGACACGGCGTGTAAAGAGAATCAGGAAGGGGACGGGAAGCATATTGCCGATAAAAGCCGCCGCGAAGGCTTTCACCGGCGAAAGCCCCGCCGCCACCCCGAAGGGGATGCCCCCGCGAAGCTCCACAACGGGGAGCATGGAGACTAAGGCGGTGAATATGAATTCACCCAGCTGGGTAGTTGTAAGCCATTGTAAGAGATCCATGGAGGTTCCTTTCTATGATCACGCCCGGCAGGGGCAGAGGATAGGTTGGTTTGGCGAGAGGGTGTTGGGGGGCGGGGAACGGCGTGGCCGGCGGGTGGTTTATCGGGGTGTGATGGATTCGGTAGGGCGGATGGATAGGGGGCATACGAATGAGGTGTCGGAGAGGTTCGGTTGACAGGGGACGGCACGCCGAGTCGTCGCGCCCTACGGGGGGGCTATCGGGGGCGTGGCGGTCCCCCTCATCTCGGCCTAAGAGCCGCCCCTTTGGGGCGGTTGGCCTCGAAACGCGCCTGCGGGCGCAGCCTTTAGCAAGGG
>CANPBB010000145.1 GCA_947572235.1 uncultured Clostridia bacterium
GCTTGGTCTTAGCTGTTGGTACTCCTGTTCGGCTGAGTTAGGGATAACCACATAAATAAAAACTGAAATACGACGCAGACGCGGCGTTTCTCTATCCCTAGCCGGGAGAACAGGAACACCGCTTTGTTATACCATCATGTTACGCGGCAGGGGCGAAAAGAGCCTTGCTATATGCGGCTTCGCGGACACCATTTTGTCGGGAACAGAGATTTATACCTAACCCCGGCAAAATGGCGTTCTATCATGTAACAAATCCACGCCCAAAGGGGTGATGAAGCTATGGAGGTTTTCCGAGTGGAGCGCAACAAGGGTTATACCGTTATGGGGAGATGCTCTCAGGATATCGTTATCTGTGCAAAAGTAACCGCCCCCCGCGTTGGGCCCTGTGCACCAAGCCCTCGCAACGGTCTACCGCGGGACACATGTCTTGGGATTCTTAGGGGAGCGTAAAAACCGTGCCCCGCCTGTGGCAGGGCTAAAATCCGCCAGCTGCGCTTTTGCCTGTTTTTCTCACGCGAGAAAAGCAGGTCGCCCAAGGGTGGAATCCCTGTCCCTTCTTCCATCCATTTTCCCACTTTACTTTCACACCATAAAGTGTTACTATATCCCCAAGACCACACCCCAACGGAGGAAAAACCATTATGGCTCGTATTGCAAAAAAACCCAAGAGTGACAATCTCTACCAAGCCCTCCTGCTGCTGAAGACCGAGGAGGAGGCCTACCGCTTTTTCCAAGACCTGTGCACCGTGACGGAGCTGCGGGCCATGGAGCAGCGGTTTGATGTGGCGTTGCTGCTCAAGGACGGGATGATCTACACCGACATTTTGGAGCGCACCGGGGCCTCCAGTGCCACCATCAGCCGGGTGAACCGCTCCCTCAGCTTCGGCGCCGGGGGCTATCAGACCGTGTTCCAGCGGATGGAGGAGGAAAAAGATGAGCAGCTATGAGGCCTTGGCCGGCTGTTACGACGCCTTGACAGAGGACGTGGACTACGGCCGCCGGGCGGACTTCATCGAGAAACTGATGCGCCGCAGCCGCATTCCCGTACATACGGTGCTGGATCTGGCCTGCGGCACGGGGAGCATGACATACCTTCTCTCCCAGCGGGGCTATGAGCTCATCGGGGCCGACGGCAGCGAGGATATGCTCTCCGCCGCCCGGGAGAAGTGCGCGGATCTCACCGGGGAGCCGCCGATCTTCCTCCATCAGGAGATGCCCAAGCTGGACCTCTACGGTACCGTAGAGGCGGCTGTCTGCTGCTTGGACAGCCTGAACTACCTGACAAGTCCTAGGGACGTACAAAAGGCCCTCTTCCGACTGCGGCTGTTTGTGGAGCCCGGCGGCATCCTGATCTTCGACGTAAACACCCCCGAAAAACTCCGGGGGCTGGACGGGCAGGTGTTTTTGGATGAGCGGGAGGACGTGTACTGCGTCTGGCGGACGGAGTTTGAGAAGCGGAGCAAAATCTGCTCCTATTTTATGGACATTTTCAAGCGCCAGGCGGACGGCAGCTGGCGGCGGAGCTTTGAGGAGCACCGGCAGCGGGCCTATGAGGCGGAGGAGCTGAAGGCGTGGCTGATGGAGGCGGGGTTCGTGAATATCCGCACCTACGGCGACTGCCGCATGAGCGGCCCCCGGGAGGGGGAGGAGAGGGTGTATTTTTCGGCCATTCGGGGGAAGAGCTAAATGGAGAATTAGGAATTGGGTTTGGCGTTTAGGGCAGAGATTTTTTGTGTTAGGAGTTTAGGAGTTGTGGTGTCCCGCGGAGCGGGACGGGATTTTAATAATTTGGATGCAGGGATGCAGGAATGTAAAAAGCCGTTGTTCAGCCGTCTTTTCTCCAAGTTTTCCATGCTTGCACATATAGGCGGCCGGTGAAGAAAGCCAAAACCAAGGTCAGCAGACCGCGGGTGAGGCCGACGGCAATGGCAAAGATGGTGGAGGGATAGCGGATTTCCGGGATTTTGATGTAGAGATACAGGCGCCGGAGGCCGCCGATTAGACCCCAAGGGCATGTAGCCACGTAGGGGTTCAGAACCAGACAGCTCAGGCCTACTGCCACCCAGCCCGCGATAAGCCAAGGGTGCTTTTTCGATAGGATCAAGGGCAGACTCAGAATGATTAGTGCCAGTGCAGGAAGGAGCAGGAAGGCTATGCTGATCAGTCCGATGACGGCTAAAATGGCGCCTGCGACGGCAAGGACGACGCCTGCCGTTTGTGTTCCGGTCAGCTCACGCCTTTGGTGTACATAGATCACCTGCGGCTGGGGCGGTTCCTGCGGCTTCTGTGACTCCTGCGGCTGGAACGGCTCCGGGGGCTGGGGGGCTTCGCCCTCCCGCACCAGCTCGTCTACGGTTACGCCGAACAGGTCGGATAGGCGTATGATCTTATATAGGTCGGGGGTGGACTGGCCGGTCTCCCACTTGCTGACCGACTGTCGGGAGACCTCCAGCTTCTCCGCCAGATCGTCTTGGGACATGTTCCGCGCTGTGCGCAGGGAAAATATATTTTCCGCCAATGACATGGGCTTGACCTCCTCTTGATTCTCCTATATGATGAAATATAGAATGGTGCGTTGTGCGCGTTCCTCCCTGTGCGGGGGACACAACGAAATGGTATGGTTGTATTATAGAGGAAATGGGGAAAAAAGCAATCAAGTGCGCTTGGAAATTCCCGCAACCAGCAGTTGCGGAGGGCTTGGGCGCTTAGAAATTCGGAATGAGGAGTTAGGAATTGTTATGGACAGGTTAGTAAGGGCCATCACCGCCGACGGCATGGTGCAGGCGGTGGCTGTTACCACGAGAGCACTCACTGAGCGGGCCCGGCAGATCCACAAGACGCTGCCGGTGGGCACTGCGGCGCTGGGCCGCACCTTGGCCGCGGCCTCCATGATGGGCAACGCCCTGAAGGACAGCGGGGCCAGTCTTACGCTGCAGATCAAGGGCGGCGGCCCTTTAGGGACGGTGATGGCCGTATCGGACAACGAGGGGAACGTACGGGGGTATGTGACCAATCCCCAAGTGGACCTGCCTCTTCGCCCTGACGGGAAGTTGGATGTAGGTGCCGCCGTGGGATCGGAGGGTACGCTGACGGTAATCAAGGATTTGAATATGAAAGAGCCCTACATCGGCAGCGTGGAGCTGCTGGGGGGCGAGATCGCCGAGGATCTGGCGGCCTACTTTGTGGAGAGCGAGCAGATCCCCACCGCCTGCGCCTTGGGGGTACTGGTGGACCGGGACCAGAGCGTGCGGGCCGCGGGGGGCTACATCATCCAGCTGCTGCCTGACGCCTCGGAGGATGTGATTGGCCGGGTGGAGGGCGGCGTCCTATCCGCAGGGCCTGTGACCAAGCTCTTGGAGCGGGATGACGACCCGGAACACCTGCTGCAAGCCGTACTGTCCGACTTCACCATAGAGACCTTGGAGACCGTGCCCATCGCCTACCGGTGCTACTGCAGCCAGGAACGGGTGGAGCAGGTCCTGATCAGCTGCGGCCCTGCCGAGCTGCGGGAGATGGCGGCGCGGCAGAGGGGCTGTGAACTGCTTTGTCAATTCTGCGACAAGGTTTATCGCTTTACAGAGAAGGAATTGCAGGACTTAGCGGACAGATTAGAGACCGGCGCCCCTTGACAGGGCGTCGGTGATCGGGGGCTGTGGAAAAAAAGTGAAAAATTTTGAAAAAAGGTGTTGACATTTTGGGGATCGTTTAGTATAATAACCCTTGCCGTTCGGGAAACGGCGGTGAATCGGGAGCATAGCTCAGCTGGGAGAGCACTTGCCTTACAAGCAAGGGGTCACAGGTTCGAGCCCTGTTGTTCCCACCACTCCCTTCCAGTTGGGAGTCAGAGATGGCCCAGTAGTTCAGTTGGTTAGAACGCTAGCCTGTCACGCTAGAGGTCGACGGTTCGAGC
>CANPBB010000146.1 GCA_947572235.1 uncultured Clostridia bacterium
GGAGCGGGCGCTCCGGCTCAGCGAGGAGAACAGCCTCACCGATGACCAGATCCACATCCTCCAAGCGCTCCAAGGCCGCACCATGCAGGCGGATGAGCTGATCGAAATGACCCAGATCCCCGCCCGCCGCGTCCTCTCAGCCCTGACCCTTCTCCAGTTGGAGGGCTACGTCCAGGAGGAGAGCGGCAAGCGCTTCACCTTGGCGGTAAGGATCATTCCATAGAAGCAAGCTCCACAGCCGGGCGCACAATGTGCGCCCCTACAGGAGCACCCATTAGACCGAGCAGACCAAAAGCCCACGGCAGGGGGCCGTTTCCCGATACTGCCACCCCGCCAACACAGTTGGCGGGCCTGCGCTAAAAAATGTGCTGCCGGCACATTTTCTTACCGCTGCGGTTTCAGGAAACCGCGTTTTCGGAAAAAATACTCTGCGCGGAGCGAGCGTCGGTCCCCTGAGCCTCCCCGAGGGGAGGCTCAGGGGTGAGGCGCAGAGCGCAGCGAAACTCTTTCGTTTGAAATCCACTGATTTCAAACGAGCGCGAAGCGCAAAGGAGGACAGAATGGCAAAAAAAAGCCTTGTGATCGTGGAGTCGCCAGCGAAGGCGAAGACCATCGGAAAATACTTGGGCAAAGACTACGAGGTGAAGGCCTGCATGGGCCACCTGCGGGATCTGCCCAAGAGTGTGATCGGCATAGATTTTGATCAGGATTTTGCGCCTAACTATAAGCCGATCAAGGGAAAAGAGGATATTATCAGCGACCTGAAGAAGGCGGCCAAGGGCAGCGAGTATGTCTATCTCGCCACCGACCCGGACCGGGAGGGGGAGGCCATCAGCTGGCATCTGAAGGAGCTGCTGCAGTTAGATGACAAAAAGGCCAAGCGTGTAACCTTCAACGAGATCACTAAGAAGGTGGTGGGGGAGTCCATCGCCAAGCCCCGGGATATCGACCAGAACTTAGTGGACGCCCAGCAGGCCCGGCGTCTTTTGGACCGGATCGTGGGCTATCAGCTCAGCCCCCTCCTGTGGAAGAAGGTCCGCCGGGGCCTCAGCGCCGGCCGGGTCCAGTCCGTAGCCACCCGGATGGTCTTTGAGCGGGAGGAGGAGATCAAGAACTTCCAGCCAGAGGAGTACTGGTCCTTGGATGTGAAGCTCTCCGCCGACGGCACCGATAAGACCGCTTTCCTGGCCCGCTACCACGGGGAGAAGGGAAAGAAGAAGGAGCTTACCAGCGAGGCCGAGGTGATGGCCGTCCGGGAGACGGCCCAGAACGGCATATTTACGGTGAAGAGTGTGAAACGGCAGGATAAGCAGAGAAGCCCCTCCCCCCCCTTCACTACCTCCACCCTCCAGCAGGAGGCCAGCCGGAAGCTGAATATGACACCCCGGCGGACCATGGCCATCGCCCAGCAGCTCTATGAGGGCGTGGACATCGCCGGGGAGGGCACTGTGGGCCTGATCACCTACATGCGTACCGACAGCCTGCGCATCAGTGAGGAGGCCTTGGCCGACGTGCGGAAACTCATCCTCGGGCGCTATGGAAACAGCTACTGTCCCAAGGACCCCCGCCACTTTAAGACCAAGGCCGGGGCACAGGATGCCCACGAGGCCATCCGCCCCAGCAATGTGTTTTTGACCCCGGACCAGATCAAAGGGGATTTGAGCGCCGAGCAGTACCGGCTCTACCGGCTGATCTGGAGCCGCTTTGTGGCCTGCCAGATGTCCAATGCCGTCTATGACAGCGTGGCGGTGGCGGTGGTCAGCAGCGAGCAGGAGTTTCACGCCACCAGCAGCAATGTAAAGTTCAACGGCTATACAGCCGTCTACGAGGAGGGCCGGGATGAGGAGCGTGAGGAGAAGCTCAGCAAGCTCCCCGAGCTGGGCGAGGGCGAGGTGCTTCAGTGCGGCGGCTTCCAGCAGGACCAGCACTTTACCCAGCCCCCCGCTCGGTACACCGACGCCTCGCTGATCCGGGCCATGGAGGAGAACGGCATCGGCCGTCCCTCCACCTACGCCCCCACGGTGTCCACCATTTTGGACCGGGAGTACGTGGTGAAGGACGGCAAGCATCTTCGGATCACCCCCTTGGGGGAGGTGGTCACAGGGCTTATGTGCGACAAGTTCCAAAACATTGTGGACATGAAGTTTACCGCCAACATGGAGAAGGACTTGGACGAGGTGGAGGGGGGCCAGATCCCTTGGAAGCAGCTTTTGAGGGAGTTCTACGAGCCCTTCCACGCCAATTTGGAGCAGGCGGAGAAGGATTTGGAGGGGGTGCGCCTGAAGGTCCCCGACGAGCCCAGCGACGAGGTCTGTGATCTCTGCGGCCGTCAGATGGTGGTCAAGAGCGGGCGCTTTGGCCGCTTTTTGGCCTGCCCTGGGTACCCGGAGTGCACCTTCACCAAGCCCTTGGTCATCGAGATGCCCGGGCGGTGCCCCAAGTGCGGCGGGCGCATCCTGAAAAAAACCAGCCGCAACGGCTACACCTACTACGCCTGTGAGCACCTCAGTGAGAAGGACGAGAGCAAAAAGTGCGACTTCATGACTTGGGATGTGCCGGTGAAGGACGACTGTCCCGTCTGCGGCCAGACCATGTTCAAGAAGTCCGGCAAGGGGTTCAAAAAGCCCTTCTGCATCAACGAGCAGTGCAGTAACTTCACCCCGGAGGAGAAGCGGGGCGGCTTCCGCAAGAAGACCGCCGAGAGCGCCGCGGCTCCGGAGGCCGGGGCGGAGCCGTCAGCGGAGGGCGAGACCACGGTGAAAAAGCCTGCGGCCAAGAAGACTGCCGCCAAAACCGCCGCTAAAAAGCCTGCCGCGAAGAAAACCGCAGCGAAGAAGCCGGCGGCCAAGAAACCCGCAGAGGAAAAGACCACAGCCAAGAGCACCACAAAAACTGCCGCCAAGGCCAAGACTGCTAAAAAGGCGGAGACTGCCGCGGAGGAGTAGAGCCGCCCGATACAATACGGAGCGCAATATATAGATTCGATACTCCATTTTGTATATGGATATTTCGGCGGAGAGAGAGGAGGGACAGATATGGAGGAAGTGACCGTGATCGGCGCGGGACTGGCGGGCTGTGAGGCGGCCTATCAGCTGGCGGAGCGGGGCATCCCGGTGCGCCTGCGGGAGATGAAGCCGGAAAAGATGACCCCCGCCCACAAGAGTGAGCAGTTCGCGGAGCTGGTGTGCTCCAACTCCCTGCGGGGGGCGGGGCTGGAGAACGCGGTGGGCCTCCTCAAGGAGGAGCTGCGCCGCTTGGGGAGCCTGATTATGGCCGCCGCCGACGCCACCCGGGTTCCCGCCGGAGGCGCTTTGGCGGTGGACCGGGAGGGGTTTTCCGCCTGTGTGACAAAGCGGATCTGCGCCCACCCCCTGATCACCGTGGAGGCGGGGGAGGCCGCCGCCATCCCGGCGGGGGAGGTGCTGATTGCCACCGGCCCTCTGACCTCCGATCCGCTGGCCGCGGCCATCGGGGAGCGGATCGGAGGGGGGACCACACTGAACTTCTTCGACGCGGCGGCCCCTCTGGTGAGTTTTGAGAGCATCGACATGGACCATGCCTATTTCGCCTCCCGGTATGGCAAGGGCACGGCGGACTACATCAACTGTGCCCTCAGTGAGGAGGAGTACCATGTCTTCTGGGAGGCCCTGTGTGCCGCCGAGGAGGCGGAGGTCCACGGTTTTGAGGACAGGAAGGTCTTTGAGGGCTGTATGCCTGTGGAGGTGATGGCCCGCCGGGGGGAGGATACCCTCCGCTACGGCCCCCTGAAGCCCCGGGGCCTGCCGGACCCCAGAACCGGCCGGGAGC
>CANPBB010000147.1 GCA_947572235.1 uncultured Clostridia bacterium
CGCTACGGCCCCCTGAAGCCCCGGGGCCTGCCGGACCCCAGAACCGGCCGGGAGCCCTATGCCGTGGTGCAGCTCCGCCGAGACAACGCCTCGGGCAGTGTGTACAACCTGGTGGGGTTCCAGACGCACCTGAAATTCCCCGAGCAGAGGCGTGTGTTCTCCCTGATCCCCGCTCTGAGGCAGGCGGAGTACCTGCGCTACGGGGTGATGCACCGGAACACCTATTTGGATTCCCCCCGGCTGCTGGATCGGTACTACCGGCTGAAATCGGAGCCGCGGATTACCTTTGCCGGCCAGATGACCGGCGTGGAGGGCTACGTGGAGTCCACGGCCTCGGGATTTTTGGCGGCGGTGGAGCTGAGCCGCCGCCTGCGGGGGCTGCCCCCCATCGACTTCCCTCGGGAGACCGCTGTCGGCGCCTTGGGGCTCTACATCAGCGACACGAGTGTGGAGAAGTTCCAGCCTATGAATATCAACTTCGGGATCATCCCGCCCTTGGGCCACCGGGTCCGGGGGAAGAGAAACAAGAACGCGGCGCTGTCGGAGCGGGCCCTGTCCGCCTTGGAGGCCCTGCGGGAGGAGGCGCTCCGGTGAGCGCGGAAGGGAGGGAGCTATGAGGAGTTCCGTGAGGATCATTGTGGACGCCATGGGCGGCGACAACGCCCCGGAGGCCATCGTGAAAGGCGCCCTGTCGGTTCATGGACAGGGGGGCGTGGAGATTATCTTGGCGGGCCGGGAGGAGGAGATCTTGGCCGCCGCCGGGGGCAGTGTGCCGGCGGGCGTGAAGGTGGTGGATGCCCGGGAGGTCATTGAGATCTGCGATGACCCGGCCACGGCCTTCAAGAGGAAGAAGGACTCCTCTGTCACGGTGGGGCTTACCCTGCTGAAAAATGGGGAGGGGGACGCCTTTGTCTCCGCCGGCAGCACCGGGGCCCTGCTCTCCGCGGCCACGCTGATTGTCAAGCGCGTCCGGGGCATCCGCCGGGCGGCGCTGTGCCCGGTGATCCCCACAGCCGCCGGCCGGGCGGTGCTCATCGACTGCGGCGCCAACGCCGAGTGTACGGCGGAGTACCTGACCCAGTTCGCCTACTTGGGCAGCTTCTACGCCCGGCGGGTGCTGGGGGTGAAGCGCCCGCGGGTGGGCCTTCTGAACATCGGCGCGGAGCCCAGCAAGGGCGATGCCCTCCGCCATGAGACCTACCCCATCCTGCAGGCCGCCGGGGAGCGGGGGGAGCTGAACTTCATCGGCAATATCGAGGCCAAGGAGGCCGTTTTAGGCGGCTGTGATGTGATTGTGTCCGATGGCTTTGCCGGCAACATCATGCTCAAGAGCATCGAGGGCGTGGGTTCCTTCTTGGGCCGAGAGGTGAAGGGCATGTTCCTGCAGTCCGGCCTCAGCAAGATGTGCGCGCTGCTGATGAAGGGGAGCCTGCGGACGTTCAAGGAGAAGATCGACCCGGATGCCATCGGGGGTACGGCGTTTATCGGCATCAGCAAGCCGGTGATCAAGGCCCACGGCTCCAGCGGGGAGCGGGCCATCGCCCAAGCGGTGCGCCAAGCGGAGGCGGTGGCGCGGAGCGGCATCATTGCGGATATCGAGGCCAATGTCTCCCGGATGCACCCCTCGGCGGAGCAGCTGTAGGACAGGCCGGGGGTGGAAAAGATCCGGCCCGCTGGAAAATTTCCCCGCTGATGCGGCGCTTTTGGGCCGGTGTACAGGCCCCGCGGGGCCTCTGCGGAGGGGATTTTTCTTCCTGTGTGCACAGCGGCGGTCCCGGCGGGGAAAATATTGTGAAAATCCCTATTGACAGGGCGATGGTTTTATTTTATGATTTCTGCATAAGATTCTAACATTCGGTGGAGGAACCAAGAACATGAACGTACAGGATGTTTTGGCGAAAATGCAGGAGCTGATTGCGGAGCAGTTCGCGCTGGAGGCCGAGTCGATTACCATGGACACCTCCTTTGAAGACGACTTGGGCGCGGACTCCGTGGATCTGATGGAGCTGGTCATCGCCATGGAGGAGGAGTTCGAGATCGGCGAGGTGTCCGAGGAGGACATGCCTGAGCTGAAAACAGTGGGCGACTGTGTGAATTACTTGGTAAATAAGCAGAAATAGGAAGCATAACAGAAAGAAAACAGCAGAAACTCCGCTAAAGCGGAGTTTCTGTCTGTAAAACCGCCGCCAATGCAGCGGGAAAGCACACGGGGAGTTTTCTGAAAATTCCAATTCCTTGGTCTATCGGACTATCAAAAAACCAACAGAATTACAGAGGCGGCAAGGGGGAGCGTGTGAAGGGAACCCAAGAGGGGCTCCTCTCGCGTACGGTCAGCCGCCGCGGAGGAGGCGGTCGCCCTATGGAGGCACTGGAGCAGAAATTAGGATATGTCTTTTGCAGCAGGGAGCTGCTTGGCGAGGCGCTTAACCACAGCTCCTACGCCAACGAGCACCGGGGCAGCCGCATCCTCAGCAACGAGCGGTTGGA
This sequence comes from uncultured Clostridia bacterium, assembly GCA_947572235.1. GTDB lineage: Bacteria > Bacillota > Clostridia > Oscillospirales > Oscillospiraceae > CAJFPI01. The sequence continues at coordinate 2,488 of CANPBB010000147.1, forward strand.
GTTTTTGGGGGACTCCATTCTGGGCTTTGTCACGGCGGAGCACCTTTTCAAGACCTACCCCGACCTGCCCGAGGGGGACCTGACCCGTATCCGGGCGGCCTTGGTGTGTGAGCAGAGCCTCTATGAGGTAGCCTTGGAGCTGAATCTGGGGGCCTATCTGAAGCTGGGCCGGGGGGAGGAGGCCGGCGGCGGCCGGGAGCGCCAGTCCATTCTGGCCGACGCGGTGGAGGCGGTGTTTGCCGCGGTGTATTTGGACAGCGACATGGCCTCGGTGTCGGAGCTGATCCACCGGGTGCTGCTGGACCGCTCAGACAAGGGCGTGGTGGAGGAGCGAAAAGACTATAAAACCGCCCTCCAGGAGCTGGTGCAGCGGGAGGAGGGGAGGACCCTGACCTACCAGATGACCGGTGAGAGCGGCCCGGACCACAACAAGACCTTTACCTTCCGCGTCTTAGTCAACGGCGAGGCCGTGGGCGAGGGCGCCGGCCACAGCAAGAAGGAGGCGGAGCAGGCGGCGGCGAGGGATGCCTTGCGGCGCTTCGCCTGAAATCTGCGGATTTTATGCGGATTTCAAATGAATGGGATTGCAGCCGCCTGCGTTGTGCTCGTCCTCCGCTGCGGCGGAGAGCCGGCATGTTTGGCGGCTGAGAACCATTTTTCCGAAGGCGTGGCCCCCGGACACCGCAGCGTTAAGAAAGTGTGCCCGTGGCACATTTTTTAGCGCAGGCCCCGCCAACATAGTTGGCGGGGCGGCACTGGCAAGGACGGGCACAGCGCCTTTGGCAATACGCAAAATTTTGGGCAGCAGGGGCTGCCTTTCTTTTTTTTCTATATGTAATGTTTTCCGAAAAAAATCCTTGACAAATAGCCGCGCCTCTTATATACTAATTAAGCTTGCGTTGGGCGTGCTGCGTCCAACAGAGGCACTGCGATGATGTGGGAGATTGCTCGAAAGAGGTAACTTCCGCGGAGTATGTCCGAGAATCGGGCGGCTGAGAATGCTCTTTTTGCGCGTAGATCGCTGCGCCATGGGGCAATACCGGCCTTTTTGTGCCGGTATTTCTTATGAGCTGGAATGATACGCACGGATAAGCTGAAAGAAACTTCTCGCCGTACAGAGTAAGGTCAGACGCAAAATTACTTTGTACTAACTAATGGAGGAACAAGCAATGGCAAAAGAAATGATCCGCATTCGCCTGAAGGCCTATGACCACCAGGTCATCGACCAGTCCGCTGAGAAGATCGTGGAGACCGCCAAGCGCACCGGCGCCGCCGTGTCCGGCCCCATCCCCCTGCCCACCAA
>CANPBB010000148.1 GCA_947572235.1 uncultured Clostridia bacterium
AGGTACGCATGGTCAGCTGGGTGCCCGGCTCGCCGATGGACTGGGCGGCGATGATCCCCACCGCCTCGCCGGGGCCCACAGGCTTGCCGGAGGCCAGATTCTTGCCGTAGCACTTGGCACAGACGCCGCTTCTGGCCCGGCAGGTGAGCACCGTGCGGATCTCCGCCCGCTGAACGCCGTGGGCCTTGAGGAGTTTGGCGTCCTCCTCATCCATCATCTTCTCGCTGGAGATCAGCACCTCGCCGGTCTGGGGATCGCAGATATCGTGTACCGGATAGCGGCCTTGGATACGGTCGGAGAACTTCTCGATCACCTGTCCGTTCTCGCTGATCTCCTCCACCCAGATCCCGCTGTCCACGCCGCAGTCGTCCTCCCGGATGATGACCTCCTGGCACACGTCCACCATGCGGCGGGTCAGATATCCGGAGTCGGCGGTACGCAGCGCCGTGTCGGCCAGGCCCTTCCGGGCGCCTCGGCTGGAGATGAAGTACTCCAGCACGCTGAGACCCTCACGGAAGTTGGACTTGATGGGGATCTCGATGGTGCGGCCGGCGGTGTTGGCCATCAGGCCGCGCATACCCGCCAGCTGACGGATCTGCTTCATGGAACCACGGGCGCCGGAATCCGCCATCATATAGATGGGGTTGTATCTGTCCAGATTCTCCTGCAAGGCACGGGTCACATCGTCGGTGGTCTTCTCCCACTCCTTCACCACCGCCCGATAGCGCTCCTGATCGGTAATGAAGCCCATCTTGTACTCGTCCTCGATGTCCACCACCCGCTGCTCGGTCTCCCGAATCAGCTCATACTTCTTGGCGGGGACGGACATATCGGAGATGGAGATGGTGATGGCGCCCCGGGTGGAGTACTTGTACCCGGTGGCCTTGATGCTGTCTAAGACCTCGCTGGCCACGGTGAAGCCGTGCTTGCGGATGGTGCGGTCCACGATCTGCCCCAGCTGCTTCTTGCCGCAGGTGAAGTTGATCTCATAGTCGCAGACGTGGTCCGGGTCCTCCCGGTTGATGAACCCCAAATCCTGGGGGATGTTGTTGTTAAAGATGATCCGGCCCACGGTGGCGTCCACCAGACGGGTGATGGTTTCCCCGTTCAGCTGGGCGCTGCGGCGGATCTTGATGGGGCTGTGGATGCCGATGAGGCGGTCGTCATAGGCCAGCATCACCTCATCCTCGTCCCGGAAGACCCGCAGGCGGATGTCCCTCTTCTCCTCCTCGCTCATCTCGCCGTAGACCCGGCCGGCCAGCTCCGCCGGCAGGGCGCTGTCCCAGCTCTCGTCCAAGGTATCCATCTGGGAGAAGCCGTTCTCAAAGCGCTCCATGGTGAGGTAGTAGCTGCCCAGCACCATATCCTGGGAGGGCACCGTCACCGGCCCGCCGTCCTGGGGACGCAGGAGGTTGTTGGCGGAGAGCATCAGCAGGCGGGCCTCCGCCTGGGCCTCGGCGCTGAGGGGCACGTGGACGGCCATCTGGTCGCCGTCGAAGTCGGCGTTGAAGGCGGTGCAGGTCAGGGGGTGGAGCTTGATGGCCCGGCCCTCCACCAGCACCGGCTCAAAGGCCTGGATGCCTAAACGGTGGAGGGTAGGCGCCCGGTTGAGCATGACAGGATGGTCCTTGATCACCACGTCCAAGGCGTCCCACACCTCGGCCACGCCCTTGTCCACCATCTTCTTGGCGGACTTGATGTTCTTGGCGCTGTCGTCCTCCACCAGCTTCTTCATGATGAAGGGACGAAACAGCTCCAGCGCCATCTCCTTGGGGAGGCCGCACTGGTAGATCTTCAGCTCCGGCCCCACCACGATAACGGACCGGCCGGAGTAGTCCACCCGCTTGCCCAGCAGGTTCTGGCGGAAACGCCCCTGCTTGCCCTTGAGCATATCGCTGAGGGATTTCAGGGCCCGGTTGTTGGCCCCGGTCACCGCCCGGCCCCGGCGGCCGTTGTCGATGAGGGCGTCCACCGCCTCCTGGAGCATCCGCTTCTCATTGCGGACAATGATGTCCGGCGCGTTGAGCTGGATCAGGCGCTTCAGGCGGTTATTCCGATTGATCACCCGCCGGTAGAGGTCGTTGAGGTCGCTGGTGGCGAACCGGCCGCCGTCCAGCTGCACCATGGGCCGGATCTCCGGAGGCACCACCGGCAGCACGTCAATAATCATCCACTCGGGCTTGTTGCCGGAGAGGCGGAAAGCGTCCACCACCTCCAGCCGCTTGACGATCCGGGCCTTCTTCTGGCCGCTGGCGCCCTTCAGCTCCGCGTGGAGCTGCTCGGAGAGGCTCTCCAAATCCACCTGCTGGAGGAGTTTTTTCACGGCCTCGGCGCCCATGCCGGCCTCGAAGTCGTCCTCATACTTCTCCCGCATGTCCCGGTATTCCTTCTCCGAGAGGATCTGATTCTGCATCAGCGGCGTCTCACCGGAGTTGATCACAATATAGTTGGCGAAGTAGAGCACCTTCTCCAAAATCCGGGGGCTGATATCCAGCAGCAGCCCCATTCGGGAGGGGATCCCCTTAAAGTACCAGATATGGCTCACCGGGGTGGCCAGCTCGATGTGGCCCATCCGCTCCCGGCGGACCTTGGACCGTGTGACCTCCACGCCGCAGCGGTCACAGACCTTGCCCTTGTAGCGGATCTTCTTATACTTGCCGCAGTGGCACTCCCAGTCCTTGGTGGGCCCGAAGATCCTCTCGCAGAACAATCCGTCCCGCTCAGGCTTCAGCGTGCGGTAGTTGATGGTCTCCGGCTTTTTTACCTCGCCGTAGGACCACTGGCGGATCATCTCAGGAGAAGCGATACCAATTTTGATCGCGTCGAATGCAACATTACTCATCTCTCTGCTCCCCCTTCCTTAAAAATCGTCGCCGTCGTCATCGTCCATGTCGGCGAAATCCTCATCCTCGCCCTCCATCTCCTCGATGGCATAGCCGGACTCCTCGAAGGCGCTGTCGTCCTCCACATAGGCGGGCTCATCCCGGTCACTGTCCATGCGGCCAAGATTAAAGGTGGTCATCTCATCCTCATCATCCTTGAGCTCGATCACGCTGCCGTCCTTATCCAGCACCTGAATGTCCAGACACAGCGCCTGCAATTCCTTCACCAGCACCTTAAAGGACTCGGGCACACCCGGCTCAGGCACATTGTGCCCCTTGACGATGGCCTCATAGGTGCGCACGCGTCCGGCCACATCGTCGCTCTTCACCGTCAGAATCTCCTGCAGGGTGTAGCTGGCGCCATAGGCCTCCAGCGCCCACACCTCCATCTCGCCGAAGCGCTGGCCGCCGAACTGGGCCTTGCCGCCCAGAGGCTGCTGGGTGACCAGGGAATAGGGGCCGGTAGCACGGGCATGGATCTTGTCGTCCACCAGATGGTGGAGCTTGAGGAAGTAGACGTAGCCCACAGTAACCTTGTTGTTGAACCGCTCCCCGGTGCGCCCGTCATAGAGCCAGCTCTTCCCCTCCGGGTCCAGACCGGCCAGCTGCAATGCCTCCTCGATGTCCTTCTCATTGGCCCCGTCGAAGATGGGGGTGGCCACCTTCCAGCCCAAATGCTTGGCCGCGTAGCCCAAATGGACCTCCAGCACCTGTCCGATGTTCATACGGGAGGGCACGCCCAAGGGGTTCAGTACGATATCCAGCGGCGTACCGTCGGGCAAAAAGGGCATATCCTCCTGGGGCAGGATCCGGGACACCACGCCCTTGTTGCCGTGGCGGCCGGCCATCTTGTCGCCCACGGAGATTTTCCGCT
>CANPBB010000149.1 GCA_947572235.1 uncultured Clostridia bacterium
GTGGAGCCGTCCCGGATGATGGTGGCCTTGTCGGCGCAGTAGATGATTTCGTTGAGCTTATGGGTGATGATGATGGAGGTGAGGCCCTCCTTCTTAAACTCGATAAGCAGGTCCAGCAGCATCTTGGCGTCCTCGTCGTTGAGCGACGAGGTGGGCTCGTCTAAAATGAGCAGCTTCACGTCCTTGGCGAAAGCCTTGGCGATCTCCACCAGCTGCTGCTTGCCGGTGCCGATGTCCTTCACCAGTGTCTGGGCGGACTCGCTTAACCCCACTTGGCGCATGTGGCGCTCCGACTCGCTGTAGGTCTTGTCCCAGTCGATGTAGCCGGCCTTGTTTTTGATCTCGTTGCCCAAGAACATGTTCTCCCCGATGGAGAGCAGGGGGATCAATGCCAGCTCTTGGTGGATGATGACGATGCCGATGGCCTCGCTGTCCTTTTGATTTCTGAACTGGCACAGCTGGCCCTCGTAGTAGATCTCGCCGGTGTAGCTGCCGGCGGGGTAGGTTCCCGACAGCACGTTCATCAAAGTGGACTTGCCAGCCCCGTTTTCACCGATCAGGGCGTGGATCTCACCGGCCTCCACCTTGAGATTGACGTTGTCCAGCGCTTTGACGCCGGGAAATTCCTTGGTGATGGATTTCATTTCTAAGATGACATCAGCCAAGCAGGGTTCCTCCTCTCTTTGCTCCTCCTTAAAAATGGGGTGGGCGGGGCAGACGCCCCGCCCACGGCTTTGCAATTGCTGGGGAATGGTCTCCATGTGTGCGGTCGGATGACACAGTATCTATAGTTGTCGATGCGTTGACTTGGCACATCACCGGACCGGCGCGGCGCATAAAGGCCTTTTATGCGTACTTTTTCTCACAAGGAAAAGTACAAGGATCAGCCGTTGGTGGCCTCCAGATAGCCGTCAGAGCCAACCACATAGTAGCCGGGGGTGACCAGCTTCTCCTCCATGTTGTCCTTGGTCACCACATCGGGCACCAGCAGGAAGGAGGGGCACTTGTGGCCGGGGGTGGTCTCGTAGGAGTCGGTGTCATAGGCGCACTCGAAGCCCCAGCCGGAGGCGGAGATCAAGCTGTCGTCCACGGTGCTGCCGGAGAGGATAGCCTTGGCCAGATCCAAGGTGACAACGGCCTCGTTGGCCACGGCCTTGTACACGGTCATGGACTGCTTGCCGTCCTTGATGTTGCGCAGGTTGGCCACGTCGCCGTCCTGGCCGGTGATGACAACCGCGTTGCCGCCGGCGTAGTCCTGAGTGATGGCCTGCGTCACGCCCAAAGAGGTGGAGTCATTGGAGCACAGCCAAGCGTCCAGCTTGGTGCCGTCGGAGTAGTAGGAGGCCAGAACGTTCTGGGCGCGGTCCAGAGCCACGTCGGTCTGCCACTGGTCGGTGGCCACGGCGTCAAAGGCGGTCTGGCCGGAGGGGACAACTACCTTGCCGCTGTCGATGTAGGGCTTCAGCACGTCGAAGGCACCGTTGAAGAAGTAGCCGGCGTTGTTGTCGGCGGGGTCACCGGCGGTGAACTCCATGTTAAAGGGGCCGGCGGCGTTGTCCAGATCCAGAGCGTCCCGGACGAACTCGCCCTGCAGCTTGCCCACGGTGTAGTTGTCGAAGGAGACGTAATAGCTACTGTTGTCGTTCATGATCAGACGGTCATAGGCAATAACGGGTACGCCCGCGGCACCGGCGTCGTTCATAACGGTGTTCAGGCCGTTGCCGTCAATGGCGGCGATGATCAGCAGATCCACGCCCTGAGACAGCATGTTCTGGATGTCGTTTACCTGCTGGTCGTTCTTGTTGTCGGAGTAGGTGACGATGGTGTTGTAGCCGGCGGCCTTGAACTGCTCGTCAAGGTACGCGCCGTCGCGGTTCCAGCGCTCAAGGGACTGGGTGGGCATGGCGATGCCTACGGTCTTGGTCTCGCCGCCGGTCTGGCTGTCGCCGCCGGTGGTGGGCTGGTCGGTGCCTTGGGTGTCGTTGTTGCCGCCGCTGTTGCCGCTGTTTCTGGCGCTGGTGCAGGCCACCAGAGACAGACACAGGCAGAGGGCGAGGATCAGTGCAAGAAACTTCTTCATGTTCATTCCTCCTATGTCGTTTTGGATTTGCAGAGAGGTCGGTAAGATGTCCCCTCTGTTGCTCTAATTCTATAAAGTTACTTTACTGATGTCAATACAAAATTTAGATAGAAAAGAAAATTTGTTTATATTATACGGATTATATCGCGGATATTTGTCTATAATGATAAGCATCCGCGGCCTATTATGTAAATTTACTTTACTTATTTGGAGCTGTTTTCCCCAATTTTTCTGCCGGAGACGAAAAAAGAGTTTGACTGCGGGAAAGTTCATGGTACAATATGTGGTATGATTTATTAAAAAATGAGGGAGCTGGTGGTGTGCCGGCTTCGGAGGAGGCAGGGAGATCGCCATGGATTTTGAAGCGGGCGGCGCAGAGCGCCGCCGGACGACTGCCGGCAGTATCTACCGGTATCTATACAACACAAAGGAGTTTTGTTCCCGCCAAAGTCTGGCCCGGGAGCTGAATTTGAGCCTGCCCACCGTGTACCAGAACCTGTCCAAGCTGATGGCGGCGGGACTGGTGCAGGACTCGGGGGAGCAGCAGTCCACTGGCGGGCGGAAGGCCAGCGGGCTCTCCATCGTGGCCGATGCCCGTGTGGCGGTGGGGGTGTCTATCTCGGCCAACCACCTGCGCTTGGTGGCGGCGGACCTGCGCTTGGAGGAACTGGCCTATCAGAAGCTGCCCATCGACACCATTGTCCGCTTCTCCGATATGGGGGCACTGCTCAACCGGGAACTGGAGCGGTTTTTGGATGAGTCCGCCATTGACCGGGAACGGCTCTTGGGCGTGGGGATTACCCTGCCGGCGGTGATGTCGCCGGACAGCCGCTACATCACGGCGGCCCCTACACTGTCGCTGAAGGACACCACGCTGGAGGGCCTGACGGCGGATATTCCCTACCCGGCCTATGTGGAGAACGATGCCACCTGCGGCGGTTATGCGGAGTGGTTTTTGCAGAACAGCCACCGGGACATGGCCTACCTCTCCTTGGAGAATGGCGTGGGCGGTGCGATTTTGCTGGGGGGCGCCCCCTACAACGGGGACAACCGCCGCAGCGCTGAGTTTGGGCATGTGTGCATCGAGCCCGGCGGCCTGCGGTGCAGCTGCGGCCGTCAGGGGTGCTTGGAGGCCTACTGTTCCCCCCGCCGGATTATGGAGAGCTATGGGACGCTGGAGGAGTTTTTCGCCCGGTTGGAGCGCCATGACCAGACGTGTGAGCTGCTGTGGGACAACATGCTGCGCTACATGGCGGTGGGGGTGTACAACATCCGCATGGCGCTGGACTGCGATGTGGTGCTGGGGGGCTTTTTGAGCGAGTATTTGGGTCCCTACCTGCCCCGGCTGAAGGAGTACGCCGCGGCGCTGAACCCCTTTGAGGAGGAGGTGTCCTATTTGCACCTGAGCACCCTCCGCCGCCACGCGGTCCCCTTGGGGGTAGCTCTGCACTTTGTGGCGGACTTTTTGGACGGCATTTGACAGGGGAGAGGGGCTTTCTGCGAAAAATTTAGATGAAAAGGTTGATAAAGGAACGGATATATGGGTGAGGTGTTTTTGTCAGAAGTGAATAATCCTTTAGGGTGAGCAACCGCCAGCCTTGAGCTGGCGGTTCTCTTGTAATCAGAAAACCACTCGCTAGGCGAGTGGTTCAAAAAAAGCCTAATGGCGA
>CANPBB010000150.1 GCA_947572235.1 uncultured Clostridia bacterium
CCTACATTGGTTTGCCGCTTCCACTTGTTGTTAACTTTTTTGAAGATTGCTATAAGCCTATACTCAAAACTGCCACCCAAAACAAAAAGGAGGTCCCCCTATGAAAGACATCATCGCCACCGCCGCGGCGCCCGCCGCTATCGGTCCCTACAGCCAAGGCGTCAGCGCACCGCTGCGCGCACTGACCATCACCTCCGGCCAGCTGCCCATCGACCCGGCCACCGGCGCCTTCCCCGAGGGCATCGAGGCCCAGACCCGCCAGTCCTTGGAAAATGTGAAGGCCGTTTTGGCCGCCGCAGGACTCACTATGGCGGATGTGATCAAAACCACGGTGTTCCTCAAGGACATGAACGACTTCGCCGCCATGAACGGCGTCTACGCCACCTTCTTCCCCGAGAATCCCCCCGCCCGCAGCGCCGTGGAGGCGGCCCGCCTGCCTAAGGACGCCTTGGTGGAGATCGAGGCCATCGCCGTCTCCTGAGCCGCCCAGATCCACACCGATTTGATGTCCGCATTGCGGGGAGGAATGACCTGTGATCAAATGGCTGGGCCACCTGAAAACCATCACCGCCCACAAGTGTCTGGTGGGCCGATACTGCTTCCGTCTGGGCCTCTACCGTCAAGGCCTCCTTCATGATATGTCCAAGTACACCCCTGTGGAGTTTCTGGTGGGGGCCAAGTACTACTGCGGCTATCGCAGCCCTAATGAGCTGGAGCGCCTGGAGACCGGTGTGTCCTCCGCTTGGCTCCACCACAAGGGACGCAACAAGCACCACATCGAATATTGGATCGACTACGACCCCCAGACCGGCGCCATGGGCGGCATGGAGATGCCCATCCGCTATGTGGCGGAGATGTTCTGCGACCGGGTGGCTGCCACGCGGATCTATCAGAAGGAGCGGTACACCGATGCCGCCGCCTACGACTACTACGTCCGCTCCGAGGGCCACTACCTGATCCATCCCAACACCGCCGCCCTGATCAAAAGCCTCCTGAAAATGCTCCGTGACGAGGGGGAGGAGAAAACCTTCAACTACATCCGCCGCGAGGTCCTGCACAACAAAAAGTAGCCTCAAGTTCCCAATATCTTCTATCCTTCTCAGGAGGTTTCCTATGCCAACACCCTCCTCCAGTGCCGCTTCCCTCTTTGCCGGGTGGCCGGAGACGATGATCCTCTCCTGCCTCCAAGGGCACATGGGCACGCTGAGCGCCAACCATGACAACACCGCCGCCGCTGTTACCGTCGGGGACTTCTGCTTTCTGGCCGGAGCCCCTGACGCCGCCTTAGTCCGCGCCGCCGCCGCGCCTATATTAGTTCCCCGCACGGAGGACTGGAACGGGCTGATCGAGGGCATCTATGGGCGGCGGGTTCGGCCCCACACCCGGTACGCCACGGAGAAAAACCCGGAACATCTGCGTCCCGCACGGCTCCAAGGGCTGACTTCGGTGCCGGAGGGGTTTGAGGTGGTCCCTATTGATGCTCATATATATGACCGGCTGACTCTCCAGCGGTGGTCCAAGGACCTGCGGGGGCTGTTTGACAGCGCGGAGGACTTTGAACGGCGGGGGCTGGGCTTTGCGGCAATACATCGGGGGGCCATTGTGGCGGGGGCCTCCGCCTATACGGTGTATGACGGCGGTATTGAGATCGAGGCAGACACCGCGCCGGAGGTCCGGCGGCAGGGACTGGCCTCCGCCTGCGCCGCCCGGCTGGTGCTGGCCTGCTTGGAACAGGGACTCTATCCCAGCTGGGACGCCCATACCCGGGTATCGCTGGCGCTGGCGGAGAAGCTGGGGTATCGCTCCGCCGGGGAGTATCGGACGTATATTAAGGTTTCGTTTGGAGAGGAGCTCTGAGGGGATGAAAACCGTTGTGATCTACCACTCCCAGACCGGATTCACGCGGCGCTATGCCCAGTGGATTGCTGAGGCTGTGGGGGCGGACTGCTTTTCTCTGTCCCAGGCCAAGGGGGTGGATTTTTCCCCCTATGGGGCCGTCGTCTACGGCAGCTGGGCCTGCGCCGGGAAGATCAGGAAGCTGGGGTGGTTCAAGAGCCGGATAAGGGGCTGGTCGGGGAAGCGGCTGGCGGTCTTTTGCGTGGGGGCCAGCCCGGCGGAGAGCCCGGAGATTGAGCCCTTCCTGCGGCGGAGCTTTACGGATGAGGAGCGGGAGTGGGCGGCGGTGTTTTACTGTCCCGGCGGGCTGAACTATGAGGGGATGCCGCTGCCCTCCAAGCTGATGATGCGGGCCTTCGCCAAGAGCACGCGGGCGAAGAAGGGCAAAACGCCGGAGGAGGAGGTTATGGCGGGGATGATTGGGGCGTCCTATGATATTGCGGATCAGAGGTATATTGAGCCGATTTTGGCGTATTTGCGGGGATGATCCTCTCTTGTATCCGTTTCAAGGGTACTGCGCGATAAAGGGGGCCTCCATGTCTGAACTGGTCAGGTGGTTCATATGATAGGTGTCTATTTCAGCGGAACGGGAAATACACGGTATTGCGTTGAAAGGTTTGTACGGGAATTAGAGCCGGATGGGGAGACATTTTCTATCGAAACAGAGCGTGTTGTGGAAGAAATTTGTGCGCATAATGAGATTGTTATGGGATATCCGGTGCAATTCAGCAATCTTCCAAAAATTTTGCGGGATTTTGTCGCTGATCATTCGCCTATATGGGAAGGGAAGCAGATCTTCATTATTGCGATGATGGGGTTATTCAGCGGAGACGGAGCCGGCGTGCTGGCCCGTTTATTGGCCAGATATGGCGCAGTTATAACGGGAGGACTGCATCTGAAAATGCCCGACAGCATAGGCGACGAAAGAGTATTGAAAAGAACATTAGAGCAGAATCAAAAATTGGTGCGCACAGCGGAGCAAAAAATTCTAAAGGCCGCACAGGAATTGGCAGATAATCACCCTCCCCAAGAGGGGATTGGGTTTTGGGAACATTTGGCGGGGCTGTTCGGACAAAGAATATACTTCCGAAACAGGACAGACACATATTCTGATCAATTGAAAATTGATGCGGGGAAGTGCATTCAGTGTGGAAAGTGTATGGCGATTTGCCCCATGAGAAATATTGCCATCAAGGACGGGCAGATGATGCCAGTCGATAAATGTACCATGTGCTATCGCTGCATCAGTTTTTGTCCGGTGCAGGCAATTACCTTGTTGGGAAAAAGGGTTTACGAACAGTGTTATATTGAGAAGTATCTGTGATATAAAACCGCGCATATGTGGGAATATTTTAGCAAATTGCAAAAATCGCCAGAGGTACATGCTTACAGTACAAGGCCAAGCAGAGGTCTGATCTTCGCAGAAACCGAAAAGCTCCCCCGGCGGAGGGAGAGGTAACGTAAGGAAGTTACCTCTCCCTCATTTTATGGCCAGCCGGATGTGATTGAATTGTGGGGATTTCAACACTTTGGAGGTAAATATTATGGAGAAATCCACGTTTGAGCAAATGGGCGGGACTTACCGTCAAGAGGGAAATTATCTTCTCCCGAATCTCACCGTGCCGGAAAGGGTTTCCATAGGTATCTGGGGTCAGCGTAGGCGGCAGTACCTGCGAGGACACAGGAAAGCTCTTTACAACGCCTTACTACTCAGCGGGAAGTTGGATAACCACCTGGCTGACATCAATCAGCAGGCAGAAGATATGTTTTTTCAGCTTGTGAAGCAGATGGCAGAGCAAGAGGGTATCACTGAACAGCTTAAAGCG
>CANPBB010000151.1 GCA_947572235.1 uncultured Clostridia bacterium
CCTGACACAGAGGGGGATGCGCACGGAGATCAAGGTTTTCAGCACCGTGCCGGTACCGGAGTATCGGAAGAAGGCGGACGTGCTCTCCCGCCAGCTTCGAGAGACGGACAACGCCATCCAGGCGGCCAACTGGACCACGGAGCTGTTATAGGACCAGCAGGTAGCGGCGGCGGGGCGAATGTGAACCTGTCCGGCGGGTAAAGAACCGGAGAAGCAGTTGGAAGGGACTGCATAACTCATTGGCAGCGCGGCGGGGCAGCGCGAGAGGGTTCGAGTCCCTTGTTCATCGTTATGCCCAGCATTGTAACACGCGCACCACGACACCTGACAACGCACAACCACGCATTGGCCGCCGCCGCGAGGGTGGGGAAGGGGATAAGAAGAGACCGCCTCTGTCTGAGACAGAAGCGGTCTTTTTTGCACTCAGCTATCCAATGCCCAACTCTACCCATAGATCGGTGTACAAGGCCAGGGTTTCCGCAGGGAGGTTCACATAGGCCTCACAGTTGGCCAGTACATCAGCGGGGGCTGCCATAACCGCATAGAGCGCCGGGTCCATGGGCTCTCCATTGACTTCCTCGTAGTAGGCGGGGTATTGCTCCAGAGCCTCGGCATTAGGGGAGGCGTACCAGATGAAGTCCATGTTGGCAAGGCAGGAGTCCGTCTTGCAGATAAAGTTGATCCAGGCCTCGGCCTCTTCCTTGTGCTCCGCACTCGCCAGCACGCACATAGCGTCTACAAACCAGTTGCTGCCTTCCTTGGGCACCACGAAGCGCAGGTCCGGGTTGTTCTCGTGCATAGACAGAAAGTCCCCGGCGTAGTAGGTGCAGACAGCGGTCTCCCCAGCCTCCATCTTGTCATAGAGCTGGTCCATGAAGAAGCCCTGGTATACGCCGCTGGCCTTAGCATCGGCGATGAGCTGATAGGCCTCCCGGATCTCCGCCTCGCTGGTGGTATTGACGGAGTAACCCAGATACAGCAGGGCCGCGCCAATAGCGTCTCGCGGGTTGCCGATCATGCCCACCTGTCCGGCGTATTTGGCGTCAAAGAGAGCGGACCAGCTATCAATTTCCCCGCCGGTGATAGTGGGGTTGTAGATGATGCCCAGGGTGCCCCAGGTGTAGGGGACGGTGTACTTGTTCTCCGGGTCGTAGCTCAAATTTTTATACTGGCTGTCAATAAGCTCGAAGTTGGGAATATTGTCATAGTTCAGCTCCGCAAGCAGCCCCTCCTCGATCATCTGCCCAATCATATAGTCGCTTGGGACGATGACATCGTAATCTGTACCGCCCTGCTTGATGAGGGCATACATGGTTTCGTTGCTCTCTGCCGTTTGGTAGTTGACCTTGATGCCGGTCTCCTGTTCAAACTGGCTGATGAGTTCTGGGTCAATGTTCTCGCCCCAGCCGCACACGTTGACGATCCGCTCGCCTCCGCCTCCGCAGCCGGTCAGGCAGAGCGTCAGCGCCATAGTGAGCGCCAACAGCACAGCAAACGTCTTTTTCAATGCTTCATTCCTCCAAAATAAAATATTATTGCACGGTCCGCCAGAGGCGGAAAACGTTACAACCGCCTCTGGGCTATCTGCTTTTCCTGCCGGGCCTCCCGGACGTTGACGATGACCAGCAGCGTCAGCACCGTGATAAACAGCAGGGAGGAGATAGCGTTGATCTTGGGGCTGATACGCAGCTTGGTCATGCCGTAGACCACCATAGCCAAGGTGGAGGCGCCGGAGCCCGCCGTGAAGTAGGAGATGATAAAATCGTCCACGCTCATGGTGAAGGCGATGAGGGCCCCGGAGACAATGCCCGGCTTGATCTCCGGCAGCACCACCTTCCAGAATGCCTGCATCCACGTACAGCCCAGGTCCTGGGCGGCGTCGATGAGGTTCTTGTCCATCTGCCGCAGCTTGGGCATCACATTGAGGAGCACGTAGGGGATATTGAAGGTGACATGGGCAATGAGCAGGGTTCCGAAGCCCATGTGGAGCCGGGCGGGCAGATGAAACAAGCTCTGCGCACCGTTCAGCCACCGGGCAAAGGTCTCCCACCCGCCGAAGAAGGCCACAAACAGCAGGCACAGGCTCACGCCGGTGACGATGTCCGCGTTGGTCATAGGGATGCTGTTGATGGCCAGCAGGGGGCTTCTCCACCGCTTCTTCATATTGAAGAAGCCAACCGCCGCCATGGTTCCCGCCGCTGTGGCGATGACTGTGGCCAGCAGGGATACCAGCAGGGTAGTGGACAGAGCGTTCATGATCTGCCGGTCCTGGAGGAGCTCCACATACCAGCGGAGGGTGAAGCCGTTCCAGACCGTGCGGCTCTTGGAGTCGTTGAAGGAGAAGACGATCAGCACGAAAATAGGCGCGTAGAGAAACAGAAACACCAGGGCCATAAACACCCGGTTGAGAAAAATGCCCCCCTTTTTCACAGCATCACCGCCTGTTCCTCGCCCTCGCCAAAGCGATTCATCAAGGCCATGCAAACCACCACGATAACCATCATGACAAGAGCGATAGCGGAGCCAAGATAGGGGTTGTAGGCGGTTCCCAGGAACTGCTGCTCAATAAGGTCGCCCAGCAGCAGCTCGTTGCTCCCCCCCAGCAGCTTGGAGATGGCGAAGGTGGATACCGAGGGGACAAACACCATGGTCACGCCGGAGAGAACTCCGGGCAGGCTCAGAGGCAGAATCACCTTCCGAAATACCCCGAAGGAGTTGGCGCCCAGGTCCCGCGCCGCCTCCAGCAGGCTTCCGTCCATCTTCGCAATCACGGAGTAGATGGGCAGAATCATAAAGGGCAGGTAGTTGTACACCATGCCCAGCACCACCGCTCCCTTGGTGTTAATCATGGCGAAATACTCCAAATCAGTGCCGAAAACGGTGTTGAGGAGCTTAAAGAGTCCAATCGCTGAGAAAAACCGGTTCAGCAGCCCGGTGTTCTCCAGAATGGACATCCAGGAGTAGGTCCGCAGCAGGAAGTTCATCCACATGGGCAGCATGACCAGCATCATAGCCACCCGCTGCAGCCCGGGTCCCTCCCGGGAGATCATATAGGCCACAGGATAGCCGATAAGCAGGCAGATAGCGGTAGCAATCAATGCCAGATGAAAGGAGCGGGTGAACACCACCGCGTAGGACCCCATACGGGAGAAATTTTCCAGTGTCAGCCCGCCGCCGGCGGCGGTAAAGGCGTAAATGACCACCATGACAATAGGGGCCACCACAAACAGGGCCATCCAGCCCACATAGGGCACGGCGAAAAGAGAGCGCTTATTTTTCATCGCCGCCCTCCTGAGGTTCCTCCTCCACGCCCAGCGTGGCGTCCTCCAGCTCCTCATACTCCTCGGAGTAGGAGGAGTAGTCGCCGAACATATCGGAGTACTGGCTCTTGCGCATGATGTGGATGTCGTCGGGGTTGAGGACGATGCC
>CANPBB010000152.1 GCA_947572235.1 uncultured Clostridia bacterium
GGCATTTCAACAATCTCAAACCCCACACAGCCTCCCCCGATGATCTGATCCCTTTCCGACAAAAAAACCATCAAGCGCTTTTCACTCTCCGTCCGGGCAATCCCAGCCCCGCTTAAAGCAAGGATACTGATAAACACATCTGTCCCGCCATTTGACATAACCAAGGAATCATCGTCAGGCGCGGTATAGCCATCAAATGATATCATATTCGACACTCTGATTCCCCCTCACCCAATTCCCATTCATCAGCAGCGCAGCGGACAAAACACGGAAAAGGTCCCGCAAACCACAGGGTTGCGGGACCTTTTCCTATCCTATTCCGACCAGAGATAGCTGCGCAGCACAGCCAGTCCCTCCTCCCGGAGGAACCCCTCCACCACCTCCGGCGCATAGGGGGAGCGTTCAAAGACCCACTGGCACCGATCCCCCTTGGGCGTCCCGGTGATAAGCTCACAATCCGCCTCATGGGCGCTGAACACCAGCTTCTTCAGGCGCACCCGCACCATACAGGCCGAGCACATGAAGCAGGGCTCACAGCTGGCATACAGCGTACAGTCAGAGAGATCCAAGGTGCCGTGTTCCATGCAGTACTCCCGGATCAGCCCCAGCTCCGCGTGGTGGGAGGGATCACTCCGTGTACGGACCCGGTTCTCTCCCCGCCCCACGATAGCGCCGTCCTTCACCAGCACCGCGCCATAGGGCTCATTTCCCCTGGCCGCCGCGTGACGAGCCAGCAGAAGGGCCTCCCGCATAAACCGCACCTCATCCGCCATATCCGCACACTCCCCCTATCAAAAATTCCTAATTCCTAATCGCCTTAGCCCTCCGCTCCTCCTTCGTTTTACAGAAGGTCTCCAGCTGAGGCACCAGAATCGCCGCCACCAGCAGCGCGGTAAAGCCGCCGTTATAGAGGCTGAACCCGCCGTGGATCGGCGGAATGGAGGTCACCAGGCAGTAGTGCATGGCCCCGGCCAGCACCCCCGCCCACCAGCCGTAGATCCCGCTGATGGGACAAAGGCCGCTGGCGTAGCACATCCCCACCATGATAGCCTGCGCGTTCATGGGGAAGGGTCCCCCCATCAGCACCGCCGCCGTGGAGGTGAGCACGTACCCGACCATCACCGGCCACACATTTCCCGGATGGCTCCCGGCGGAACCGAAGCACACCATGCAGAACACGATGCCCATCGTCACGCCGTTAAACCCGGTAAGGGGGCTCCCTTGGAGCAGATTCACCAGGATGTAGTAGGCTAAAATAAACAGCCCATAGATCCCTAAATTGATCATGGTGGTGCCCATGCCGTACTTGGCGGTAAAGTCCGCCTTGTGGCCGCTGTCCCGCAGCAGCTCCCTGTAGCCGTGGAAGGCCCCCTTCCCGGCTCTGACATTACTCTTGCAGCCGGCGGCGATGCACAGCAGGAAGAAGATCACGCAGAAGGTCCACACCACCTCCGGCCGGCTGTCGCCCAGGCTGGCGGCAATGGCGGGCACATCGTTGCCCAAGGTCTTGTACAGCACCGCCACCGCGAACAGGCCCAGCAGCACGCCGGGGAAGGCGGCGGAGTACAGATCATACCCCTTGTGGACATTGGGGGAGTGGGCCGCCAGCGCCGGCGTGAGAAAACCGATCAGCCCGCACACCGCCACCATCAGCACCACGCCGGTGGCCGTGACCCCCGTCACCTCCTCCGGATTGGGGTAGCGGAGCAGCAGCTCACTGGCCAGCGGGCACAGGGCCGTGGCGAACATGGCCAGGTCCACAAACTCCGCAAAGGGCCTGCGCCGCGCCGCGGCCTGCAAAAACACGCCCAAAAAGAAGGGCCAGATGTTCACAATATTGATCCCCCAGGAGGAGAACCCCACCGTGAGGAACCAAGCGGCGATGGTGCTGCCCTTCACCGTGGTGCCGGGCAGGAAGGTGAGCCCCGCGCAAACCGTCCCCACCAGCCCCATGTTGAGGAAGGTGCCGGGGATATTCCCCAGAAGGAAATAGTCCTTGGTCAGCTGGGCCGGGGAGAGGAGGATCTGCTGCAGCCCCGCGAAGGCCGACCCCTCCTCCGGCAGGACGATCCCGGTAATCAGCGCCGCGCCGAAAAAGGCGATGGCGCAGGAGAGCAGGAACAGACGAATTTGCTGGCCGCCGTCGCGGCTTGTCCTAGTCATTTTCGCCCTCCGCTCAGCTGTTGGCACGCTTGGCGGCCTCCACCACGTGGCCGATGAGCACGGAGGTGGTGACGGCCCCCACGCCGCCGGGGACGGGTGTGATGGCCTCCACAATAGGCTCCACCTCGTCGAACACCGCGTCGCCGGCGATGCCGCCCTTCTCCTCGTCCCAGTTGATGGACACGTCGATGACGATCTGGCCGGGCTTCACATACTCCTTGGTCAGGCTCTTGAGCACGCCGGCGGCGCTGACCAGAATGTCCGCCTCCCGTGTAACGGAGGGCACATCCTTAGTCCGGGTGTGGCAGGTGGTGACGGTGGCGTTCTTGCCCATGAGCATCATCCCCAAGGGCTTGCCCACCACCAGGCTGCGCCCGATGACCACCGCCTTCTTGCCGGTGAGGTCGATGCCGTAGTGGGCCAAAATCTCCATGCAGGCGGAGGGGGTGCAGGGGGCGAAGCCCAAGGTCTTGCCCATAAACACGCCGGCGTTGGAGAGGTCGGTCATGCCGTCCACATCCTTCCGGGGGTCCAAACGGTTGCAGATCTCGTCCTGATCCGCCTTCAGATGCTTGGGCAGGGGCCGGAACATGAGGACGCCGTGGATCTTGTCGTTGGCGTTGATCTCGTCAATGACCTTGAGGAGCTCCTCCTTGCTCACATCCTCGGGCAGCAGGAACTTCTCCACCGCCACGCCCAAGGTCTCCGCCCGCTTGGTGGCGCCCTTCTCATAGCTCAGATCGTCGGGCCGCTCGCCGCAGCGGACAATAGCCAGCGTGGGCTGCACCCCCTGTGCCTTCAGAGCCTCGCAGTCAGCAATAATGCGGGCGTTGAGCTTTTCATTGACTTCCTTGCCTAATAATCTCTTAGCCATGGTTGTTGTTTCCTTTCTTCTCCATTGTGTGTCCATTATGTGCAAGTAATTTTTTGTGAGTGGTGGTGAGCAGTTATAGAATCGCTGCACTTTTGCCGCCGCGTCCCGCGGCGGGGGGTACTGCGGCGCAGTACCAAGCCCCTTTTCGCGCGTCCCCGCGCGATTTGGGGACGGGGGTTTCGCCCCCGGGCGACCTGCTTTTCTCGCGCGAGAAAAGCAGGCAAAAGCGCGCTTAGGTGTCCGCTCAGGCGGGCTTTAG
>CANPBB010000153.1 GCA_947572235.1 uncultured Clostridia bacterium
TACTGGGTCAGCACGCCCACGGTGTCAATCCCGGCGTTGGTGCAGTTGGACAAGGGAAAGTCGATGATGCGGTACTTCCCGCCGAAGGGGACGGCCGGCTTTGCCACATTCTTGGTCAGCACATACAGCCGGCTGCCCTGACCGCCGGCCAGCAACATGGCAATACATTCTTTTTTCATACCTCTGTGCCTCTCTTCTTTGTCGTTTTCGCGGGGACCTTTGCGCTGGTCTGATCCGCCTTCGGCTTCCGGGCGGAGGCCTTGGCAGGGGCTCTCTTCTCTAAGCCGGGCTTTTCCGCGGCTTTGGAGGCGGCCTTCTTGGCGGGGGCCTTCTTCTCCGCGGCCTTGGCGGGGGCGGCCTTCTTCACGGCAGCCTTTTTCCCCTTCTCCGCCGGGGCGCTCTCCGCCTTCTTCACGGTCCGGGGCTTGGGCTTGGCGCGGAGCTTGCCCTCACAGACGAAGAACGCCGCGCCCATGGGCGGGATGCGGATAGCCACAGAACTCTCCTTGCCGTGGGCGTCGATCCACTCCACCTTGGCGGGCAGGTCGTTGGTGACGCCGCTGCCGCCGAAGCGCTCCTCGTCGGAGTTGAACACCTCCCGCAGCTCCCTGCAGGGCGGGCAGCCGAAGCGGTAGCCCTCGTAGGCGTTGGGGGAGAAGTTCACCGCGCAGATCAAGGTCCTGCCCGCCTTGTCCCGGCGGAGGAATACGGCCACGTTGTTGCTGTTGTCGTCGCTGACCAGCCACTCGAAGCCCTCGAAGCTGAAGTCCACCTCCCACAGGGGGGACTGCTCCAAGTAGAAGTGGTTGACAGCCTTGATGTACTCGAAGAGCTGGCGGTTCTCCGCCTGCTCCAAGAGGCTCCAGTTCAGGGCCTTGTAGAAGGCCCACTCCTCGGAGGTACCTAACTCCATGCCCATGAAGCTCAGCTTCTTCCCCGGGTGGGCCAGCATGTAGGCG
The DNA here is from genome assembly GCA_947572235.1 of uncultured Clostridia bacterium. Taxonomy (GTDB): domain Bacteria; phylum Bacillota; class Clostridia; order Oscillospirales; family Oscillospiraceae; genus CAJFPI01. The sequence continues at coordinate 960 of CANPBB010000153.1, forward strand.
TAGAACCCGCGGACGCCGGCAAACTTCTGCCAGGTGTCCCCCGGCATCTTGCCGAAGAGCGAGCCCTTCATGTGCACCACCTCGTCGTGGGAGATGGGCAGGACGTAGTTCTCGGAGAAGGCGTACATAATGGAGAAAGTGATATCCTTGTGGTTATACTGTCTGAACCAAGGGTCCATCTTCAGGTAGTGGCACATGTCGTTCATCCAGCCCATGTTCCACTTCAGGTTGAACCCGAGGCCCCCGTCGTCACCGGGCTTGGTGACCAAAGGCCAAGCGGTGGACTCCTCGGCAATCATCAGCACGTCGGGGTTCACGGCGAAGGCCGTCTTGTTGAGATCCCGCAGGAAGTCAATGGCCTCTATGTGCTCCTTGCCGCCGTACTGGTTGGGACGCCACTCCCCGTCCCGCCGGTCGTAGTCCAAATAGAGCATGGACGCCACCGCGTCCACGCGGATGCCGTCGATGTGGTACTCCTTCAGCCAGAAGGCGGCGCTGGAGAGGAGGAAGCTGCGCACCTCGGGCCGGGCGTAGTCAAAGACGTGGGTGCCCCAGCTCTTGTGCTCCCGGCGCAGGGGGTCGCTGTACTCGTAGCAGCTGCCCCCGTCGAACTCGTAGAGGCCGTGTTCATCCTTGCAGAAGTGGGCGGGCACCCAGTCTAAGATGATGCCGATGCCGTTTTGGTGCAGGTGGTCCACGAAGTACATGAAGTCCTCCGGCGTGCCGTACCGGGAGGTGGGGGCGTAGTACCCGGTGCACTGGTAGCCCCAGGAGGCGTCCAGGGGATGCTCGGTGACAGGCAGCAGCTCAATGTAGTTGAAGCCCAAGTCCTTTACATAGGCCGCCAGCTGGCGGGCCATGTCCCGATAGTCGATGAAGTCGCCGTTGTCCCGCTGCCGCCAGGAGCCCAAATGGACCTCGTAGGTGTTCATGGGCGCGCTGTAGATGGGCGTCTCTGCGCGGTGCTTTTTCCACGCCGCGTCCCCCCACTGGTAGCCCCGGATGTCGTAGAGCTTGGAGCCGGTGTCGGGACGGGTCTCGAAGTGGAAGCCGTAAGGGTCGGACTTCAGGTGCAGCTTCTTGTCCGGGCCCTCCACGGAGAACTTGTAGACATCGTACCGCTTCAGACCGGGGACGAAGGCCTCCCACAGGCTCTGGTCTATTTTGGACAGGGGGTGCCGCTCCCGGTCCCAGCCGTTAAAATCTCCCACCACGGATACCGACAGGGCGTTGGGGGCCCAGACGCGAAAGACGTAGCCCTCCTCTCCCCCCTCCACGGCAGGGTGCGCGCCCATGTACTCATAGGCAGCGATGGTGCTCCCCTCATGGAACAGGTATGATGTAAATTGATCCGCTTTACGTTCAGCCATACATTTCCTCCACACTCCTATATGCAGCGGCCCCCGGCCGGAGAACCGGCGAAGGACAGCCCTCTGCAATAGTATGACAATATTTTCTCCGAACTCGACAGCGCTCCCCTGACCCCTCAGTCAAATTCCTGGACGAGTTTATTATACTCTTATTCACCAAAGACCGTCAAGAAAAAGCATTCGACAAAACTATCGGCAATTTTACAGAAATGTTTGACAAGAAATCGTTACTTTAACCAGATATGTCTTTTGCACTTTGCACAAAGTTCACCAGTTCCCCCGAGGCGGTTTGGTCTGCCTCTCTGAAAAATCTTGCAAATATGTGCATAGGCGCAGATTTGCGCACTTTTTCCGGCAGTTGGAAAAAACGCTCCGGTTTTGCTCTTGCATTTCCCCCCTGCCGCCGGTACAATAGGGGGGAAACCGCCCGGCTTGGGCGCCGGCAGGAGGGGCATATGGACAAGCGGCAGGCACTGAAAACCTATTTCGGCCACAGCAGCTTCCGCCCCGGACAGGAGGCGCTGATTGACGCCCTCCTATCGGGGCGGGACGCGCTGGGGGTGATGCCCACCGGGGCGGGGAAATCCGTCTGCTACCAACTGCCGGCGCTGCTGCTGCCGGGGGTGACGGTGGTGCTTTCACCTCTGATCTCCCTGATGGCCGATCAGGTGGCCGCCCTCCAGCAGGCGGGGATCGAGGCGGCCTTTCTGAACTCCTCCCTCTCCGCCGACGAGTACCGGGAGGTGCTGCGCCGGGCCTACCGGGGGGAGGTGCGCCTGCTCTACGTGGCCCCGGAGCGGCTCACAGCCCCGGCCTTCCTCCGCTTCGCCCAATCCGGGGCGGTGAGCCTCCTCGCCGTGGACGAGGCCCACTGTGTCTCCCAGTGGGGGCAGGACTTCCGGCCCAGCTATCTG
>CANPBB010000154.1 GCA_947572235.1 uncultured Clostridia bacterium
TGAGACAGCCCCTCAAGGCGGCGGACATCAAGGCGGAGGCCGAACACATTTTGAAACGGATTCAAAAGGCCCAGGAACCCAACAGCCCCAACGGAACCCACTACATGGCCCAAGTCTCCCCGGACTTCCTGGCGCGGGCCAAGACCAAGGACACGGACCGGCTGATGTCCATGCTCCCCTTCCAGTCCCTGTCCCTCTCCACCCTGGAGGGCCGGAAGGGGACGTATGCCCTGATTCTCAAAGAGGAAAACCGCTTTCAGTCCCTGGTGCTGCGCCGCCCCTCCGTGAAGAAAAAGCTGCAAGAGAAATCTGCCGTCTCCGCCGCCCCCAGCGCCCCCGGCAAATCCAAGTCCAAGGGGCAGGAGCGGTGAAGGCCCCGAACCGTCAGCGGGAGGTCCAGCTGAAATTCCGCGTCACGCCGGAGGAACGGACGCTGATTGAGCAGAAGATGGAACAGCTCGGCACAACCAACATGGCGGCATATCTCCGCAAGATGGCCGTGGACGGCTATGTGGTCAATCTGGAATTGCCGGAGCTGCGGGAGATGGTCTCCCTGCTGCGCCGGTCCAGCAACAACCTCAACCAGCTCACCCGCCGCGTCCATGAGACAGGCCGGTTTTATGATGCGGACCTGGAGGAACTGCGGCAGAGCTATGACGGGCTGTGGGACGCGGCACAGAAAATTCTCACCTCTCTGGCAAAGCTCCAGTAACGATGAACAGCCGGGGACTGCCCCGGCTGTTCATTTTCTAATCTATATCTTCTAATTCAGTGTCTTTGAAAGAATCCGTATCAAAAAAATCATAAAGAGAAATTCCCAGCCCATCACAAAGCAGTTTGATTGTGATAATGCCAGGGTTATGACTGTTGCCATATATGATATTTTTCAGCGTTGTGGGCGGGATGCCAGCTTTTCTTGCCAGAGAATTGATATTATACCCATGCTCCGCACAAAGCTGCTGGATACGCAATGACACTTGTTTCCGCGTATCCATCTATACCACTCCCGTCCATAAAAAGTCTCTTTAAGTTTACCCATCTTCACAAAATTAGACAGACTTTATATGGACTTTTGAAGTGGGAGGGTATATAATTGAACGGACTTTGTATAGTCTTTCCTGCGGAGTATTATGGTGGTATGGGGGTGATGCGGATGATTGTCACGTTCTGCGGCCACAGTAAACTATATCGGACCGGCGATTTCTCCAAGTGGCTGGACATAATACTCCCGTCACTCATAGAGGGCGGCGCGGCCACCTTCTACCTCGGTGGCTACGGAGACTTTGACAGTCTGGCATCGGCAGCGGTGAGACGGCAGAAAGCGGTCTATCCCCACATCACGGCCATTCTGGTGCTGGCTTACCTCAACCGGGAGATTGACATTTCCCGCTATGACAGTACCACCTATCCGCCGCTTGAAAACGTGCCGCCCCGCTACGCCATTGTCAGGAGAAATGAGTGGATGGTCCGGGAGAGCGACGTGGTAATCTCCGGCGTCACACATGGGTGGGGCGGGGCGGCGAAAACTCTGGACTATGCGCGGCGTAGACAGAAAGTAATTTTTCAATTCCCGACACATCGGGAATAAGCGGTGGGACCGCATCCTTGCAAAAAATCGCCGGTGCGGTTATGCTGGTATCAAATCCAAATCAAGAGGTGTTCATCATGCTGACCTATAAAAAAGTGTTAGAGGTATTCAAGGATTATCTGGCCGAAGATGATTCCTGTGAGGTGCTGACTACCAGCCAGGGTCATCTGGTGGTGGATTGGAGCAGCAGGAAAAGCGACAGTGATTGGGTGACTTCCCGGCTGTGCCAGACCCCGGAGCATCTGCGGGATGTACTGCGCTCCCGGTACGAGGAATATCAGAGTTTCAAGCTCACCGGGGGCTACAAGCGGGAGCTTCTGCCCTCTGAGGATGTGGATATTCGGCTCATGGGTGAGGCGATTGCCGAACGGTGCGACGAAAACTGAATACACAGTCTGGAACGGTCTGCCAATGGCGGGCCGTTTCTTTTGAAGGGAGAGACCGCCAATGGCGACCACCCGTATCATGTTCCTGCACATCGGCAAGGGCCGGACGGTGGGCAAGGCCATCAGTGACATCATCGACTATGTGGAGAATCCTGACAAGACGGACGGTGGCAGGCTGATCTCCAGCTACCAATGCGACAGCCGGATCGCGGATGCGGAGTTTCTTTTGTCCAAGCGGCAGCACCTCGCCAGAACTGGCAGAAAGCGCGGGGCGGATGATGTGATTGCTTACACTATCCGGCAATCCTTCGTCCCTGGCGAGATTACCCCGGAGGAGGCCAACCGCCTGGGCTATGAGCTGGCCCGTCGCTTCACCAAGGGGAAACACGCCTTTATTGTCTGTACCCATGTGGACAAAGCCCACATCCATAATCACATCATCTGGAACTCCACCACCCTGGACCACTCCCGGAAATTCCGGGACTTCCTCGGCTCCGGGCGGGCGGTGCGGCGGCTTAACGACACCATCTGCGTCCAGAACGGCTACTCCATCGTGGAAAATCCCAAGCGCCGGGGCAAGAGCTACAACAAGTGGCTGGGCAGTAAGCCGCCCTGTCACCGGGACCGGCTCCGCATGGCGATTGACGCGGCCCTCGCGCAGAAGCCCGCCAACCTGGATGCTCTGCTTCAGCTGCTGCGGAACGATGGTATAGAGGTCTCGCCCCGTGGCAAATCCATCCGGCTGAAATCGCCGGGTGGAAAACAGTTTGTCCGGCTGGACGGGGACAGCATGGGCGCGGACTACTCCATTCCCTCGCTGCTGGCCGTCCTCGCCGGAGAAAAACAGCACACCCCGCTTTCCAAAAATATCCGCCGCGCAGATCCGTCGAAGGTGAATCTGCTGGTGGATATTCAGGCCAAGCTCCAGGCGGGCAAGGGGGCCGGGTATGCAAGGTGGGCCAAGACCTTCAATCTCAAGCAGATGGCGCAGACGCTGAACTATCTGACAGAGCATGACCTGTTGGATTATGCCGACCTTACTGCCAAAGCGGACGAAGCCACCGGGCGCTATCACGAATTGTCTGCCACAATCAAGGCGGCGGAGCAGCGCATGGCCGAGATCGCCGTGTTGAAAACGCATATCATCAACTATGCCAAGACCCGCGAGGTCTATGTGGCCTACCGCAAGGCCGGGTACTCGAAAAAATTCAAGGCCGAGCATGAGAGCGACATCCTGCTGCATCAGGCGGCAAAGAAATTTTTTGATG
>CANPBB010000155.1 GCA_947572235.1 uncultured Clostridia bacterium
CCCCCCCCCCCCCCCCCCCCCCCCCCCCCCCCCCCCCGCCGCCCGGCGCCCGGGCCCCGCGCCCGCCGCCCGGCGCCCGGGCCCGGGGGGGGGTATCGGAAGAGTTCAGCAGATGGGGGATGGCGCGTCGGGGCGTCGCACCCTGCGTCGGGGGTGACGGGCCATCCCGATGCCGGCGGGGCGGGCGCGCAATACCCGCAAGGGGCACGCCGCATCCGTAAGCGGCAGAACCGCCAACGGCTGCGCTATGTGTACCCCTGTGGGTGGGCGGCCGACACCGCCGGCAGGCATGGCGGCATTTGTGGCGCCAAGCCAGCGCAACAGCTGACAAGTCCCGGGGGCAAGTCGTGGTGAGGGGGGCAGAGCGGCAGCGGGGCACCAAAAATACCCCGCACTCTGAAAAAAACTCCCCCTTGCATTTTCCCCAAGAATATGATATAAAAAAGAGCAATGCAACGAACGGGAAAATAGCGCACCGCGCACCTTCCAGAGAGAGGCGGCCATCGGCTGCAAGCCGCCTCAGGGGACGCGCGCTTGGTTCGCCCGGGAGCGGCCCGCGAGAGCGGGACGGCGTAACGCCTCGTTATCGGCGTCAGAGCGCGCACAACCGTGCGAATGCGGGTGGTACCGCGGAGGGTGGAGCCTTTCGTCCCAGAGTGTTACGATTCTGGGGGGAAGGGCAATTTTTTTGCGCTTTCTCTGCGGTGTCTGCGGTTTGGAGGAGGGTGTTGATATGATGATGGGAAACGGATTCTTTTTCGGAGGCGGGTTTGAAGCGGTCTTTTTTCTGATGTTTTTCCTGATTGCCGGAATCTTCATCTTTGCCATCGCGCAGACGCTTCGGCAGTGGAATAAGAACAACCGCTCGCCCCGGCTGACGGTGGAGGCCACGGTGGTGACAAAGCGCACAGAGGTCAGCCGCCACCGGCACGACGACGGTTTCAGCCACTCCGCCACGTGGTACTACGCCACTTTCCAGGTGGAGAGCGGGGACCGGATCGAACTCGCCGTAGGCGGCGGGGAGTATGGTCTGCTGGCCGAGGGGGATCGGGGAAAGCTGACCTTCCAAGGCACCCGGTATCTGGGCTTTGAGCGGGAGAGTTAGGCTGAGAGCGGAGAGGAGGCGGGGCGATGCGTGTCCGGGTGTATGATCCAGAGCTGGACGGCTGCTTTCAGTCGGAGCTGTACGGGCTTCTCTATACCGGCATCTTTCAGCGGTGTATCGTAGTCCAAGACGGGCTTCTGCGGCTCTACTCCCAGACTCTGCCGGACGAGGCGGGACGCTACCGCAGCCAAGTGGAGTTCATTGACCCATCGTTTCCCGCAGAGTGGGTCTGCCTTTGCAACGGCGATCTCCCCCGGCGCAGCCCCTTCCCCAAACGACGGCCGGAGGACCCAAAAGGCGCCGCTTTCCACGGCTATCCCTGGGTCTGGGAGGACCAGCAGACGCTGCTGCGGCTGCTGGAGGGCGAGGCGGTCCCCCTGACGGAGACGGCATACCCCCCGGTGTGCTCCCGGCTCCCCAACTGGAACTATGTGACCACGGAAGCGGAGGCGGAGCGCCTGCTGGCAGAGGCCCACAGCTTTCACGATACCGTGATAGTGTCTCTGAACTATATCAGCGGCTCCAAGAAGGATTCCGGCGGGATGCTGGCCTCGGATCAAGTGCGGCAGATAACCATGCTGTTCCACTGCGACTGGACGCCCTCCATCGAGATCGTGTTCGAGGGCGTCCAGGCCCTAAACCTGCGCCCCAACAGCACCCACGGCTGCTCCGTCCTCATAGAGGCTGCCTGCCGGGTGCGGGACGCCACGGTGTTCTTCAGCGACGGCTGGTGCGAGGAGGGGGAAGAGGGGGCCTATCCCGGTACGAAGGTGTGGGCGTGCTCGATGCGGTGGCGGTTTGTGTCCAATTTGGAATGAGGAGTTCCTAATTCAGCTAATTTCATCCTAAGAACAAAAGGAGTCAAATAAACCATGAAACAACAGTTAGCCAAAATCAAAAGCGAGGCCCTCTCCGCCTTGGCGGAGGCTAAGTCGGCGGCGGAGCTGGACGCCCTGCGGGTGAAGTACCTCGGGAAGAAGGGGGAGCTTACCGCTGTGCTCAAGCAGATGGGCAAGCTCTCCGCCGAGGAGCGGCCCGCTATGGGCGCGCTGGCCAACGAGGTTCGCGCCGCGGTGGAGACCGCCGTTGAGCAGTGCGCGGAGAAGCTCCAGGCCGCCGCTCTGGAGGATCGGCTGAAGGCGGAGGCCATCGACGTCACCGTTCCCGGCAAGGCCGTCAAGCAGGGCCACAAGCACCCCATGTATATCGCCTTGGACGAGATCAAGGACATCTTTGTGGGCATGGGCTTCACCGTGCTGGACGGTCCCGAGGTGGAGCTGGCCGAGCTGAACTTCAACCGGCTCAACGCCGAGGAGGGCCACCCCTCCCGGGACTGGTCGGACACCTTCTACTTCGATGAGGACAGCCGGGTGATGCTCCGCTCCCAAACCTCCCCTATGCAGGTGCGGGCCATGGACACCATGGACCTGCCCATCCGCATCATCGCCCCCGGCCGGGTCTACCGGAAGGACGAGGTGGACGCCACCCACTCCCCCATGTTCCACCAGGTGGAGGGCATGGTCATCGACCGGAACGTCACCATGGCCGATCTGAAGGGCACGCTGAACCTGCTGGCTGAGGAGCTCTTCGGCAAGGGCACCGTCACCCGCTTCCGCCCCCACCACTTCCCCTTTACCGAGCCCTCCTGCGAGATGGACGTGCAGTGTCACAAGTGCGGCGGCGCGGGCTGCCCCACCTGCAAGGGCGAGGGCTGGATCGAGCTCTTGGGCGCCGGGATGATCCACCCCAATGTGCTGCGCATGGCCGGCATCGACCCGGAGGAGTGGTCCGGCTGGGCCTTCGGCATGGGCTTGGAGCGCACCGCCATGCGCCGGTTTAAAATTGCCGACCTGCGGCTCATCTTTGA
>CANPBB010000156.1 GCA_947572235.1 uncultured Clostridia bacterium
TCACACCCACGTTCCGGGGATTCCGAAAGTGATCCATTACCTTTTCACTGTAAAGTGCCATAACAAAATCCTCCTACAGAACGAATGCCCGTTTCCCACTGACTTTATCCTTCCACAGCGGCGACATATTGCGGAGATAGGTCACGATTTCAGGGACGGCTTTCAAAATCGCGTCGATATCGGCCTCGGTGTTCTCCTCGCACAATGACAGCCGCAAGGAGCCGTGGGCCACCTCGTGGGGCCGCCCAATGGACAGCAGAACGTGGCTGGGGTCAAGAGACCCGGAGGTGCAGGCCGAGCCGGAGGAGGCGCAGATGCCCCGGTCATCCAGCAGCAGGAGCAAGCTCTCCCCCTCAATGCCCTCAAAGCAGAAGTTGACGTTGCCGGGGAGACGGTTTACCGGGTCGCCGTTGAGGGCGGAGCGGGGAATCCGGGAGAGACCGAAAATGAGCTTATCCCGCAGAGCGGAGACCCTGGCGGCGTTTTCCGCCATATGAGAGCAGGATTCCTCCAGCGCCGCCGCCATGCCCGCGATGGCCGGGACATTCTCCGTCCCCGCCCGCTTGCCCCGTTCCTGAGCCCCGCCCTCAATCAGATTGGTCAAGGGCACGCCCTGCCGGGCGTAGAGCGCGCCAATTCCTTTGGGTCCATGAAACTTGTGGGCGGATAGGGACAGCAGGTCGATGTTCTGTGCCCTGACGTCGATGGGCAGATGTCCCGCCGCCTGTACCGCGTCGGTGTGGAAGATGACCCCCCGCTCCCGGCACACCGCGCCGATCTCCGAAACAGGCAGGACGGAGCCAATCTCGTTGTTGGCGTACATGATTGTCACCAGGGCGGTGTCCTCCCGAATGGCCTCCGAAACCTGTTGGGCGGTGACGGTGCCCAAGGCTCCGACTGGGAGCAGTTCCACCTCGAATCCCTCGCCTTCCAGCCTTTTCAGCGTGTGCAGAACGGCGTGATGCTCAAAGGCGGTGGAGATAATGTGCCGCTTTCCTTTTCGGGCCCCCAGCTGGGCGGCGGAGCGGATGGCCTGGTTGTCCGCCTCGCTGCCTCCAGAGGTGAAAGTAATCTCCTTGGGAGACGCCCCGATACAGGCGGCGATTCGCTCTCTTGCGTCCTCCAGGGCCTCCTTTGCTCTCTGCCCCAGGCTGTACAGGCTGGAGGGGTTGCCCCAAGTGTCCTGCATACAGGCGGTCATAGCGTTGGCCGCGGCCCCGCTCATTTTGGTGGTAGCCGCATTGTCTGCGTAAATCATAGTAATATCCTTTCTGAGTGTGAACACGCCGGTGAAAGTACCGGCGTGTTCGTCTCATGTTCAGCCGGCGAACAGCGGTGTGGACAGGTAGCGGTCGCCGGTGTCCGGGAACAGGGCCACAATCGTCTTCCCCGCGTTTTCCGGTCGTTTTGCCAGCTGGATGGCCGCGTGGAGCGCCGCCCCGGAGGAAATCCCCACCAGGATGCCCTCCCTGCGTCCCACCAGCCGCCCGGCGGCAAAGGCGTCCTCGTTGGACACGGGGATGATCTCGTCATAGACAGCGGTGTCCAGAACCTCCGGCACAAAGCCCGCCCCGATGCCCTGTATTTTATGGGCCCCAGAGCGGCCCTCGCTGAGGACAGGGGAGTCCTTAGGCTCCACCGCCACCACTTTCACTGCCGGGTTTTGCTTCTTCAAATACTGCCCCACGCCGGTGATAGTGCCGCCGGTGCCCACGCCCGCCACAAAGATGTCTACCGCGCCGTCGGTATCTGTCCAGATCTCCGGGCCGGTGGTGGAGCGGTGGGCGGCGGGATTGGCCGGGTTGACAAACTGGCCGGGGATAAAGCTGCCGGGAATCTCTTTTGCCAACTCCTCCGCCTTGGCGATGGCCCCTTTCATCCCATTGGATCCTTCGGTAAGAACCAGATCCGCGCCGTAGGCTTTCATCAGCTGGCGGCGCTCCACGCTCATGGTTTCCGGCATGGTAATGATGATGCGGTAGCCCCTTGCTGCCGCCACGGAGGCTAACCCAATTCCCGTATTGCCGGAGGTAGGCTCGATGATGGTGGAGCCAGGTTTCAGCTTTCCGCCGGCCTCCGCCTCGTCGATCATCGCTTTGGCAATGCGGTCTTTTACCGACCCGGCGGGATTGAAATACTCCAGCTTGGCCAGAATACGGGCTCTTGCTCCCGCCTCCTTTTCCGTGTGGGTCAGTTCCAGCAAGGGCGTTTTGCCGATCAGCTGGTCGGCAGATGTATAGATATTGGACATGATAGATTTCTCCTCTTATTTCTGCGCTGCGGCGGCAAAACCTTTTTCCAGGTCAGCGATGATGTCGTCGATATGTTCAGTGCCGATGGACAGTCGGATGGTGTTGGGCTTGATGCCCTGATCCAGCAGCTCCTCGGGAGAGAGCTGGGAGTGGGTGGTGGTAGCAGGATGGATGACAAGGGATTTAACGTCCGCAACGTTGGCCAGCAGGGAGAAAATCTCCAGATTGTCGATAAACTTGTGGGCCTCCGTCTGCCCGCCCTTGATCTCAAAGGTAAAGATGGACGCGCCGCCGTTGGGGAAATACTTCTCATACAGGGTATGGTCGGGATGTTCAGGCAGGCTGGGGTGGTTGACCTTCTCCACTTGGGGATGGTTGGCCAGGTACTCTACCACCTTTTTTGTGTTTTCGGCGTGTCGCTCCACCCGAAGGGACAGGGTCTCCACTCCCTGGAGCAGCAGAAAGGCATTGAAGGGGGAAATCGCTGCCCCGGTGTCCCGCAGAAGGATAGCGCGGATGTAAGTGACAAAGGCGGCGGGG